>JAKIUD010000002.1 GCA_021647765.1 Desulfuromusa sp. | reverse complement strand
TAAAATCAAGGTTCTTTACAATGGGGAGCAAACCTACCCTGCCATGCTGGAAGCCATAGATAAAGCAAAGGAATCAATTTTTCTATCTAGCTATATATTAAAGCCTGACCAGATCGGCCTGCAGTTTACCCGGAAATTAATTGCTGCGGCTGAAAGAGGTGTTGATGTCAGGGTGTTGATAGATGGCTTCGGTGAGCTGTATTCTTTTAAAAAAGTACGCCGTAAATTTTATGGAACCAAAGTTAAAGCCACGAATTTCCTCCCCTTTACCCTGTTTGGTTCTCTGTACTTTAATTTACGGAACCATCGCAAGTTATTGATTGTTGACAATAAATACAGCTTTACCGGGGGAATGAATATCCGTGATCGACATATGGCTCTGGACAAAAGCAACCCACACCGGATCGTTGATATTCACTTTCGCCTTGAAGGGCCAATTTGTGAACAATTACGTGATGCTTTTATGGAAGATTGGCATTATGCGACAAAAGAAGATCGGGAACCGCGTGAGTGGTCTCACCCCCCTACGGCAGGAAAAGCCTGTTGTCGTGGAATCAGTGCTGGCCCCAATGAACGGCACGAGACGCTCAACTGGATTCTGGTCGGTGCCCTCTCCTGCGCAAAGTCCCATATCCGGATTATGACCCCCTATTTTATTCCAAACCGTGCCCAACTGACCGCCATCAATACTGCCTCACTGCGTGGTGTTCGGGTTGATATTCTCCTCCCCCAGCAGAACAATCTCCCCTACGTTGCCTGGGCTTCAAATGCGTTGCTGTTTGAATTACTTGAATATAATACTCATATTTATTTCCAACCACCCCCCTTTATTCATAGTAAACTCCTGTTGATCGATGATGAATATGCCTTGGTAGGATCTGCAAATCTGGATCCACGCAGTCTCCGGTTGAACTTTGAATTTAACGTAGAGGTTTTTGATACTGAAACAGTTGAGGAACTGATAGACCACTTTGACCACTCTCGTGAGCTAGCTCGTGAAATTTCCATTGAGGATATGGATAAACGCTCCCTGCCAATCCGTTTGCGGGATTCTTTTTGCAGGTTATTTTCGCCCTATTTATAAGCTCCAAAGGTATCAAGCATGATGGCATCACAAAAAAATCTGCACTCCGGCGTTGCAGCGATTTTTCACGATCTCGACATACTACATCATATGCCTTCACCCTCGAAGAACCACTCCGTTTTGTAGAGCGAAATTTTTGCTTAGCCGTCTAATGACTTTTTGCGAGATCATCAAGCATCGACCATATCGATGCACACCGTCACTTGAGTTCCGGCACTTTCTTGACTTGTTATGTCAATTTTTCCGCCATGAGCCAAAATAATTGATTGCACCAGACTCAGACCAAGACCTGTCCCAGGGGCAGAACGACTGCCATCTGCCCGATAAAAGCGTTCCCATACATGGGGAAGATCTTCTGTCGCGATTCCCAATCCACTATCAGCAACAGTTATTTGTACATGATGGTTCTCTATTTTTGTATTAAGAGACACATGCCCCCCCTTTTGTGTAAACTTCAAAGCGTTATCTAATAAATTGGCAAAAGCACGCTGAAGCCGACTTCGATCGCCTAAGATGATTAAAGGATCATTGACTATTTTCAGGGAAATAGTGATCTGTTTATCCTCAGCAACGGGAGAATAGAGTTCAGCAACATCTCTAATAATTTCAGAAATATTCACCGGTTTTCTATCAAGGGGAGTGACTCCGGCATCGGTTTCCGCAATTTCGAGCATCGTATTAATCATCCCGACAAGGCTGTCACACTCTTCAATAACAGCTCCCGACATGCTTTGATATTCATCAAGAGATTGCCCCCCGCTTAATGTTGTTTCAGTCAGCCCCCTGATACGGGTGACTGGACTCCGTAAGTCGTGAGCAATATTATTGGTAACATCCTGCAACTCTTTAATTAAAGTTTGTATTTTAGACTGCATGCGATTAATTGAGGAGATTAAGTCATTAACCTCTTCTGTTTGGTCATGAAAAGAGATGACCTGTGAAAGGTTACCCCGGCTGATTTGATCTGCTGTTTCTTTCACTCTCTGCACTCCAGCAAGGGCTCGTTTGGAGATATATGAACCAATGAGAATGCCAGATACCAACATGATAGAAAAAGCAAAACTAAAGACTCGTTGAAAATTGGCCAGAAGCATTTCATCAAAAGTGAGAAGAGTTCCAGATTGGAGAATATAACCACCCCCCAGTGGCTGGTATAATACTCTCACACGCCCTGAATGTGCGGACAGTGACACCGTATCAAACCGTTCATGATCTAAATTCTCAAGAAGAGGAGAATATTCGGGCAGGTCTTTCCATGTCTCCATGTCAGAGGTTTCGATAATTTTCAGATCAGGAGAATAGACACGGATAAAAACTTGATCAACCCCTTCTCCTTCAGTTTCCAAAAGGATTTCCTGAGCAACCACAGTTAATCCACCCTGTTTAAAAATCTCAATATATTCCTTGCCGTCACCAAGAAACTCCTGATCAATTCTATCGAGCAAGTTGATTCTCAAGCTGTAATTGATCGTGCCAAAAACTATCAGGGAAAGAATAGCAAATAGCAGAGTATAGAGAATCGTCAATCGAGAGGCCAAAGTTTTAAACATTATCTGTTCTTTTTTCCAGAACATATCCAGCACCACGGACGGTATGGATCAACTTGCTGCTCTGGGAATGGTCAATTTTTTCGCGTAAATGGCAAATACGTGACTCGACAACATTACTTTCCGGATCGAAATTGTAATCCCAAACATGTTCCATTATCATCGTTTTTGAAACAACTCGGCCAGTGTTTCTCAGAAGATATTCCAACAGAGAAAATTCCCGATGTTGTAGCTCTATCCTGAGTCCGTTACGCTGCACTTTCCGACTGACAAGATCCATGGATAAATCATCAACAACCAACTTTGCCGGCTCTTCAATAGATTGACTCCTGCGCAATAAAGTTTGCACCCGAACTAAAAGTTCAGTAAAAGCAAAAGGCTTCACCAGGTAGTCATCGCCACCCTTCTGTAAACCCAAAATGCGTTCATCTACGGTTTTCTTTGCACTGAGCACAATAATTGGTGTATTGATTTGTTGTTTGCGCAGGCGTTCAATCAATGACAGACCATCCAGCTTTGGCAACATGATATCAATGACAGCAGCATCATAAGCAATATCCTGAGCCATAAAATACCCTTCAAGTCCATCTGCCGCGCGATCAACTGCATAGCCCGCTTGCATAAACCCTTTTTTGATGAATTGGGCGGTTCTATTATCGTCTTCCACCAGAAGGATGTGCATTGCCTAACTCCCCAACACTCTTATTTGATCCATAATGACCACAATGCCTCTCCCCAGATATAGGCTGAGAGCAAAAGGCTCCCCAGCACTGCCGCAGAGCCTAAATCCTTGGCTCGACCTGACAACTCATGTTGTTCCGAGCCGATACGATCAACCACTGCCTCAATCGCCGAATTAAGTAACTCGACAATTAGTACCAGGAAGAGGACTGCAACCATCAATAGCCGCTGCAGAGGTTCAACTTCCAGCCAGAAAGCTAACGGGGTGAGAATGGCAGATAATAATAACTCCTGTCGAAAAGCGGCTTCATGTTGAAAAGCAGCTTTAAATCCTGAAGCAGAATATCCAGCCGCCAATAAAATGCGTTTAATACCAGTGTTTTTCTGCATTCCTATCCTTTTTTATCAGTACGCGAAAAGAAGATAATAATTTCAGAAACTTTTGAGGATATCTTTCTTTTTTTCATACAGAGTCGTTTTGACTTGCATAAGACCTAAAAGAGTGTGAAAAAGATTATCATGTGAGAAGTCATTACCTGATATTTTCTTAATCATTTCGATATCGATATCATGCTTTGAACTTTCACCGAACCACATCAATGCACCCACATGTTTCTGCGCTTCCGGAGCCATAAAATAGGGCATCCCATGCAAATATAATCCACCTTCACCCAATGATTCACCATGATCACTCATATAGATCAATGCCGGTTGAAACTTTCCGTCATTCTTCTTGAGTAACTCTATCGTTTGGGTCAGGAAATAGTCTGTATACAATATTGCATTATCGTAGGCATTTCCAATCTCTTCCTGCTGGCATTCTTCGAGTTGATTGGTTTGACATACGGGAGTAAACACTTCAAATTGTTTCGGATACCTTTTTGCGTAAGCTGGTCCATGATTCCCCATCTGATGGAGAACGATCAGGATATCTCCTTTTTTCTGCGCATCGATAAAATCCTGTAATCCAACCAGCATCCCTTCATCCCGACACTCACCATCACACATTTTATTGTTCTCAGGGTTTCGATAGTCCTCGTAGAGAACACGGTCAGCGACACTCTTTGAGCTTGAATTATTGTCTCTCCATAAAACCTTGACCCCTGCGTGAGTTAAGACATCCAGGATATTTTCTGTCGATTTAGCTTCTTTGTCGCTGTAGTGATTCCGATCCAAATAAGAAAACATGCACGGCACTGAAATGGCAGTTGTTGTTCCACATGAATACATGTTACTGAAGTTAATAATCGCTTCATTCTTTAATAAAGGATTGGTCTCTCTTTCATAACCATTGAGAGAAAATCGATCCGCACGAGCCGCTTCACCAACAACAACTATTGTCAGTTTACGTCCCTGACTCTCTGCGTCTTTCTTCGCATCAAGCCCGATAGCTTTTAGTTGCATATCATGGCTAGCAAACCTGCTCCCAAGGTATTTTCCAACCGAATAAAAAGCATAGGTGGGATTTGTATAATAACGTAACGGTTTATGCTCTCTAAAAAAAGATGTGTAGAATTTGCTAAAAGAAAAAAGGGCGATAAAAATAATCAGCAGGGCAATGGAGACGGAAATTAAAGCAGAAAGAAGGTTCCTCCGTATAGATTTAGGGATTATTTTAACTTTATAAATTAACCATGAAGGGAGGATACCCAATAAGCACAGATAGAGAAAAAGTTTACCATTAATGAGATCGAGCGATTCACTCGCATTTGTCTCAAGAACATTTTGAATCATCGTATCATCGATAATGACACTATATGAGTTAGCAAAATAACTGATCAAAGATGCAACCAGTACGGAGAAAATAAGAAAGGGCTTTAGTGTAAACTTTGAACTGAAAAGGCTGAAGAGAAGGATCAAAAAACAACTGAAAACAACGGCGGTAGAAAGTAAAAAGCCTATATTCCCGGTAGAAACCGGGTAAACTTCTATAGTGTTGATGAAAAATTTATAGTTGTTGGCAAGAACCAAAAAAACTGCAGTCAGAATAATTAATTTCGTTCTGGAAATTTGTACATTCATTTTCAAGATTCTTTTCTTTAAAAGTAAATTTAAGGTTGTCCCTTGGTGACATAATTTTGGATGAAATTTCTGCCACTCCACGCATTGACTCGGTTTTTGTAAACATAAGCCGCTCCTTGATAATAGCTGATAGCTTTCTGTATGAACAGGTCACTTTTTCCCACTGAATGTTCTGAAATTTGCTTGTCCGCAAGATTTGTCTGGATGGTCACTCGTTGTTGAGGTTTCAGAATCGCCATTCTAGTCCCATCGTACAGCCCAAGGTTCTGGTAATTGGCAATCAAGGCTCGTCCTGGGGGAGCCTGAAGAATATCGCGGCCAAAGAAACAGGAGCGATAATTCATGTTCAGTAATCCAAGCAGTGTCGGCGCAAGATCAATCTGACTAGAAAGACTGCTTACCACTTTGGGACGTATCTGTTCTGGGGCATAAATCCAGAGTGGAATATGATAACGTTCGATAGGCAATACCTGTTTTCCTGCACTCCCTGCCTGATGATCGGCAAGAATGACAAAAATAGTATTGTCGAACCAAGGTTTTTTGGATGCCTGTTTCAGAAATTCACCGATAGCATAATCAGTATACTTCACTGCACCGTCTCGACCACTCTTAGAGGGGATATCGATACGTCCATCTGGATAGGTATAGGGGCGATGATTGGATGTCGTCATCAGGTGGAGAAAAAATGGCTTGCCCTGCCGGGATCCAATGTCCGCAACCTTGACCGCTTGCTCATAGAGGTCTTCATCAGACATCCCCCAAGCGTTAGTGAAATGGATTTCTTGTGCCGGAATGCTTGACTGATCAACAATGTGGTAACCATTTCCAGAGAAAAAAGCGTTCATGTTCTCGAAATAGCCACGCCCGCCATAGAGAAAATAAGAATCATAGCCTTTCGTATCCAGAATGTTCCCTAATGACCATTGATCAGTTTCTCTACCAATTCTTTTTATGATTGAGCGTCCAGGAGTCGGAGGGATGGATAGAGTGATTGCCTCCAATCCACGTGTGGTTCGGGTACCTGTCGCGTAGAAATTATCAAAAAAAAGACTTTTATCTACCAGCGCATCCAGGTTGGGAGTTAATTGTCGACTATTCCCAAAATAGCCAAGAAAATCCGAGCTGAGACTTTCAACCGTAATTAAGATGATATTGGATCTTTTTTCTGCACTGGAGTGGGTGATTTCACGACGGATATCGAAAGGATCTCGACTGATGAATCGACTATTCGGCTCAGCAAGTTCCTGCCGAATTAATATGTCAGCTTCATGCTCAGGAAGTAGTGCATAAAACTGCCGATAATCGAGTTCATTGTTCCTGAATGCTGCAACAAACTGATAGGGACCATTACTTGCTAATTCATTGACATAGGTATTTTCCGAAATCTTTCGCAAATCCTGGTTAAGGGTGAGAAAGACCACTAGCGGTAAAAGTAAAATAACTGCAGCGGCTAAACAGCGCCGAGAAAATGCTTCTTTGCTGGACAAGGCTCTTTGGATAACCCGAGATAAAGGTTGGTAGAGGAGAAGTGAGACGAAAAACATTCCAGAGAAGATGAACAAAACAGGGTAAGATTGGAGAATATTATCAGTTACTTCACGGCGGTAGATTAGATAGTCTATAGAGATGAAATTAAATCGGACACTGAACTCTTCCCAAAAGAAATATTCTGCAACTGCAATAAAGCAAGCACCGTAAAGCGTAGAGAATATGACCCCTTTGAGCCAATACCCATGCCAACGATGACACCAAACTTTTTGCGGTACAAGCCAGGTATAGATAATGGGGAGAATCATCGCATAGGCGAAGAAGCCACTATCAAATAATAGTCCTGTCGTGAAGATCTCGAAAAAATTGTAGGGCGTTAAGTCGATATCTCCCACACTGACAAAAAGTAAAACTAATCGCGTCAGAAAAAACAGTAGGATCCAGAAAATGTAAACCCCAAAAACAAGCTGAAAGCGTGAGGATTTCATAGAAAGTCCCTTTGATATTGTTAACGAAAATACAGGTGGCAAAGGGGCAATTATAGCGATGCGAAATGACGTCAGGATGACCTGAGGATTACCTTTGGGTAATGTTTATTTTGGGAGGAACTCTTGAGAGGGTGTGGATTCTGATAATAGTCCTGTTTCCGAATTATCAAGGGGTTTTTTCAAATCACCATATCCAACATAAAAAAAGGTCGCTCTTTCAAGCGACCTCAGTTCAAACATCATTTTTCTTCATCAACGACCGAATTTTCAGAGTCGGTGTTTTGCTTTCCGTCACGCGGAAGCTCGCAGCTACCGGACATTCAGGTCTGAACCCCCATGCGTGGAAGAATCCAACGGTTAAGGGCGTACCAGACAACAAAAATTCCGATAAAATATAACCAATCCATACGGTTTCTCCTTCTTTAATTACCTTCGCATCATAACCTGAAAAAAGAAATTTGGGCAACCTTTCAAAGGATTCTATTTATTAATCGGCAAAACAATTTCTACCAGTAATCCACCTTCAGTTCGATTTCTCGCTGAAACGGTACCACCGTGCAGTTTGACAGCTCGCTCGGCAATTGCCAAACCTATTCCTGTCCCGCCACTTTGACGGTCCCGTGCATCGGCCACCCGATAAAAAGGTTCAAACAGTTTTGCCAATGCCTCATCGGGCACTCCCGATCCTTGATCGGTAACCTGAATTGTCAGGTTTTCTGTATTAACCGCCAAATCAACCGCGACAATACTGCCAGTAGCCGTATATTTAACCGCATTGCGAATAATATTCTCAAGTGCCTGCGCCAGCAAATCACGTGAGCCAAAATAAATTGCTCTTTCTGGAGCCTTATTATAAACAACTTTACACTGACGTATTTCTGCCTCGTAATTGGCATCTGCTACCAGATTTTCCAGCAAATCACCTAAATCGAACTTTTGAAATGACAAATCTCTGGCACCACTTTCCAATCGGGTCAGGTTAAGCAATTGCCCGATCATCATATTCATTCGTTCTGCTTCCAGCTCAATCCGCACGAGAGCCTTATTTTGCGCCTCCGGGTTTCCCTGCTGTCGTGCCAGTTCCAAGGCGATTCCCAATCTGGCGAGAGGTGAACGTAATTCATGGGAGATATCCCTCAATAAACGCTTTTGAGAATCAACTGAAGCTTCGATCTTCCCGGCCATTTCATCAAAGTCATGTGCCAACCCGGATAGCTCATTTTTCCCTTTGATCTGATTTCCAATGCGGGTTGAGAGATCTCCGGCAGCAAACTTACGGGTCGCCTGACGCAGACGGCCAATCGGAGAGGTCAGAGAACGTGCCAGAACGTAACAGACCAGGGCAGTTACTGTCAGCAGAATCAGTAGCTGCCAGCCCAGAAATCCGCGTGTCATCCCCTTCAGCAGTTGTCTGGGTGGTGGTCGTTCGGGTAGCCTGATGGCAACAAAGTAACTCTTTCCTGAGGGAGAACGAACCGCACTGGCCAAACCGTTACGGGCTCCCATCATCGGCATGACAACTTCGCCGCTTCTTATGGCTCGTTTTACCATGTACTGCATGCGTCTGGGTACCCGCTTGCTGGTAAGAGCCCGACCGTTGTGATCAAATAAAATTAAATAAATTCCAGACTTTTCCAACAACTTTGCAGAAAACCTTTCTAGCTCTGCGACTTCCCCGGACTCAAATGCCCGGATCGCCCCACGACCATATTCTGCCATGGCTTGACGGGCAAAATTTTGTTGTGCCAGAGGGGGAAATTCCTGATCACGAAAATAGGTCAGAACAATTACTGTTGATGAGACCAGCAGAATAATCAGCAGGAAATAGAGAAATATTTTCAGAAACAAGCTGCGCATCAAGAATGACTTTCGGGTAGAGAATAAAGGTAACCAACGCTGCGGATAGTTCTGATTCGTTCAGTGTCTCCCTCATAATGACCAAGTTTTTTGCGTAGCGCACTGACATGGACATCAATACTGCGATCATAGGCCGACAAACGTCGTCCAAGGACTTTTTCGGTCAGATCTTCCCGGCTGATGACTTCTCCTGCCTGGGATAACAATACCGCAAGTAGATTAAATTCAACTGAGGTCAGCTCAATATTTTCACCAGCGCGCTTAACCGTGCGATTGCTCTTACAGAGGACAACATCGCCAGCTTTCAGCTCGGCCGATAAAGAATTTGGCTCGGCTGCCTCGACACGTCGCTGAATCGCTCGGATACGTGCTACCAGTTCGCGCGGATTGAAAGGTTTTGGCAGATAGTCATCAGCTCCCAGCTCCAACCCGATGATCCGGTCAATATCGTCCCCTCGAGCGGTCAACATAATCACTGGAACTTTGCTGCTTTCACGAATTTTTCTGAGGACATCAAAACCGTTCATTTCTGGTAACATAACATCCAGAATCACCAGAACATATTCTGCAGACAGTGCTTGTTCAGTGCCCAGCTTACCGCTATTAACTGTCTCAACCACAAAACCTTCACCACTGAGATAGTCATTTAGCAATTCACAAAGCTCAATATCATCATCAATTACCAGGATTCGATTCATTTGTGACTCCTCTTCAATTTTCAATATTTAGCATAACTGGACTGGCAGCTGTCGGGTGTAAAGAATTGTTAAGAGTAAAGACTTCCTGGAACTTTACATAACTTTACCTGATTTTCACAGCACTTAACCCACTCTTTAGATTCTTTGCTCTATAGTTGGATCATCGAGAAACAAAACAACTCACTGCAACCTAAGGAGAAACACTATGAAAAAGAAAACCATTATTCCAGCGATACTAATCGGCATCCTCCTTTCTAGTGGTACAGCATTTGCCTGGCCTGGTGGACATGGCAAGAAAAATTGCGATAATTCCTGTGACTGTTATGGACAGGGGATAAGTTATGAACAGCACGAAGAACGAATGGAAAGTCGCCTAGAAAGAATGACCGTTATTCTCGATCTGACAAACCAGCAAAAAGATCAACTTAAAAATCTGTTTGACAAAAAATGGCAGGATCGACAATCAATGCGTGCAAAAATGCAAACCAGTCGTGATAGTTTACGTGAGTATAAACAGGGTAAAGAGTTTAATGAATCCGATTTCCGTGCCATTGTTCAGAAACATGCTGATCTGAAGACCGAGATGATGGTTCAGCGTGCCAAAACCAGGCAGCAGGTCTTCGCGGTTCTGACTCCTGAGCAACAACAAAAAGCTGAAAAGCTACGGGGAATACACAATGAAAGCTTCTTCGGTATGTATGGTGGAGATCGTGATGGTTATGGAAATCGCAGAGGAAATCATGATTGTGATGGTTACGGCAGGCATGGTGGTAAAGCTTCTGGACAAAAATACAATAACTGATTATCACCATAGTTAAGAACAAATATAATGAAGCGAGTTTCCAAACCGGAGCTCGCTTTATTATATCTATTTTTTATCTGTCTCTCAAAAACTTCTCCCCTGCCGGTTCAGACTAAAACGGACAAAAACCAGCCCCTCCCCTTAATCTCCTCACACAAGGGAAGGGGAAATAATCAATCAGCTTGCCCTCTGTGAATCTCCAAATTTTGTCGTTTCTACATCGCGTTTAATTTTTCCGTCAAAATTGGCACTAACTGTTTCAAATCGGCCACGGCCAGAACATCGGCAATCTCTCCAATCGGGGCGTCTTTATCGGTATTGATCGCAAGAACAAATTCTGATTTTTTCATTCCAGCCAGATGTTGAATAGCTCCGGAGATACCACAAGCAACATAAAGTTTAGGTGTTACGGTCTGACCAGTAGTGCCAACCTGACGGCTGGGATCGACCCATTCAGCGTCAACAACTGGTCGGCTGGCACCATATTCACCCTTCAGTGCTTTAGCCAGGTTTTCGATCACTTCCAGATTCTCCGGCTTGCCGATACCCCGGCCAGCACTGACAATAATTTCGGCCTTGGACAGATCAACCCCGCCCGCTTCTGCTTCTTCGTAACCAGCAAATTGAATGTCGCCACCAGCAGCAGCGACTTCAACTTTGATCACCTCTGGCGCTCCGCTTGGTTCTTCGGCGGGAGTAAAAGCGCCGCCCTGTAAGGTCACTACAGCAATATCGGTTGTCGATTTAACCTGCCGCCGCAGTTTGGCATTGCAGGACGGCACTACCAGGTTACCATCCTTGACCTCAACGACCTCCGATATCTGCGCAGCTTTTAGAGCCAGAGCCAGCCGTGGAGCCAGATCCCAACCGTAGGAGGAATGTGCCAGAACAACCATCTGTGGTTGCTCCTTTTCAATAACATTCAATAATAGCTGTTTGTGCAGACTCGGGTTGAATTCACCCGCCTGACCAGCATCTGCTAGGTAAAGCTTGCCGGTATAATTTGGCAAAGTGCTGTTAGAACCAACCAGAAACATGCAATTTTCGCCACCTCCCTGGGTCGCAAAATTAATCAATTCACTGTTGGTACCAAGCAGTTTTCCATCTCTATATTCTGCAACAAGTAATATTTTCATGTTTCTCTCCTATGCCAGTGCCGTGGTTTTTTCTTTTAGAATCTTGATCAGCTGATCGGCTAAATCAGCCGGATCGCCTTCAAGAACCAATCCACCACCTTTTTTCTCTGGTGGCGCGACCTGTAAGACCTCCAGCAATGATGCTTCTGGATTGAGTTCAGCGGCCGGAGTCGAAATTAATTCCTTCTTTTTCGCCTTCATAATATTTGGTAGAGTTGGATAGCGTGGGGTATTCAACCCCAACTGACAGGTCACCAATGCTGGAGTGGCACAACTGACTTTTGCCTTGATCCCTCCCTCCAGTTCCCGTTTGGCGGTAACCGTACCATCAGCATAATTGAACTCAACCAGAGTGGTCAAACTGGGGATTCCCAGCATCTCCGCAACCAGAACCCCAACCTGACCACTACCACGATCCTGTGACTGCATTCCAGTAAATATCAGGTCAAACCCTCTGTCTTTAGCGTAGCTGACAATGAGTGATGCGATGGCATAAGAATCTTTAAGATAACTTTCATCATCAGCAATATGAGCCCCTCGATCACAACCCATGGCCAAAGCTTTTTTCATCGTTTCCCTGACCCGGTCAGAGCCGATACAAAGTACGGTCAGGTCGGCTTCGCCAACCTGCTGCTTCAACTGAACCGCCTGTTCAACCGCATACTCATCATACTCATTCATCCGCCAGGCCAAGTCGGTATCGTCGTACCAGTTGCCGGCGGCGTTAACCTTGAACTTAGATTCCATATCTGGAACCTGTTTAATACAGACAAGTATTTTCATTGATATTCTCCTTTGACGATTTATTTATCAATCAACTTAATCTATTGAGGGGACTGACCTTAGGTCTGTCCCCGGATAATCGGGAGACAGAATGTGAATTCAGTCCCCAATTATCCAGAAATTCTTTCGACCAATATTTCAGCCAAATCTTTTGGTTTCAGCTGCTCATCCAGATCCGCTCCTTTAACCCCATCTTCAAACATGGTCAAGCAGAAGGGACAGTTGGATATCAGGGTTGGTGCTCCCGTTTCAGCAGCCATTTGCGCCCGCTTTTCACTGATCCGGGTACCAATATTCTCATCAGCCAGAATTCGACCTCCTCCAGCACTGCAACAGAATGATTCAATACCATGTTTCTCCATTTCAGTCAGCTGTGCCCCGGCGGCAGCTAACAGGGTACGAGGAGCCTGGTAAATATCGTTATAGCGACCTAGATAACAAGAATCATGATAAGTACAATCAAAACTTTGTGGTGTCAGGTTTAGGCGTCCCTGCTCCAGCAGTTTGGCAAGATATTCGGTATAGTGACTGACGGTTACATCCAGACCGAGATCACGATAATCCTTGTTCAAGGTGTTAAAACAGTGAGGACATGTGGTCACAATCTGAGTGATACCATACCCTTTGATCTGTTCGATATTTTCATTTGCCAACATTTGATAGAGATACTCATTGCCCATCTTACGCATCGGCTCACCGCAACATTTTTCCTCTTTACCGAGAATACCAACCCTCACTCCAGCGGCATCACAAAGCTGAACAAAAGCCTTGGCGATAGCTTGATTGCGTTTGTCGAAAGAAGCATAACAACCGACAAAATAGAGGATATCGACATCAGTACTCTGTCCCAGAAAAACAACCGGTAGACCCTCAGCCCAATCGCCGCGACTGGCAAATGCCAGCCCTAAAGGATTACCGTTAACTTCGGTATTCTCCATGGCGGTCATAACCTCTTCGCCGGGGAATTCACCCTCCATCAAGACCAAGTTACGGCGCATATCAATAATTTTATTGACGTGTTCAATATTAGCTGGACAGATTTCCTGACAGGCGCGACAGGTGGTGCAAGCCCAGAGGACATCCTTTTCGATGGTTTCCGGCAGGCTTGCAGCAGGGTCACGAAATGCAATTTCACCAATCTGCTGCACCATCTTCATCGGCGAGAGGGGTTTATCAGTCGCCCAGGCGGGACAACGATCCTGGCAGCGTTTACAGCTGGTACAGGCATCAGCATCGAAGATGTCTTTCCAGGTCATATCTGTGACTGTTGCAGCACCGAAACTTTCAGCCTCTTCATCTTCCATATCGATGGTTGGAATCAACCCCTTTGGGCCGAGATCAGTAAACAGGTAATTGGCACTGGTGGTAAAAATATGGCGAAACTTGGTGAAAGGGATGATGGCAATAAAAATGATCACCATAAGAAGATGGAGCCACCAGAGATTACTGTGCAATCCACGCACCGCTGGCTCACCCATGCTGGAAAGAGCTTTTGCAACCCATAAGCCAACCGGAGACCAGGCTGCCAGTGGCGTCCCCATTTCAGTGACCGCCATTCTGGCACCTTCAATCACAAATCCGCTGATCAGGATGGCCAGCAATAGCCCATGCATGATGACATCATCTTTGGTATTCTCCAGCCCAGCCGGACGGACAATAAAACGACGGATCAGCAGACCGATCAACATGACAATGGCAACCAGTCCGGCAATATCAAGGGTCAGAGAAAAGAACAGATAGAATGATCCCTGCAGGAACTTGATCCCGAAGAACAGATCGGTGAAATCGGCCTGGAGAACAATCAGACAAGTGCCAAGAAACAGTAAAAAGAAACCCCAGAAAAACAGCGCATGAGCCAGTCCCGGACCACGCACATTGAGAACCTTGCTCTGCAGCAGTACCTTCTTGACCATCATTGTCACCCGTAACGGCAACTGATCTGTACGGTCAAGTTTTTGTCCCTGCTTGTAGATCTTGACCCGCTGCAAAAATGCATAGACCAATATTGCAACGGCTGCAAGACTGAGCAGGTACATCGGCACCAGAGTGGTTGCCCCATGACCAACATTCCAATAGATTTCGCGTGTATATTCCATGGCTATCTCACTTGCGCTGAATGAGTGGGCAGTTTTCCAAGCTTCAAGAATTCTTTTTACATATAGTTTACGTAAAGGTCAAGAATAAATATAACAATATTTTATTTATTCGGCAATATACCAAAATCCTATGTTTATGCAAAGAGTTATATGATAATTGACAGGACTGAACCAAGAGTGATACTGATGTTAAAAATATTACGTAAAGGTTATCTATTATGGAGACAATGCAAGAAAAACTGGTTCAAATTGGCGAACTGGCAAAAACACTTGGAATCACCACCAGAACCATCCGTTATTACGAAGAAATTGGTCTGATGGGATCGAGTGAGCGGTTAGGTGGTGGAACCCGAACTTATAATCGTGATGATATCTTGCGCCTGAAATTTATCCTGAAACTAAAAGAGCTGGGAATATCTCTTAAGGAGATGCAGGAACTGGCAAAAAACTTTGATATCAACCAACAATCATTTGGGACAATTACCCCCAAACTATTAGAAATCCTTGACGGACATATCAGCAAAGTTGATCATAAGATAGCCAACCTGGCTTCTTTACGCAAAGAAATTGTTGATTATCGCTCACGGATCTCTGATATTTTGCAGGGTCGTATACCGGAAGTTCGTTAACCATGCCACAATTTGAATATACCACTCCCATTGAAATTCGCTTCGTCGATCTCGATGCTTACGGTCATGTCAACAATGCCCTGTATTTTACTTATCTTGAAACCGCACGGATAAAATTGTTTCAGGAGCGCTTCGGTGGTTTTCTGGAGAGTGGCCTGATGTTTCTGGTCGTGCGGGCAGAATGTGATTTTCGACAACCAATTGAGTTAAATAACCCACTACAAATCACTATTTATGTCGATCAGATAAAATTTACAAGTTTTGATTTCAGCTATCGGTTACACGATGGTGCAGGAAAGATTTTTGCGGAAGCAAAAACGGTGATGGTCTGCTATGACCCGAATAGCAAAAAACCGGTGGCTCTTCCCACCGAAATAAAAGCGGTCTTTAATAACAGCTAAAATATCAGTTACCCATTTTACGGTTGTATTTGTGAATAAAGAGACACTGTCTTATCTCCCTTTCTTTTAAGCTCACTCCAAACCAAGACAAGGATCACTCTCATGGATGTTATTGATCTACGTAGCGACACGGTGACCCAACCCACCCCTGAAATGCGTAAGGCGATGGCAAATGCTGTTGTCGGCGATGATGTCTATGGCGAAGACCCAACTGTCAACCGCCTTGAAGCCGAAGCGGCTGAGATGTTCGGAATGGAAGCAGGCATACTTGTCACCAGCGGAACGCAGGGGAACCTGATTGCCCTGTTGACCCATGCACCACGAGGTAGTGAAGTGATCGTTGGTGATAAAGCCCATATCGTCCTCTATGAACAGGCAGGAATGTCGGCACTCGGTGGAATCATGCCTCATCCTCTCCCGGTTCAGGAAGATGGAACGCTGCTGTTGGACGATATCAAGCATGCCATCCGTGATGATAATGATCATTTCCCCCGAACTAAACTTGTCTCCATCGAAAACACCCAGGGGACTGTTGGTGCGGTACCACTCAGCCCGGAATATACTAGCCAGGTCGCCGAACTGGCACATCGTCATAACCTCAAACTACATATTGACGGTGCTCGCATTTTCAATGCGGCAACTGCTTATAATGTTTCTCCTGCCGAAATTATTGCTGGCGCAGACAGCATGACCTTCTGCCTGTCCAAAGGGTTGGGAGCCCCGGCGGGGTCCCTTCTGATTGGCACAAAAGACTTCATCAAGGAGGCACGGCGCGTGCGGAAAGTCCTTGGTGGCGGAATGCGACAGGCGGGGATTCTTGCGGCGGCGGGGTTGATCGCCATCCATAAAATGAGTCAACGCCTGCATGAAGATCATACTAATGCCGCCTATCTAGCTAAAAAACTCGGAGATGTTCCTGGGATCAGGGTGATGAGCCAGAACACCAACTTTGTATTTTTCTGGTTGGAAGAGACGGTAAAGTTGAGCCCGTTAGAATTTACCAACAGGATGAGCGAGAACAATATTCTACTCAGCCCCTATCCGGGATACGAACGTAAGTTTCGCGCTGTTCTACACTATTGGATTACCCGCAAGCGGGTTGATGAGGTTGTCATAGCCATGAGAAGGGTACTTGGCTAGGAGGCTGCAAACGAGCCAAAATCTGATCTCAAACTTCTGGGCTTTCGCTTCGACCCTTATTCGCGGACACGCTCCTAACAAACTGAATCTGATTTTTTTCACAATACCTACAGTCGTTACGATCTGTTACCAGCACAAGGGGAAAGAAAATCAGATCAGGAATAATGCAATTGTTGACCATTTTTGTTATAGTTCAGATTCCCTGATAAAAATGAGGCTCCGATGAAACTATTATTTCCATTTCAGACTTTTATTTGTTGCACTTTGCCACTGACAGTCGGATTGTTGAATCCCGCCATATCCTCTGCGTCCTCTGCGGAAAACCCTAACCGACTGATCCATGAGCAGAGCCCTTATCTGTTGCAGCATGCCCATAACCCGGTAGACTGGTTCCCCTGGGGAGATGAGGCCTTCACTAAAGCACGAGAAGAGGAGAAATTAATTTTTCTCTCGATCGGTTATTCAACCTGCCACTGGTGCCATGTGATGGAAGCAGAAAGTTTCACTGATGAGGAGGTTGCTGCTCTGCTGAAACAGGACTATATCGCGATTAAAGTTGATCGAGAGGAACGACCCGATATTGATCAATTTTATATGCAGGTTGCAATGGAACTCAACGGCAGTGGGGGCTGGCCGTTAACAATTATTATGACCCCGGATAAAACCCCAGTTTTTGCCGGTACCTATTTTGGCAAAGAACGGCGCTTTAATCGACCCGGGCTGATGGAACTTTTACCCCAAATTACCAACGTCTGGCAAAGAGATCCCGCTAAGCTGCTACGGAGTGGCAAAGCAGTTCTCAGTAGTTTACTGCAACGGCAAACGGGATCAGCACAATCAGCGACATTAACAACAGTCCAGCTGCAACAGGCTGAAATCATCCTGAGAGAGAGCTTTGACCCGCTCCAGGGTGGTTTTAGCGAAGCACCCAAATTCCCCCGCCCGCATGTTTTGAGTTTTCTGCTCCAGCGCTATTATCGGACAGCCGATCCTAAATTGTTACAGATGGTTGAAAAAACCCTCCAAGCAATGCGTGCCGGGGGGATCTATGATCAAATCGGCTTTGGTTTTCACCGCTATTCGACTGATGATGAGTGGTTGGTTCCCCACTTTGAAAAGATGCTTTATGACCAAGCCGGGCT
This sequence comes from Desulfuromusa sp., assembly GCA_021647765.1. Taxonomy (GTDB): domain Bacteria; phylum Desulfobacterota; class Desulfuromonadia; order Desulfuromonadales; family Geopsychrobacteraceae; genus Desulfuromusa. The sequence goes on along the minus strand of JAKIUD010000002.1, from coordinate 91,827 downwards.
GGCTCGGGTTTACTTGGAAGCCTTCCAGATAACCGGGAAAGATGAATATAAAACGACAGTCCGTGAGATATTTTCTTATGTTATACGCCAATTGCAAGATCCCGCTGGTGGTTTTTATACGGCAGAGGATGCTGATTCCAACGGGGTTGAAGGTCAATTCTATGTTTGGCAGACGCAGGAGTTAATTGATATTTTAGGCGTGGATCGCGGTAAACGTTTTGCACAGATTTTTAGTGCGTTGCCCACGGGAAACTTTTCCGATTATATCCCTGGTGAACCTGCCGGTACAAATATCCTCCATCGTAAAAAATCTTTAACCGAGTGGGGTAGATCGTTGAATCTCCCGCTGCAAAAGTTACAGACACAGTTGGAGGAGGACAGGTCTCACTTATTTGCGGCTCGAGAGCAACGGATCCATCCGTTTCGTGATGATAAAGTGATTACCGCCTGGAATGGGCAGATAATTTCCGCGTTAGCTCTTGGTGCCCGCACTTTGGATGATCCACAGCTATTGCAAGCGGCAGAAACAGCTACTGCCTTTATTTTCCAACAGATGCAGACCAAAAATGGGCAACTGTTGCGCCGCTGGCGCGGTGGGCAGGCGGCTATTCCTGCCTTTGCCAGTGACTACGCTTTTTTAGCCAGAGGAATGCTGGATCTTTACCAGAGCAGTTTAAACCCTGACTATCTGCAAAAAGGGCTGAATCTGGCGGAACAACTGGCGCTACACTTTACCGATCAGCAGGGACGGCTATTCGAAACAACTGCAGAGAGTGAACTGCCTATCCGCACCAATGAACTCTACGATGGAGCATTGCCATCGGCAGGTTCAGTGGCCATTGAGGTCTATGCTCGTCTCTTTCTGCTGACCGGAAATAAACTCTGGAGCCAACGCGCTGACGCATTGTTGAGTGCCTCAGCAGCACAAATTATCCGTTATCCGGCGGGCTATACACAGTTCCTTCTCGGTGCAAGTTTATTGCTTGAACCGACCCGTGAGCTGGTGATTGTTGGATCAAGGGACAGTTCGGATACTGCGGCTCTGTTGGCAGAAGTGCAACAGAAATTCATGCCGGACACCACCCTGCTACTGCGTCCAATAGACAACTCCACTGTCATTGACGGATTGGTTCCTTTCATTGATGGAATGATCAGCGTCAATGGCCATGCTAGCGCGTATCTGTGCCAGAACTTTGCCTGTCAACGCCCACAAACTCAGCCGGAGGAGTTGAAAAAATTATTAAAGCGCACGCACAATAGGTAGAACCATGTCGGCATTGCGCAGTGGCAGAAAAATCTTTCTCTGTTAACCTTTTGCAAAAGTCGTCATCCTCGTGAAACCGGGGATCCAGTTTTTGACAAACCCAAGAAACCTCAGGATTCCTGCCTACGCGGCAATGACAGTCACTGATTTAAAGACTTTTGGAAGAGGCTCTCTCTGACAAAGAGGTCTTCCCTGCCGCCCCCTCTAACACCATAATCTTCTGTAGAGACTCCTCTCTGTTCCATTCTGTTCTGGACGAAATTGCATTTAATCAGGCATATTGCATCCACTATGGCGAGGTGGTACAGGCCTGATCACCCCTGCGAGTGACATAACCACCAAAAGTTTCAGCGACTCTCTTAACGCCATTCGACCAAATCAACAAGCATATTTACGATATGCCGATAGGTTTGAAGTTTTCTGTCATTTGTAGCAAAAGGGTACATTTTGAAGAAGGTTGCTTTATGAAGATTTCTTTTAAAAATAATATTTCCGGAAATTGGTTTATTCTTTTTGCGGCAATGCTTTGGGGGACGACTGGAACAGCTCAAGGGTTGGCTCCTGCCGGGGCGACTCCATTGACCGTTGGTACGATTCGCCTGGCTATTGGTGGATTGGCTTTACTGCTCCTCGCCATCTTACGCAAACAATTTTTTAGCGGAAATAGCTGGCCATTATTTCAAACCTTTATTTCCGCATTCTTTGTTGCTTCTTACCAACTGTGTTTTTTTGCCGCAGTTGCAAAAACCGGAGTTGCCGTAGGCACCATGGTTGCAATTGGTAGTTCTCCGGTTGCCGCAGGGGTTCTAGGGTTTTTGATACGAAAAGAAAGCCTCGAAAGAAAGTGGTATATTGCAACTTTTCTGGCAGTTATTGGCTGTACCTTGCTTTCATTGTCTGGAGGACAGCTCAATCTTGATTTAGTGGGTGTGATCTTGGCTCTTGGTGCCGGGGTTTCTTACGCAATATATACTGTCAGCATTAAAGGTCTTCTAGACAAGCACTCTCCTGATGCAGTTATGGCTATTGTTTTTACTTCTGCAGCACTGCTGCTGATGCCGGCGATTTTTTTCTCTGACTGGAGGTGGCTGATTCAACCACAAGGGATAGTCGTCGCCTTACATTTAGGGATGGTTACAGCAGCAATGTCTTATTGGCTTTTTGCCCGAGGTTTAAAAACGGTCAAAGTCGGCAATGTTGCAACATTTTCACTTGCAGAACCCCTTACGGCGACACTTTTGGGGGTTTTTATTTTAAATGAACATTTAGGAGCAACAGAATTGTTGGGAATTTTTCTTATTTTCATTGGCATTATGGTGCTTGCAGTTGTCCCTTCAAGACGACCCCTTGCCGTTGTAGATAAGAACACCGGAGTTTGATTTTAACTGGCTGAACAATGGAAGCACCATTCATATGAATTTAAAGCTCGTTGCTCCCGGATTCGCCAGATATTGGTTCATAACCTTAAAAATGAGCACTGAGTGGTAGCCGCAGGATGGCAAGAAAAAAAGGGTTCTCCGATAACAGAGAACCCTTTTGTGCTGATCTTAGTTGAAAAACTACTGTGCTGATTTCAAATACTTGAAGTACTCGGAATCGGTGGAAATGATCAGTTTTCCTTTACTATTGACCGTTTTTTTGTACGACTCCATGGTGCGCAAGAAAGTATAGAAATCCTTGTCCTGATTGTAGGCATCAGCATAAATGGCTGCAGCTTCCGCATCGGCTGCACCACGGGTTTCTAGCACCTTACGGTAGGCTTTTGAACTGATTTCTTTCAATTCACGCTGCATTTTACCCAGAATCTCCAGTTTTTCCCCTTCCCCTTCGGAACGGTACTGGGCGGCAACCTTCTTCCGCTCATTAATCATCCGTTCATAAACCCGAACCCGAACTTGTTCGACATAGTTGAGTCGTTTGAACTGTACGTCAATCAGCTCAATTCCATATTCAGGAGTACTGGTACTCGCCTCAGCAAGAATACCAGAAAGGATTTCATCACGACCAACCATATCTTCTGGAAGGATCTGGACACCATCGACTTCAAAGCGCTCATCCTCTCGAGCCTTATAATCGCCGCCACGCACCAATTCAACCAACAAATGTCCTGATACAGCATCACGAACAACCGAATCAATAATATCATCAAGGCGGCTTTGTGCTCCCCGTTCAGTGGCAACAGTTTTAAGGAAGAGAAGTGGATCGGTAATCCTCCAGCGAGCTGTCGTATCAACCCATATAAACTTTTTGTCTTTTGTCGGGATCTGATTTGGATCCCCATCCCATTTAAGGATCCGTTTTTCAAAGCGAGTCACATCCTGAATAAAAGGAATTTTAAAGTGGAGTCCAGGATATGAAACTGCACCAACTGGTTTACCGAACTGAGTTACTATCGCTTGTTCAGCTTCGTTGACAACGTAGAAACCACCCTGAGCAATCAAAATAGCTACTATGACGACAATAATTAAAAATCCTTTTTTCATTTGACTGCTCCTTCCATGGTCTTACGTAAGGGGAGCAACGGTAACAAACCACCACTTTTCTCGTCCATAATATAGATTTCATCCAAGTTTGGCAGAACTTTCTCCATGGTTTCGATATGGATCCGTCTGCGAGTCACTATCGGGGCTTTTTGATATTCGGTCAGCAATGCGACAAAACGATTCGTTTCACCGCGGGCTTTATTAATTCGTTCAACAGCATAACCTTGTGCTTCCTGTAGCGCACGTTTTGCCTCACCGCGAGCTTTGGGAACTTCGCGATTGTACTGCTCACGAGCCTGAAAGATCAGACTTTCTTTCTGCTGTTCTGCTTCGTTAACTTCGTTAAACGCGCCTTTGACTGCTTCTGGTGGGTTGACATCCTGAAACTTGACCGTCACGATCCGCACCCCGATATCGTACTGCATAAGAGTTGCTTGCAAGGATTGTTGGATCTGGTCGGCAAGCGCTGCTCGATCTGTGGTCAAAACCTGGGTAACATCCGCATTACCGATCGTTTTACGTACCATCGCTTCGGCAATATCGCGAATCGTACCAACAGGATCCTTGATTTTAAAAATATATTTAAATGGGTCGGCAACCTGGAACTGAACAATCCACTCCAGGTCACTGACGTTCAGATCCCCGGTCAGGGTCAGGGATTCTTCCTCAAGGCCACGTTTATTATAAGTGGTTCTTACCCCAGGAGTCACAGTTCGATAGCCAAACTCTTCTTTCAATACTCGTCCTGTCGGAACCAGGTAGACTTGCTCAACACCAAAAGGAATTTTAAAATGGAGGCCGGGATTGGAAAATTTTGAGAACTTTCCAAAGCGTAAAACAACACCGGTTTCTTCAGTATCCACTTTATACATACTGCTTGATCCACCAATCAGAGCTACAATAATGGCGATAACGATCAGCAGTGGAAGGAACCCTTTCTTCGGATCGAACTTTAATTTATTTTTGACCTGATTAGCGATTTCGATGATCTTTTTTTCCAGATCTTCCCCGGTTGGGCCTTGTCCCCAATCTTGCATCAGTACCTCTTTCTATTGTTAATGGTTTTGGAGCTTTAACTTTATCTCAGCCTCTGCTAAGAACTTTCACTATAACAGACTTTCCCGGTAAACAGCTATCCTTTTCGGTCAGAATTAGCAAGGGTTTTAACGATTGTTCTGTTGGCAGATTCTGCCCTGACAGGATATACTCAGTTCCTGTCAATAATCCAATGTAAGGAGAAACCTATGAAAGTGATCGCTGATCTTTGTGTTGTTCCCTTAGGTGTAGGTGTGTCGGTGTCCAAATATGTGGCTCTCTGCCAGAAAATTCTGCAGGATGCCGGATTAAAAATCCGTTTGCATGCATATGGAACTAACATTGAAGGAGAATATGATCAGGTATTTACAGCAATTCGCCGTTGTCATGAGGAGATCCACGCTGCCGGAGCACCACGCATCAGTACGACCATCAAACTGGGAAGCCGGGTTGACCGTGAACAGACAATGGTTGATAAACTGAAGAGCGTGGAAGAAAAACTATCCTGAAAAAATCAATCAAACCGAAAACGTCCCTGGGGTGATGTATAAAATTGATAGTTTGCTTTGCCGCTATTTTTCACCCGGTACATAGCAAGATCGGCATTTTTCACCATTTCCTGACTGGTTGTTGCATCCTCCGGGTAGATACTGATCCCGATACTTGCACTGATCTTTTGGCTGAAATCATCCTTTTTCAGCTCATGAGAGAGGGCACTACAGATACGTTCTGCCATCATTTCAATCATTTCAATTGATTCTATTTCTTCCAGCAGAACAAGAAATTCATCCCCACCCATACGGGCAACGGTATCACTCTCCCGGACACATTCTGTCAACCGCCTGGCAACATCAATCAGCAACAGATCACCGTAATCATGCCCAAGGTTATCGTTGACTTCCTTTAAATGATCCAGATCAAGGAAGAACAGGGCGATCTGGCTACGGCTCCGATGGGCTTTACTGAGAGCATGTTTTAGACGATCTTCAAACAGCAACCGGTTGGGCAGATTAGTAAGAGCGTCATGATGAGCCAGACGATGCAGTCGCTTCTCATTTTCGCTGAGCAGTTCTTCTATCTGTAAGCGTTCCGTAATATCGCGTGCAACTTCAATAATGGCATAGACTTCGCCGTTTTCATCAAAAAGCGGTGAAGCACAAAGTTCAAAAATCTGCTTCCCTAGTTCTGTTGTATGATGATGGATCACCATCGCGGGCTGGCCGGTTTCTTTGACTTCCAAGAGAGGACAGACATGATCATCGCCATTGCAGGGAACTTGTGACGCGTGAGAGAGTTGATAACAGGTCAAACTTCCCTCTTCACTTGACCCGTTAATCTGTTGCATCTGGGCACTCCGATTCATCTGAAGAATTTGGTAGTCCAGTCCGATAACCATCATTGGATCGGAAACACCGTCAATCACAGATTGGAGAAATTGATTGTGATCTTCAAGAGCCTGTTCGGCTTTTTTCCGCTTACTGATGTCGTGGATGATGGAACAGATCAGCATGCGCCCTTCTATTTGAATCGGGCTGCTGTGTACCTCAACCGGTTGCCTTTGTCCGTTTGACAGGCGATGAATAAATTCAAACTGTTGTTTCTCCTGATGTTCAATCAGAGCAATTTTTTCCCGAACTTTCTTCTCGCCAAGCTCATTGAGAACCCAGATTTTCATCCCTTGCAATTGTTCACGAGAGTATTGATAGTATCTAGCTGCTGCCGGGTTTGCATCAACAATATTCGCCGTTTCGGGATCTATTAGCAGCATAGCAGAGTAGGAATCTTCAAAAAATACCCGGTACTGCTGTTGCCGCTCACGGAGTTCCTGTTCAATTTTCCGCCGGATGATCAGTTCAGCTTCAAGTTGGAGGTTTTTTTCTTTGAGTAACAATGTTTTCAAAGAAACCTGGCGGCGAATCCAGAGGGTCGTCAAAACTGACAGAACAAGCAAAGCTCCCAAAACAAAGATAAGTGGAATTAACCAAACAGGGCTCTTGGAAGAGACTCCATCAGTCAGCCACTTATTCAGCAGCTGATAATAAACAGAGCTCTGGTTTTCCTTCCAACTTTTTAACTGCTGATCAAATTGAGTCACCAGCAATGGATCGCTCAAAGCTGAGAAAGCGGGACGGACTTGAATTGGATTCAGTAGAATCGGGGTGGGTCGCAGGTTGAATATTTCCTGCTGTTTCAGTCCGAACAAACGACTGACCAAAGCAGCATCAACTTTTTTTTCTTGCAGCAGGGTAAATGCATTCAGATAGGTATCAACTTCAACAAAATTGATTCTAATGTTGAATTTTCTTGCCATGTTAATGATACCGTATTTGCCGATATAATAAATATCTTCTTTGAGAACAGCGAGAGCCCGGTTTTCAAGCTGAAGAACAGATTCCAGTTTTGAACCTGGTTGTTGGTAAACTTGGCCCCAGTTGGTCATAACCGTTTCCTGAGCAAAGCGGAATTTTTTAGCCCGTTCTTCCGTAAACGCAATCGCCGGAAGAATATCGATGCTACCAGCTTCAAGCTGTTTCAGACATTGTTGCCACTGGCAGGGAACGAATTCAAGAGACCATTCTTCTTGTTTGGCTATTTGAGTCAGGAGGTCAGGAAGCAAGCCAGTGGCTTGTCCATCGGCAGAGAGGAAGGTCAGAGGAGGATTATTGTCAAGACCAATTCGAACCTCAGTTGCTCCAGATTGCAATGGCAACAGAATAAAAAATCCGAGAATGGTGACAAAAATCCAATGCAACTTAAAATCCCCCCAACAAGCTGAGTTACAAAATAACAAGTCTCAGAAGATACTATCTTCTCTTCTGTAGGGTCGATAATTCACTCTTCAACTTATGATAACTGACAAGACGCTCTGGATTCAAGTCACCCGCTTCAATTGCCTTGGTTACCGCGCAACCAGGTTCGGTTTTATGTTGGCAATCTTTGAACTTGCAGTTTACCGCCAGGCTTTCAATATCAGAAAAAGATTCGGCCAGATCTTCTGCTTCACCCCAAAGATGCAGCTCTCGCATGCCGGGATTATCCATCAGAATTCCACCTTCAGGGAACAGGATCAGTTCCCGGTGGGTCGTGGTATGACGCCCTTTCCCATCAGACTGGCTGACGGCACCAATTTTCTGCCGCTCTTCACCGAGCATTCCATTGAGGATGGTCGATTTTCCGACCCCTGAGGAACCCAAAAGGGCAATTGTTTTTCCCGGTTGCATGTAACTGAACAGGATATCAAGCTCTCCGGCATTGCGAGCCATACAAAGATGGACAGGACTGTTTCCAGCAATCGCTTCGACCTGAGTTTTGCGATCTGCTGGGTTTTCACACAAATCGGTCTTATTCAGAAGGATCACCGCATCAGCGCCACTACTGCTTACCAAAGTCAGGTAACGTTCAATCCGGCGTAGATTGAAATCACGATCCAGCCCACTGACGATGAAGACCAGATCAACATTGGCAGCTATCACCTGTTGCTCTATTCGTTCTTTTCCTTTGCGAGTACCGGGAAGATTGCGAGAGAAGGAACTTTTGCGCTCCAGGAGAGCATGAATTGTCCCACGTTGATCCGCCTGGAGTTCGATAATAACCCAGTCACCGACCACAGGAAGATCGGCACGACCACCGGCTTTATGACGAACCTTTCCGGCAAAACGAACTGTCAATTCCCCCTGAAGAGACCAGACCCGGAAATAATTTTTCTCGCCACGAATCACTCGAGCAGGAAGATATCCAGATTTCCCCCAGGTTTTATACTTCTCTGCAAAAAATGGGGACCAGCCCCAGTCTTCCAAGGTCATTTCCTCAGACTATCCTTCCGCACGACTTAATGGCAGGTTAAAAAGAAGCAGTCCGCTCGCAATCAGGATGATTCCAACCAGGTGATAACCCTGAAAATGTTCACCGAGAAAGATGACCGCCAGTAATGAGGCGAAGAAAGGGACTAAATTAATATACAAACCAGCTCGATTAGCACCAATTTCATGAATCCCCCGATTCCAGAACAGATAAGCCAGAATAGAGGGACAAAAAGCGACATAGAGCAAGCTGAGAATGACCGGTTGGGTCAAGACCAGTGATGCTGCCGTTTGGCACTCCCAAAGATAGAGAGGGAACAGAAGAACCACACCAACGGCAAAGGTAATCGTCAAAAAACTCATTGGTTTGATCTTTGGTCGGTTGCGCAATAAAACCGAGTAGAGGGCATAGAGACTCACAGCCAGCAACATGATCAGGTCGCCGATAACAAATTCGAGGTTCCGCAAGCGTTGCCAATCACCGTGGATGACTATATAACCCGCCCCCAAGGTACAGAGAATAATAGCAAAAAATTGAATCGGGGCAATGCGGTCACGAAATAAAATAAAACTGATCAACACAATAATAACCGGCATGACCGACTGAGTCAGAGCAATATTAATAGCTGTGGTGCTATGTGCCGCAGTATAGAGTAAAGTATTGAAGGAAGCGATTCCAAACAAGCCGAGCAGAAAAATAATTTTCCAATGTTTTTTGATTTCTGGCCAATCATTCAGGGTTTGTTTCCAGGTGAAAGGGAGCAGAATTAACAATGCGATCGTCCAGCGCCAGAATGACATGGCAACTGGTGGGATAAGATCCGCCACTCCTCGAGCAAGAACTGAATTTCCAGCCCAGAATAACGGTGGTAGAATCAATAGTAGATAAATTCCAAGCTTCTTATTTTTCATTTTGTCCTATGTTTTGCTGAAGTTTAGAGTTTCATGATCTTTGAAAATTTGCTGAAGCATGCAAAAAAAACGTCAAAAAAAGTTGACATCTAAGTCATAGTGCGTGACCGCACCTTCAGAGCGGTTGTTATTTTGAAAGCTCTGAAGGTGGGCTCTCTAGAAGAAATTTTTTCAATTCTTCTGGAGGCCGCTATGGACAATCAGGGATATCGCACTATCCCCAAAGCCCTGTTCGAATCTATCACATTTTTGGCACAAGCTCTGCCAAAACGTTCGGCGCCAACATGGCTGGAACTTCTTTTTGGTGCCATGTTAACCCAAACGGGGTTCGTGACGGATATCTGGCTGGCGATTCGCCCTCGTCGTCATTGAGCCAGTTACTACAATGTGGTTGCAAAAAGGGCGCTGGTCTTGGGTTGCTCTGGGGCTGCAAACTGCTCGATTGGCACTGAAACAGGTTCCTGACAAGTGTTGCTTTTTAGCCCTTGATGATACGCAGATCTTTCCTGTTCACGTAAAACTCCGGAATCTCATGTAGTCAAAAAAACCGGCTATGGTCCGCTCTAACCGTTTAATATCTTATTCCGGCAGATAGTTTTTGGCATTTTGGGTGTCTGATTTCAAGACCCTGCTATCTGACCGCTGATGGCGAAATGAAATTTATTCTGGATAGTGGCATAGAAGATCTTGGCTGCCTCCGAGTTACGGTCATAATCAATGCTGCATTCGGCAAAAATATCGGTTATCGGCTGATAGATCCGCCGCTCACTGGCCCTGATTGAACGGACTCTTTCAAGCGCTCAGTAGCCCATATTCTGAACCGGGTGGCCTGGGTGGATTGACCCGGTAGCCGACGGAGATAATGGCATCAAGGTTGTAGTATTTGGTTTTGTATTTTTTGCCGTCTTCGGCAGTTGTTTCCAAAATGGAAATAACTGCATTTTTGTCCAGTTCACCCGATACAAAGATATTTTTCAGATGCTTTGAGACTGCAGGCACGCCGACCCCGAAAAGTTCGGCCATCCTCTTTTGGGTGAGCCAGATATTTTCGTTGTGAAAAAAATCTCCACCTTTACCTTGCCGTTCGGCGTGGTGTAGAGCAGAAATTCCGTCAGTTCATCTTTTATCGTCAGTTTGTGCGTCATCTGCGCCCTCCTTATCTGGATTCCAGGATGGGTTTTAACATTTCAGGGCTTCGCACAGCGAAGGGTTTAATGCGGTTACGAACTTCGCTATCCGGCTTCATCTGTCGCTCCCCAGTTTTTGCAAGGACTTGTTCTCAATCATCAGCTTCATCTGACGGATGGCATTTTGGTTCAATCTCTTCAATCGTGTATCTGCATCCAATCCTTCTGTGATCAATTCTGAATTAGCCCGGTGACCTGCCCGGTGACTCATGAAGTTTAGCCTTGGGCGCCAAGAATAAAACGCGCCTTTTCCAGGCGCAACATTTCATAGGGAGTTATGCACTTGATATCCAGACCAATGCAGACGTTGGGAATTTTAACTTTTTTGGGCGAATTCGCTGGGGTTTCATGGGTCACGACAACGGCATCTGCCGCCTTGGCATGGCTGACCAGATAGTAATCGGCAACTTGCAAAAAGGTATTGACTGCAGCCGGTTGGTAGTTCTGCCCGGCAACCCAGGCACTAACCTCGGGGAAACAAGCCATGACCCCGTCATTCGGAGGCAGATAGAATCCAGACCCTTGCCCTTTCACCCAGAGGGAAAGCTCATCATCCCCAGCAAGGATTTCATCCTCGACCTTTTCGATGCTGAAAACCTTCCCGATTGTATTTTGTTCGATCAGCCAATCCCAGAAGGCCGGACAAAAGTCAAAACCGTAATGCAGGTTTTTCGCCTGCATGAACACGTTGGCATCGAGCAGATACATGCCTGTCATCCCCCGCCGAACTCACTGGCGGCCCGATAAAAGGTCTCGGATTTTTTGATTCCCAGCAGCTGGAACGCATCACGAAAAAGGGTTTGTCCCTCCAGTGTGCTGCCAATAACCGCCCTGACAAAACGCTTGCTTCCTCGGGCGCCAAGAGTACGGTAAAAATCACCACCACCGCTACCGCGACGACCCAACTGCCTCAAGCGCTCCAACTCATCGGCATAGGTTCGCCACAGGGTATCGCGGTCAATGGCACCGAGATCAAAAATACGCCGCAACACAACCAAAGTGCTGATCTTGAACTGTCTCGCCAGCCGTTTCATCGCATCGTCAAGGGGCTCTTCAGGCCGATATTCCCGGCGCACCGATTCCAGCGGAATCAGCAATTCGGCCGCAACCGCATTGCACCAGTATTCCACCCCTTTTTCCGGCCAGCGAACCACCTGGCTATCCGAAACACCAGTCTCACCCAGCCAGAGGTGAACCAGTTCGTGAGCCTGAGTGAACATCTGAGCAGACTTACTGTCCGCCCCATTAATGAAAATGACCGGAGCATGGGGATCAACCAGGGCAAAACCACGAAATTCTTCAGGAGAAAGTTTTCTGTGCGTGTTACTACCAACGATACCGCTGATCATCACCAGCACACCAGATTTTTCAACCAGCTCGATAAAAGCCCGCAGTGCATCGGTCCAGGTCGGCAATCTCTGCCTCTCGGCCAGATCAAGACCGATAATGTTGCGCAATTCGGTCGCAACCTCGACAATATCAGCATCAATAGAGCCAGAGCCGATCCACGTAAGCAATTCTTCTCCGTACAGGAGAGCATAATCACGGTACCAGTCCTGTCGCTGCTGACAGAGATAGATGGTTTCAAGAAGGTCGGGGCTGGGAGAACCGAGTCCTCCAGCACCTGTAGTACGAAAATCAGGGATGGGCAGAGATATTTCCGGCGGTTCCGGCAAAAAAAAGAACCCCACCGGCGTATGGGTAGCACGGGCAAAGGATTCAAGTTGCTTCAAGGTCGGAGCCAGCTCTCCCTGAAACCAGTCCGATACTTTTGGGAATTTTCGACGCAGGGCGTCAAGTGGCAAACCGGCACGCTGACCTGCCCATTGAAGAATTTCAGGATTTACCGCAACTCGCGTCATACACGCCCCGTCCCCTGTTCAAACAATCGATAAACTCTCTTTAACTATACCTAAATTCAATTTCTTCTTTAACAGAAAACGTCATGCCATAATAGTTCTCACTCCATTTTTAAAGGGTTCGAATTAGACCCGTTTGAATCAAGTACCCATCAGGTACCCGGCTGCATCAAAACAGATGAACTCTTATTTTTTCCGTTTCGGCGATTGCGACAGAGTCGATCCGGCAGCAGATTTTGAAGATTTGCTGGTCCGTCCATCACGCAGCGTTTTTGAAGCGGCGCTCGCGGCCTTGGTGCTGGTCTGTTTTTTCGGAGCCTTGGTCTGACTTAAGGCACTGCCAGCCGCCTTTTTGGATGACGACCCCGTACTTTTTGAGCGCAAGGTTTTGGATGCGCTGCTGGCGGCTTTGGGTCTGGTTACTTTGCGGTTTTTAGTCATTGTCCCCCCACTATTTTGATCTGTTGCATTTTTTGCAACAGTTTGTCACCCCGCTAACTTGAGAGTTTCAATGGCATCGACAACAATTTTCGAAAATCCACTGTAGCGACCAGAAAAACCGTTTCGAAACAATTCTGGGAAAATCTTTTCCCAGCGTTGCTGCTCCTCTTCAGAAAAAGAGAACTTCTCTTCTGAACTGTTACTTTCTATAGCGAACATAGCGGTTACTATATCGGCATAGTCTGGATAACCACCGTCCCATTGCCTGAACAGTTGCGACTTGCCCAAAACTGCCGAAATCACTGATGTCTTAATCTCACCACGAACCATGTTCTCAGCGATATCAGACTTGAAACAGTACAGAAAAACTCCAAAAACTCTTAAAAGGCAATATCCGAAGATGACGTTATCAGCCAATCCCTTCTTATCAGCCAATCCCTTCTTATCAGTCAGAGACTGGTAAATCTCCAGATATAAAACCAGAGTCTCTACTTCTCGTAATGACAGCCGATTCGCGGCAATAAGAGCATTCAAAAACTCGCTAACACCTTCTCTATTCAAACCTGTATTGTCCAATAGTTCGCTATTATCGACCAGCATTCTCAGGTGCGTGACCGAGGCGAGAACTGCTTCATGGCCATTGGGTTTGTGGGTGTCGGAAAGGCTCAGGCTGAACTGAACGAACTTGTCGAGGTAGCGTTGGGCATCGAGGCCATTGCCGTAGCAATGATTGATTGACGAACGGAGCTGGTCGAAATTAGTGACCAGCACAAACTGCACACCGTCAACTTCAAAAACGTGCTTAATATTTTCGAGCATGTTGACGGCAAAATCGGGGCGACAGCGGTCGAGTTCGTCTATAAAAAGAACAATCGGCTTTTCTTTTGCCAGTTCCGCCAGTGCCGTTTGAAGAGTGGCGATGCTCTCTTCTGCGGTAACGTGGTCGGTCAGCAGAGATTCGACCGCATGGTTAATGACTTCGTCGCCCGCATTTTTTACTTCGGCTTCAAAATTCTCAACCACGTCTGCGACATCTTGCTTTAAAACCCAGCTTGTTCCGGCTTTCAGTGCCGTCTTGACGCCAAACTTTATTGCTGGCAATGCCTTTTTTATTAATGGTTCGCGGTCTGCCTCTGGCAATGTTTTCAAAACAGCCGCCATCAGAGTCATCAGAGGCTCATCGACATGATCCGCCTTGAAGGCATCAACATAAATCGGCTGCCCATATCGCAATGGCTGTACCAGTCAGTTCTGTTGGCGTCGCAAAAATCCACCAGTGTTTCAGTAGTTTTTCCAATCTAACAGAGATGATCTAAATCAGCCGCGAGAGTAGCACAGGAACCGCTGTTTCGACGCGTAAAATACGTTCTCCCAAACTGATGGGGATAAAACCACAGTTTTGTAACTTTTCGACTTCGTAGGGGATAAATCCCCCTTCTGGACCAATTGCTAGAGTGGCGGGTTTATTAAAGTCGTGCGGACAGGCCGATTCAACTCCCGGATGAGCGACATAAGCGGTCGTTCCCCGAACAATATCCGGCAACCGATCCTCAACAAAGGGTTTGAAGCGTGGGCACAGATGAATTTCAGGAAGAATGGTATCGATGCCTTGCTCTAACCCCAAGACCAGCTGCTCTTGTAGCTTTTCAGATTGCAGCACTGGGCTCCCCCAAAAACTTTTATCAACCCGATAACTGTTGATCAAAAACATCTTTTTCACCCCCAGAGAACTGACACTTTGTAAGATTCGCCGCAACATTTTTGGCCGAGGCAAAGCCAGTAATAAAGTAACGGCAAGTGGCTCTGGTGGCTGTTGATCCAGTGAGGTTTCTATCTCCAGTCCCTGATCTGTCACGCTGAGAATCCTGCCACATCCCATCAGACCATTGAGCAATCCAACCCGTAATTCATCCCCAATAACCGCTCGGTGGACATTTAATATATGATCCCGCCGCCGCCCAATCAGGCAAACTCGGCTATCGGTGACAAAATCTTCTTCATCTAACAGAATCAGGTTCATAGTGGCAAATGCAAGAAACTGCCTCCTCAAAAGAGTATGTATCCGGCATATTATCAGATCTGTTCCCGGTGGAGCAGCGGAATTTTTTATCTATGCTAAACTTTCTCTTTACGGGTTCAGATCATATTCCGAACTTTGCTAAGGGGAGCAACCGATGCTGACACGTCAACACATTGATGAAGCTGCAGAAAATTTACACGGGATTGCCCGGCACACCGAACTGATCCACTCACCTTTTTATTCAAAAACTCTTGGAACACCGCTCTATTTCAAGTGTGAAAATTTTCAGCATAGCGGATCGTTCAAAATCCGCGGCACTTATAATTTCCTTTCCCAGCAGCCCCCGCAGGTCTTGACTGCTGGAGTTATCACTGCTTCGGCAGGAAACCATGCTCTGGGATTAGCAGGCGCTGCGGCTCTACTTCATTGTCCCTGTCGGGTCATTATGCCTGAAGGGACTCCGTTGACCAAAGAATTAGCCGCATTGGAATCTGGTGCCACAGTTGAGCTGTACGGCAATAGTCTCACCGAGGCAGAGAGACATGCAAGGCGATTAGCCAAAGATGAGGGATTACTCTATATCTCCCCCCTTGATCATGAACTGATCATAGCGGGACAAGGAACTATTGGTCTGGAAATTCTTCAAGATTTAGCGGAACTTGATACTTTGCTGGTTCCAATCGGGAGTGGTGGATTGGTTGCCGGCGTTGCAACTGCAATCAAATCAACAAAACCGGAAGTAAAAATTATTGGCGTGGAACCAGCGTGTGTAGCCAGCGCCTCCCTGGCTCGACGTAATGGCCACCCGAAGAGACTAACAACCCGCTGTCATACTTTTGCCAAGGAGCTTGCAATGAAACAAATTGGTGAATTGGCTTTTCCGCTGATAGAAAAATATGTAGATGAAATTATCACCGTTGAAGAAGAAGCCATTGCCAAAGCGATTGTCAGTTTGATGGAAAAAGGGAAACTGATTGTCGAAGGAGCCGGTGCTATTGGCTTAGCGGCACTCCTCTATAGTTTAAAACCCGTCCACAAAGGAAATACCGTATGCCTGCTCTCTGGTGGAAACCTGGATGTGCAGAGCATTGCCAGGGTCGTTGAGCAAGGGATGCTCGCAGAGGGACATTATCTGAAACTGCGCCTGGAAATAGTCGATATGCCGGGAGCTCTGGCTCAATTATCAAATATTCTCAGTGCCCTGAAAGCTAATATTTTCCAGATAAGCCATGATCGACGTAAAACCACCCTCCCCTTGGGTGAAGCAGAGGTTACCCTGGCTCTGGAAACCCGTGGAACGGAACATATCCATGAGATACTGATACGGCTGGAAGAGGAAGGGTATCAGCCGGAAGTTATCCGCTGATTCTATCTATCTGAAATATCTTTATTCCACCTGAGCCTCTTGTAAAAATCGTCATCCTCGTGAAAACGGGGATCCATAAGAACAGATAGCTCAGATCGACAGATCTATCTGCTTATCAGCGTACAGAGCATAACTCTTATCTGGACGCTGATATAAAATCACCCTGCGACTGGCTTCATCAACTTCACTGACTGCAACCAGGAGGCTGATATCCAACTGTAGAGAGAGTCTGTCACCAGACGGTGTTGCAGAACAAAAATCAAGCTTGAGGCGATTTTTTTCAGAAATGAATCGACCACTGGTTTCGAGCTTCTCAATGATTTTATCATTCTTATGAGAAATCTTAATCTGCAGGTTCTGAAAATGAAGATTGTATTCGGAAAGGCCGGCAACAAAAACCGGAAAGAAATTATCAGATTCAGAGAGATTATGCCCTGCCTCCAACTTGGAAGAGACTGATCTGCTACTCAATTGCTGAACTAACTCGTCAATTTCTTGTCGGGAGATTTTTAACTCAAGAAGTCGTTCAATTAACTCTGCCTCAGCAATTAGAAAACCGAGATTATTCAGTTCCTTCTCAGCGGTCGAATAATCAACCCGGGCAAGCCCTGTTTTTTCCTTAAGTTCATCTATCAACTTACGCATGGCTCTGAATCGACGACGGACAGGATCGGTCTTGTCGACCCTCTGCTCGCTTTGTTGTTGTGGATATTCATCTCGTGATTGCTGAGGGTTAATACGTGGGTATGGAGGAACCGGCTCAACTTCCCGATATGGCTGATATGCCTGAGTGCCCCTGACCCGCAGATTTGTTGCCATGACTCGATCCTTCCGTGGATACTTGTTTAAATTATACCCAATCTTGATGGCGTCGCAAAAAGTCCGACCTCCGGCGTTGCAGTGGCTTTTCAAGACCTAGGCATACTCTATGTGTGCCTTCGCCCTCAAAAAACCATTACGCAGTGTACGACGAAATTTTTGCTTAGCCATCCAATGACTTTTTGCCCGATCATCAATCTTAAAACCTCTCCTTTCTTTTGTCGGTCATATCTCCATAAAACTTTAATCTTGATACGTCTAACCTTCCGCCACTTTTGCTGTTATTGTATACTTGTAAGATCAGTGTTTTTACTGTTTCAACGCTTCATTCAAAGCAGGGACAGGTCATGACAACAAATAAAAATGATCCTATGCTTCTCCCCGATCGCCCGGTGGTTGAAAAGCTCTATGCTAGACTACGCCCCGGTTATGAGTTGATTCTTCTCGATATTTATCAACAATTGCGAGCTCTTGCTGAAAAAGAAGGGTTATCGGTAACAATTAAATATCGGCTTAAACGCTTTGATAATTATTGCGAAAAGCTGGTAAGACTGAGCAAATTACAGGGGACTGATCTGCTGCAGATTACCGATTTAATGGGTATCAGGGTCGTTTGTCCTTTTCTGGAAGATTTAGAAACTGTAGAGCAGTTAATTGCCCAAAATTTCGAAATTTTAGAGCTGGAACGCAAAGCAGAACAACACTCTTTTCACGAATTTGGTTACGATTCTGTCCATTTGCTGATTCGAACCAAACCCTTGGATCCACCTACCAAACTACCACACAGCGCCGATGTCTGCGAAATTCAATTGCGCACCATTCTTCAGGAGGCCTGGGCTGAAGTTGAGCATGAGCTGGTCTACAAATCAGACATCAACATGCCGAACCATTCGATCCGCCGCAAGTTGGCCTCACTAAACGCTTCCCTGGGTTTATCTGACCTGATTTTTCAGGAAATCCGTGACTATCAGAAAGAAATACGGCAGCGTGGGTTGAAATGCCGCCAGGACGTGGAATCGATGTCTTATGATTATGGGGCGATCCAGATTTCACAACTGCCCACGTTAGACGAAATTGCTCAAGAAGAAGATACCTTCATTCCCAATTATCAGGATTCAAAAAAACTGGAAAAATTGATGTTTGCTGCTCTTGAAGCACATAGCAACAACCAGTTTCAAAAAGCGATCAATATTTATGGTGCTATTTTACGCCTGAAACTTGATCCAGCAATCCGCTCACTGGTTTATAACCATCGTGGCATGGCTCTGTTTGCTCTGGCAGGATATCAAAAAGGGGTTGAAGATTTCAGCAAGGCGATTGAATATAACGATGAAAATAGCCGCGCCTGGAACAACCGTGGTTTGGCTTATCGAGTCCTTGAAAAATTCGACCTCTCGCTTAAAGACTATGACCGGGCTATTGAATTGAACCCCCAGCAGTACGAAGGTTACTGGGGGCGGGCACAGACCTGTTTTGAGATGAAACTATTCAGTCGGGCTCTCAGTGATTGCCATAAAACCATCGAACGTAAAATCGATTTCACCCCGGCTTTAGAGCTGGGAAAAAACCTCAGACGACAGTTATTTTAATCTCGATTGATAGAAAATGGCCCCCAGGCTTGATCCACGGGCATCATTTCAATCGCATTGATGTTGACGTGTGCCGGACGATTGACGATCCAAAAAACTGCCTCGGCAATATCTTGTGGAAGTAAAGCCTCTGTCCCCTGATAAACCTTGGCAGCTTGTTCAACATCTCCCTTAAATCGAACCTCGGAAAATTCACTTTCAGCCATCCCTGGAGCCAGGTTCGTTACCCGGACATTGTGTCCAAGTAAATCCGCACGCAAGTTGCGACTGAACTGTTGGACAAAAGCCTTGGTACCACCATAGGCATTGCCACCAGGATAGGGCCAGCTTCCAGCAGTAGAACCAATATTGACAATATGGCCGCTGTCACGTTTAATCATCTGCGGTAACAGTGCACGGGTGCAATACATGAGCCCCTTGATGTTGGTATCAACCATCGTCTCCCAATCATCGATATTGACTTTCCAGGAGGGTTCCAGACCCAATGCCAGACCAGCATTATTCAGCAGCACATCAATATTATCCAGTGACCCGAGTTGCTCAAACACCTGCTCCCGATCACGGACATCCAGAGGAATAATTTGCCGAACAGCCGTCTCCAGCTGTGCATTCAATTGCTCCAAGCGCTCGGCACGGCGGCCGGTGAGAATAAGTTGCCATCCCTGAGCAGCAAAATACTCTGCACAAGCTTTTCCAAAACCGGATGTTGCCCCGGTAATCAAGATTGTTTTTGCCATAATTTACCTCCAACGATTTCAACGAGTTCAGTTATCTGCAAACAAGCGCTTTAAATACTTCTTTTAATTTATGCTATGCTACTTTCTTACACAAATATTTCATACAAAAACTATAGAGGATTTTATAAATGATTGATGCTTTTCTCTCTCTTCATCCTGTCTGGCAAGCTTTTTTTGCAACTCTCTTTACTTGGGCAATGACGGCACTTGGTGCTGGGGCAGTTTATTTACAACAGGAACCAAGTCGTAAAACTCTTGATCTTATGCTCGGTTTTGCTGCCGGAGTTATGATTGCAGCAAGTTTCTGGTCTTTGTTGGCTCCCGCACTGGAAATGGCGGAAGGGAAAGCACTTCCATCCTGGCTGGTGGTCGCTTTTGGATTTCTCTGTGGCGGTGGTTTCTTGCGTCTGATCGATAAGTTTCTCCCCCATTTGCACCTGAACTTTCCAATCTCAGAATCCGAGGGGATTAAAACAAAATGGCCACGTAGCACCCTGATGGTTCTCGCTATTACGATGCATAACATTCCTGAAGGATTGGCTGTTGGTGTCGCCTTTGGCGCAGTCGCTGCAGGCTTTCCAGAGGCATCTATGGCTGGAGCCGTAGCATTAGCTATGGGCATCGGAATTCAGAATTTTCCAGAGGGGCTGGCTGTTTCTGTTCCTCTGCGTCGTGATGGCCTGTCGCGTCATCGCAGCTTCATGCTCGGTCAATTCTCCGGGCTGGTTGAGGTTGTTGCCGGTGTAGCTGGAGCAGCTCTGGTTCTTATCGCTCAACCAATTTTGCCTTTCGCTTTGGCATTTGCTGCTGGAGCGATGATTTTTGTTGTTGTAGAAGAGGTGGTTCCTGAATCGCAACGGGGGGGGAACACTGATATCGCCACATTTGGAACCATGGTTGGTTTTACTGTAATGATGATGCTGGATGTTGCATTGGGATGATGAGATTAAAAAATCCAATAGTTAAAACCATAGTGAAGCAGACTTGATCTGAGAGACTCTGTAATCTCTGTTCGTGAAGCCACTCAATGTTTTCGTTCAAAACCTATTCCACTTGCCCATCCCATTAATTTTATTATTTGAGGAGGATACATGAAAACACTGATTGTTTTTAATCGTCAACCCTACGATAGTACTGATGTTACCTGGAACGGGTTACGCCTGGCTGGCAATCTGCACAATAAAGATGAAGACATTAGAATTTTCCTGATGAATGATTCAGTTGATATGGCTCGTGATGTTTGCAAACCACCGGAGGGGTATGACCAGGACTTGGCTCAGATGCTGAAAGATCTTATTACCAAGGATGTCCCGGTCAAGGTTTGCGGAACCTGCATGGCGCGCTGTGGGGTTTACAAAAATGAACCTTATTTTTCCGGAGCTGAAAAGGCCACAATGTCGGAACTAGCTGAGTGGGTCATTGAGTGTGATAAAATTCTTACATTCTAAATGGTTGCATATGTTGACATCATGAATTTCAAGTCGCTCACGATATAGTAATCGTGGGCGGTGACTTCTATTTATTTGATTCTGCGAGCAGGGGGAATGGCGCAAGCTTAAGCAATTTTGTAGTAATCTCGAAACTGTCCCCAGCACCATCGGGGGCTGTCCCAAAAGTTTACGAGCCATAAAACTGTGGCGACCCGCACCGCAAAAGCCGGGGACAGTCTCGGTTTTGCTGCCATCTATTCTTAAACTAGCAGCACTCGGGAATAGAGGAATATTGTAAATTATGGGCTCGGCACTGCGATCACAAAAGTCCTGTCAATATGATTCACAGTGCACATATATCTAAAGAACTTTTGACCGTGGCAATCAAGGTTTCTGAGTATGATTAAGTCTGACAACGTTTGTTGGGTCAAGTTTGCGCCACAACAACTAAACCAGTGAGTCTGGATCTTCCCCGCTTTCTCCGCGTGGCTGATCAACTGAGTTTTGTTCCCCGGTCTTTTGTTGCTTCGCTTGCTGTTTTTTCAGCTTTTCCTCAGTTTTTTTCAACTTTTTCGCTGTTTTTTCAGCTTTTTTCTGTAGATTTTTTTCTTTATTACGCCGAGCATAACTAAGCAGAAGACCTAAAATCACTCCAATGAGAAGTGCGGAGAGAACCAGCAACGCTTGCGAGACCGCATATTCCCATTTAAGGAAATGGATTGGCACCAAAGTTCCATTTTGCACCACATAAATAAGAACCGGGATCAGAAATATCAATCCCACCAATAATTTTGTTTTCATTTTTACTCTCCTGATTAGACCGATCCTGAAACAATATGAGTTTCCTCCTCACAGGGAGAAGGATTGAGCGGAACACCGATATTCAAGATCTATTAGGTTCAGATATAAAACAAATGCCGGCAGTTTGCAGTAAAATAATCTCTGCTAGAAAACTTTCATGCCCTCACAAGTATTTAGAAGATGGCTAAGCAAAAATTTTAGACAAAAAAAATGGGGAACCCTGCTGGTTCCCCAAGATGAACGTAGGAGGTAACGTTCAATAATTTTAGAGAGGTCGTCTGCCGTTGAGCAGAACGCCAAACGACCTCGGTTGACTATTTCTCCAGTCTCAGTGCCAGGTAGCGGCTTGCATCACCTTGCCGTACCAGCAGCAGAACGATTTTCCTTTGACTCTCTGCGAGCAATTTTTTAATTTGATCAGGGCTATTCACTTCTGTGCGGTTTACCTCTTCAATCAAATTACCTTGTCTAATCCCGGCACGTGCTGCAATTGATCCAGACTCAACGTCAGTAACCAGAACCCCGTGTGCATCTTCGTAACCGAATTGTTCAGCAAGATCAGGGGTTAATTTTTGCAAACTCATACCCAGTTCCGGGAGTTTATTGCTACTGACCGGATGACCCTTTTCATCTGTTTCCATCGTCCCGATTGTCGCCTTGATAGTTTTCCTTTTGCCATCACGCAACACCAATAATTTAACCGTGCTTCCTGGTCGGGTCATGGCAATTTGATTACGGAAGTCGGCAACTTTAACAACCTTTTGGCCATTCAGTTTGAGGATAACATCTCCCTGTTCAAGCCCAGCTTTCTCGGCGGGGGAATCTTCCATCACCTGGGCGATCAGAATTCCCTCACGTTGGTCGATGTCGAACGATTCTGCCAGATTCTTATTCAGATCCTGAATATAAACACCCAGCCGTCCTCGTGTCACACCGCCATGCTTGACCAGTTGTTGACGGATATTTTTAGCCATGTTGATTGGAATGGCAAATCCGATTCCCATGTAGCCGCCACTGCGAGTAAAAATTGCAGAATTCATCCCAATAACTTCACCATCCAGATTAACCAGTGGCCCGCCGGAATTTCCAGGGTTAATCGCTGCATCGGTCTGGATAAAATTTTCAAAGTCATTGAGGCCAATACCACTGCGTCCCTTAGCACTGACGATACCGGCGGTCAGGGTATGGGATAAACCAAAAGGATTACCAAAGGCCAGAACCCAGTCACCAACTTCGAGGAGATCTGAATCCCCCAGCTTCAATGCGGGCAACTTCTCATCTGCATCAATTTTTATCAGCGCAACATCGGTCGGTGGATCTGTTCCGATAATTTTTGCCTCATACTCACGGCCATCAAGCAACTGAACCGTAACTTTGTCGGCATCGGCAACAACATGGTTGTTGGTCATAATGTAACCATCAGACGAAATTATAAACCCAGAGCCCTGCCCCATGGAGCGGCGCTTGGGTGCCCGGTGTGGGTTGAGCTGCTGAGGTGGCTGACCAAAAAAACGGCGGAAAAATTCATCCCCAAAGGGGCTATTGCCAAAAGGATTTTGCCCCATACTCTGTTGTTCTATTTCTTTTTCAACCTGAATAAAAACCACCGATGGTGAAACCTGTTTGGCGACACTACGAAAAGCCTTTCCGGTTTCACGCAAACTTTTTAGCCCTTCACCCTGGGCACTGGCAACATTGGGCAACAATGCTCCACTGACTCCGGTTGCCAATAGTGCAACAACCAAAAATACAAACAAACGCTTGATCATGTTCATGATTGACTCCTTAAAAAGAAATTTTTCCGTCCCGCCTGGAGACAGGTGGAGCGAACCAGGTCGATCATTTCATCCATATCAAAAGGCTTATCAATTGTCGCAGTGGCTCCCAGCCCGAGTGCCTTGGCGTGGGTTTTTTCATCGCCAAAAGCGGTCATGCAAATAAACGGGGGGCGGCGTGGATTATCAATCAGGCATTCCAAAACTTCAAGACCAGTGAGTGCTGGCATGCGCACATCACTGATGACCAAGTCATACTTTTCGGCCTGTTCCAGTTGTTCCAGTAGCTGCAGCCCATTATCGCAACTTGTGACCTGACATCCGGCATGCGACAAAACAAAGACCAGCAGTTCGCGCAGCTCCAAGTCATCTTCGGCAAGAAGGATATGAGGATGAATATCGAGACAGACAGCTTCCATCTAAAAATCTCCAGATAAATTTGGTTACGTTAGTTTCTACAGCAATCTATATGCCAAGTATGTAAGTATGTAAATCAATAGGTTAGCGAAGCAGCTGGCGGGGAAAAATGTCCCGGTGAGGCAAATTACCCCACATCGAACATTCGCGAGGAGGGGATCATGATCGTGAAAAAGCCTATAATGTAGGAGAGCGGTCTCTTCACTTTTCTGTCATTCTTTCAGTTTACGATAGAGAGTTTTACGATCAATTCCCAACAGGCGAGAGGCAAGGGTTCGATTATCATCGAGCTGTTCGAGAACTTGATGAATATAGCGACGTTCCATCTCGTCCAGTGTGACAATATTGCCTTTATCTACTAAACTGGTTGGCAGAGGAGCTCTTCCTTTGGGATGGCCAATCTGCTCTGGAAAATCCTCGATAGTCAGCTGGTCGTGGAGGGTTAATGCCAGTGCACGCTCAATCACATTTCGCAGCTCACGGACATTTCCCGGCCAGGGGTAAGCAAGCAAGCAAGCTGCTGCGGGTTGAGCCAATCCAACCACCGACTTGTTGAAGCGCTGACTGAGCTGCTGAATAAATTTGAAAGCCAATAGCAGAATGTCATTGCCGCGATCGCGCAAGGGGGGCAATTCCAATTGGATCACGTTAAGCCGGTAGAAAAGGTCACTGCGAAAGCGCCCTGTCGCAACTCTTTCTTCTAAATTACGGTGGCTGGCAGCCAGCACCCGAACATCACAATCAATTTCACTACTCCCGCCTATCGGACGAACTTTATGATCTTCCAGAACTCGCAGCAGCTTTGGTTGTAGTGCCAGAGGGAGTTCGGCAATTTCATCCAGCAATAGAGTTCCACCGGAAGCCTCGACAAACAACCCTTTACGTGCTTCTCGAGCATCGGTAAAAGCACCACGAACATGACCAAACAGCTCACTTTCGAGTAAGTTTTCGGGTAATGCCGCACAGTTAATTGCAACAAAAGGTCCTTCATGCCGCTTACTTTGCCGGTGCAAGGATCGGGCAACCAATTCTTTTCCAGTGCCACTCTCCCCACTGATCAACACCGATGTATCGAAATCTGCAATCCGGGTAATCTGCTGCTTGACGTTTAGCAGCCCCGGGCTCTCACCCAACAGTTCATCATCAGGTTGTTGGCGCCGCACTTGTTCTTTGAGGAGCCGCACCTTTTCCTGTAAATGGCGATGTTGTAATGCCCGCTTTAAAGAAATATTGAGGAGATCAAGGTCAACTGGCTTGGTAACGAAGTCGTATGCTCCGGCTCTGAGAGCGGCGATTGCGGTTTCCAGACTGCCAAATGCTGTCATGATAACCACGGGCAGATCAGGACGATTGCTATGCAGTTCCCCGCAGAACTCAATACCACTGGTGCCCGGCATATTTAAATCAGTCAGAACAATATCGATTTCCTGCCGATGAAGAAGTTCACGTGCATCGGCAACTTTAAGAGCTGTCCAGACATGATGTCCGCGGCGGCTGAGATCCTCTTCAAGTAAATCACATAGAGCCTGATCATCATCAATCACCAGAATTCGACCCGGCAAATTATTTTTCGTCATGCCAGATCCCCACTTTGAATCCGAGGTAGATAGATACTGAAACAGCTCCCCTCTCCAGGAGTACTGCTGACATCAATCCAACCACCATGTTCTTCAATAATTCCATGAGCAATCGACAATCCGAGGCCGGTTCCCTGGCCGATCTCCTTAGTGGTAAAGAATGGATCAAATATCTGTCGTAATCGCTCAGGGTCAATACCGATACCCTGATCGCACACCTCCAGTTTAATCCAATTGACATCTTTCTGTTCAATATTTTCCGGTGGGATAGCAGCGGGAGCATTGGAGCTGGTCAAGGTGATATTTCCACCATCGGGCATAGCCTGAATACCATTCAGGGTCAAGTTGAGTAACACCTGCTGTAGCTGTCCGGGGTCAACATAAACGGGCAGCGGCTCCCTGGCTTCATCCATCACCAGTTCAACACCCTGTTCCTGTGCTGTTGGACTCAATAAGGGCTGGATAGCTTGCAGCACGACATTCAGGTCAACGGACTTCTTCTTGGCTTCTCCACGCCGGGCAAAACTAAGTAACTGACGGATAATTTTTGTCATCCGTTCGGCCTGTTCACTGATAATTCCTGCTGAGCGGGAAGCATCTTCAAGCTTCATTCCGTCACTACAAATCAATTTGGCTCGTCCGGCAATAACATTTAATGGTGTCCCCAACTCATGGGCAATCCCTGCAGATAGCTGCCCCAAGGTTGCTAAACGTTCGGTATGGCGTAATTTTTCCAGTGCTTCATATTTTTCATCGTTTGCAATTTGTTCAGCTTCTCGAGCTTCAGCCAGCTGCCCACGCATCCGTTCGATGGTACTTGATAGTTCAGCGAGTTCACCGCTGCCAGACAGATTGACACTGGTGGTCAAATCTCCGGTTCCAATCCGTTCTGCTTGAGCCCGCAATTTACGCATGGGACGACCGATCCAGATACTTCCAAGAACTCCCATAAACAGCAAACCAGACGCAATAGATATTCCAACCACTATTGCAGAACGGCGCAAACTTTCCTGGACATAATCATGCATTTCGTCCATCGACTCAGAAAGTTCAATCGCTCCAACTCGGCCATCTGCGGTTATCAGGGGGAGATAGGTAAGAAGAAAATCCTTACCGTCGGCTGACCCGGCAAGCAATGCGACCGTCTCCTCATTAAACAGATCATCCAGCTGTTCAACAGGAACTCTCGGTTGGTACTGCGGGGGAACATCTCCTTCAATCCAGACCCAGCGTACCAACGTCTGCCTATAATCTTGATTAGCTTTCTTTAAAAATGCAATAGCGACATCCTCACCGCGCTGTTGCCAGAGTTCTGCTACCAGAAAGCGAAGACTTTCACCAATATGGCGGGACTCGCGGCTGAGGTTTTTTTTCAACTGTTCCCGTTCCCGCTGAATAGAGAAGTAACTATAAGCAGAAAAAACCAGGGCAACTCCAAGGAGAACAGCAAAAGTTATTTTAATTGTCAGGCGCATCGGTTCTTTCTTAGCTAAAGGATTCAGACTGCTTCTAATTTTGCGTTGCCCTGAGCAGCTTGTCAAGCAGTGGTCAAACTTCTCATAAAAAACCCGGTCAAATAGACCGGGTTTCAAAAAAAGAGTCCTGGGGGGGGCTGTCCCGAAGTTTACGACCCACGAAGAACCACGGTGGTTCGCACCGCAAAAGCCTGGGACAGCCCCCATGCGGGGGCAGTCCCGTTTTTGCTGGGAATTTCTTTAAACTTGCACTATTCGAGCCTGTCCAAGAATAAAAGGGGCGAAGCCAAAAGGAGGGTTGCAGCCTGTCGGATAGGCTCCTGGATCAGTTTGAATCCTCTTCCCCTTCTTCATCATCATTTTCGTCATCAACTTCAATTTTTTTCTTGCCGAACAAGCGTGCCACAATAATCCCGACTTCGTACAAAATAATAAACGGCAGGGCGATGGATGCCTGAGAGAAAATATCCGGTGGGGTCAACACTGCCCCCAGGACAAAAGCTAACAACAGGGCAAATTTACGATTTTTTGACAGCCATTTATAGTCGACAATCCCCAGCCGAGCCAGGAAAAAAATGACAATAGGCAACTCAAAAACCAAACCAAAAGCGATCAGTAAACGGGAAGCCATAGTCAAATAAGCTCCCATCGACAACATCGCATTTATTCCCCCGACATTGGTTCCATAACTAATCAGAAAAGAAAAAATCATTGGAAAAACAAAGGTAAAACCAAAAAAGGTTCCGGTGCCGAAACAGAGGGAGCTAAAAAAAACAAAAGGGATAGCCAGCCGTTTTTCATGACCATAGAGAGCCGGGGCGATAAAGGTCCAGACCTGCCAGACGATAATTGGAAAGGCAACTACCAGTCCAGCCAGTGCTGAAACTTTCAAGATGGTAAAAAAGGGTTCGGTCGCATTAATAAAAACCAGAGAACTGCCTTCAGGCAATGCCTGACGCACTGGTGCGGCAATAAACTCAAAAAGCTTTTCACCAAAGCTGTAGCAACCGAGAAAAGCAACCAACCAGGAAGCTGCAGAAATCATTAACCGTTTGCGTAGTTCTCCTAAATGTTCAGATATTGCCATGCCATCAGCCATTATGCTTTGGCTCCGTACTTTTATCCGACATTTCGGTCACCTTTTCAGACGTGTTTTTTGTGACTGCCTCGGTTTTCCCGGCGGGGGACTCTTCTGTCAAAGGGGTCTCCTTCTCAACCTCAAGACGGGAGAGTGCTTCGTCAGCATTTTCTGGTATTTTCTTTTCACCCCGTGCAATAACTTCTTTATGGCGCTCATCTTCCGCCTTAATTTCCAGATCAATCGTACTCTTCAGTTCATTGGTCGCACGTTTGAATTCAGCAAAACCCTTACCCAAAGATCGAGCGAGATCGGGAAGCTTTTTCGGCCCCAGGATGATCAGTGCCAAAGCGGCAATGAGAATCATTTCTGTCATTCCAATTCCAAACATCAATACTTTCCTCTCGTCTCAGATTCCTGATTACCAATAAGATGGATAACCAGAGTAAGCAAAAACCACCTATTCTTGCGAGAATAGCCTTACGGGAAACAGCTGTCAAGAACTCCAGAGGGGTGAAATGATTGACATCTCAGCGGTGGCTAGTTTACCATCTGGGCTCATTTTTACCCCCATAAAAAGAGGTGAGTTAAAACCATGAATCAAAAAAAGTTACAGCAGCAAATCAAACAATTGGCTGCGGACAAAAATGCCCTGCTGATCGCACACAATTATGAGCGGGATGAAATCCAGGAGATTGCAGATATCACTGGTGATTCTCTGGCTTTATCGATAGAAGCACAAAAAACCGACAAGCAGCTTATTGTTTTCTGCGGGGTGCATTTTATGGCAGAAAGTGCCGCCATCCTTTCGCCAGAAAAAACCGTATTACTTCCGCGTGCCGATGCCGGTTGCCCGATGGCTGATATGGTCACTGCAGAGAGCCTCCGGGACTTTAAAAAGCAGCACCCGGGCGCAGCAGTTGTAACCTATGTTAATTCAAGTGCTGCGGTAAAGGCTGAAAGTGATATCTGTTGTACCAGTTCAAATGCAGTCAGCGTTGCCCGTTCAGTTGAGGCAAAAAAATTGCTGCTGATACCGGATCGAAACCTGGGGAGCTACATCGCCAGCCAGGTTCCAGAAAAAGAGTGTATTTGCTGGGACGGCTACTGCCCGGTTCATGATCAACTTAAAATTGAGGAAGTCCAACAAGCCAAAGCCGATCATCCCGAGGCGCTGTTCATGGTTCACCCGGAGTGTCAGCCAGAGATCCTGGCACTGGCCGACCATATTTGTTCAACCAGTGGCATGTATGAATTTGCAGCCACTAGCCCAGCAAAAGAATTTATTGTTGGAACTGAAATGGGAATTCTCTGGCGACTACGCAAAGAAAACCCGGCCAAGGAATTTATTGTCCCAAGCCCGGTTCTGATCTGCCCGAACATGAAATTGACCGGACTCAAGGATGTCCTGCGTTGCCTGGAAACTATGGAACCACGCATCACTGTTGCGGAAGATATCCGTGTAAAAGCCAAGCGGGCTCTGGACAAAATGTTGGCGGTGCCGCGGGATTAGCTGCGCAAAAGCGCAGTGATATTGCCGCTAACCCCACAGTAATTTTAGAAAAATGGTGTTTTGTTATTGAGCCATCGGGGTAGGTTTAGATTCTGGAAAGCTCTGTGCAATCTTCTGCATGGCAGTTTCTACCTCCGTCTTCATTCTGGCAAAACCAGCATCGCTAAGCTGCAAAGTCGTCTCGTTCAAGCGCAATACCAGCCCCTCTTTTTCAAGCTGTCGAAGCCCTTTAAGCAACGCTAACTTGATCTTTTTTTCATCGCTTATATCGCCAACCATCTTGGCAAAACGACCTGCCAGATCAACATTTTTAGTATTGATCAATTCATTCTGAGCAAAAGAGACATTTGCCTGTTTGACAAATTTACTTAAAAATAAAAAGGAGACTGTTTGCCATAGGTCTTTATTATACTTAACCACAAAAACTTCCTTTCACTGTCAAAAAGATCAAATTTCACTTATGGCGCATCGGGCAGACGAATCTGGAAGAAATCATCCCACCGTTGATCAAGCTGGATTATTGTTCCAGAGGCAAAGCACTGAGCTTAATTCTGAGGTCTTCTTTGTGTGCAGAAAGAAGTGCTAAAGCATTTTCGACATATTCCTGAGAGTTAATTTCATAGGTGGCATATTTTTTCAGCAGCTCTAGCCATTGATCATGAATCTCACAATGTTCAGCAGCACTGCCGTTATCTAACGGACAATCCGAACACTTATGGTCTAAAACCTCCCTGGTGATGACCTCTTTATTCCAGGACTTACGATACTCACCAGCATACTGCTCAATCCATCTAAGGGCATGCGATCTTTGCTCCTCTGGCGGGCATTGCTTAATATGCGCCGCTATCTCTTGCAATTGTTTTTTTAAAAAATCATCGGCATGAAAAGAGAGTTCCTGCTTAAACCCAGCAAAACGGAGAATCAATGCAAAGACAGAATCATCGATTGTTTGTGTCATATCTGGATTACTCCCCTCTGCTATCTTTTTTTTGATCCGGCTTTTATGATTATACTGCTCAACCGAAATTATTCCAAACCTCGTGCATAATTAAATTTACTGCTTCCTTGCGGGTCATAACCTTGCTTGACCGCATCAAGAACCTGTTTTCCCGGTTGGCTGAACGGGC
This sequence comes from Desulfuromusa sp., assembly GCA_021647765.1. GTDB lineage: Bacteria > Desulfobacterota > Desulfuromonadia > Desulfuromonadales > Geopsychrobacteraceae > Desulfuromusa. The sequence continues at coordinate 61,122 of JAKIUD010000002.1, read as the reverse complement.
CGAGGTGGGACAGATCGACGATAAAGTTATGACAGCCAAAACTTTCCAGCTCTAACATATTGGCAATAAAAGAGAAATCTGTTTCACTGTTCAGCCAGGTTAATCCCTGCCGTTGTTGTACCCGATAGGCATCGTCACGATCAGAAAGAACCGGGTTGTCAGAACGGACATTTTTGATTTTTACCCGGGAAGTCAGTAGGGGAGCACTGGCATAAACTGTCATCGCTGTCGGAATTGGCAGTTGATGGCGCAAAATATCAGACAGGTTTTTACGATCATCCTCAATATAGAGCTCTGCTTCACTGATCCCAAGTTCTCCCAGAGCGGCAATAGCCTGACTGTTGAGAGAAAAAAGGCGGAAACTACTGTACAGATTCAGATCTTGAATCTTATCAAAGAGGGGAAAATGCCCCAAGTTGTTGAGGCGAAAATTGTCAAACCCCATCTGTGCCAGTTGGCGGATAACACTACGGGTGTCAGGCCAGTCTTTGTCAAAAATAACGAAAGGGATATCCCAGATAAGTTGTTTTGAACGCCGCAGTAATTTATGAGCATGTTGGATATTCTGCCCGGTCAGAGGAACCAGAACCTGGTCAACCGATTGATCCTGCAGGATCCGCTGATCCCTTGAATCTTTCAGTTGAATTCGGATCTGCCGTTTCTCTGGGCGAGTTGTGGCTAAAGGGAAAAGTGCCTCGCGAGCAGCTTGCAAGTGTACCGTTCTGAACTGTTGTTTTTGTGGCTGATGATTTTTGCTTAACTTGGCATAGAAATCACGGCGGATCTGTTTCAGTTGTTTCGGTGGAATAACGATCTCTGGTAGTTGACCACATTTAAACTTGCCCAAAACAAAAGGTGCATCGGCAGTGACAGTAAAGACTTGCTGGAGGATTTTTTTATCAAGCCCCTTTTGTTCCGCGGGAAAACTGTCGACAGCAAATTGAAACTGCTGAGTTTCAGCGCCAATGGTTGCAGTCAGTTGTATTTGCTGCGGATTCACCTCGATCTGCAAATCGACAATTTCAGCAGGAGGACGAACATTGCTCAATTTTCGGCGGCAAGCAGAATCACTCAGCGAAAAAGCACTCGGGGATGAGACCATAAAAACGCTGTCTCCCACCATGAACTCATTAATAAATGTGGAAGGGACACTGACAAAACTATTAGCCGGAACTTTGTTGACGGTTCGTTTTCCTAGAATTAACTGCCGAATCGTAAACGCCTTGCCACTTTTATCAACAGCAGGTTGCACCCGCAGACGAGCCCCCAAATGAAGAGCATCTTTGGTTTTAAAACTGATTTCTCCCCCACGAATCTGGGTAATCTCGCCAACATAGCGTCCAGTTGCCCCTTTATGCGCCGGAATCGCCATATCACTGGGTTGTCCACCAGATAAAAATCCCTGGGTCGGTTGACGACCAAAGCTCTCCTTCAGTAATATTTTCGCCTCTTTCAGGATCGCTTTGCGTTGATTGGTCGGCGCATCAAGAGCCTGCCGATAAGCCCTGATAACCTTGTGGACATATTCAGCACTTTTCATCCGACCTTCAATTTTCAAACTGCAGATACCCGCTTGTTCCAGCTCCGGAAGGAGATCAATTGCGGAAAGATCGTTCGGAGAAAAGTAATAGCCTTCCTGCTGGCGGTAACGATGATTGCGGCGGCAGGGCTGAGCACAGCGCCCTCGGTTACCACTTTTACCACTGAGAAACGAGGAAAAATAACACTGTCCACTATAAGAAAAACACAGGGCTCCATGAATAAACTGCTCTAACTCCAGAGTGGTTTGCTGCCGGATCGCAGCAATCTCATCCAGAGTCATCTCCCTGGCCAGAACACCGCGGGTAAAACCCATCCGTTCCAGCATTTTAACTCCAGCGGCATTGTGGATGGTCATCTGCGTAGAGGCATGCAGTTCCAACCCCGGGAAATGATCTTTTGCCAGCTTCCAGACCGCCAGGTCCTGGATAATCAGAGCATCGACACCAATTTCTTCCAGAGCCCCTAATGTATCGATCAGCTGCGATAGTTCATTCTCTTTCACCAGAGTATTGAGAGTAATATAGAGCCGTTTTCCCCGCTGCTGCATATAATGGGTAATTTTTTCGATCTCTTTCAAACTGAAATTTTTTGCTTTGGCGCGGGCAGAAAACTCTTTCAGCCCGGTATAAACAGCATCCGCACCGGCATCGACTGCAGCAAAAAAAGCTTCCATGCTGCCTGCGGGAGCAAGCAACTCGGGACGGCGTAATAATTTGCTCTGATCCATCTAGAGTTCCGGCTTATTTATTTAACAGGGTTTCAAACTGCTGCGGATTAAATCCGGAGACATGTTGGCCATTAATCCAGAACTGCGGTGTTCCGTTGATACCAACTTTGTTGGCAATTTTCCGATGTAAATCGAGTTGACCGTTATCGGTAAAAGGGGGGAGAGGTTGCTCATCATACATACCACTAAAAACTTCTTCATAAGCCAGTTCTGGATCTTTTGCAGATAAGATATAGCGAGCTTTGTTTGCAGCTTGTGGATGAAGCTGATCGAGAGGAAAGAGAAAAACATACCGGGTCACATCATCTCGACCGGCAAAGAACTCAGAGCTATGACGACAGAAAGGGCAATCAGGATCTGTCACTTCAACGACCTGATTGGGACCATTGCCAATTTTAATTGCCTGGTCAAGGGGGAAATACTTCAGCTTATCAGACATTAAATAACTTTTTCTTTCCCGGGTCAGATTGCGGGCATCGTCAGTCCAGAGCTCACCAAAAAACATATGTCCCGTAGCCGGCACAAAATAGACAATCTCACCATTTTCAACGATAACCTCATAAACTCCTGTCACTGGCGTTGGATTGATCTGCTGATATTTAATTTGCGGATAATGTGCGGTCAATGCCGCAGAGACATCTCTGGTTTGCTCTTGCCGTTGAACTGCACAAGCAGATAAAGAGAGAAAACTCAACAATAACAACAACGAAATAATCATACGTAACATAAAAGAACTCCCTTAAAGTAATTTGGTCTGAGCATACACCAGTCATCGAGACAGGAAAAGAGCTGAAATTAACTGCTCGGCAGGTCGGTTAAGTTTGATTGTCAGACATGTAGTTTTCGAATCCCTTGAGGTGTATTTATATGGGCTAACATCCGGGTCATTTCTCCGTTTAATACTTCGACAGATCCTTCCAGGTGAATAGAACGGAGGAATTTTAATAACCTTTCAGATTCGGGATGAAATATTTGCAACTTGATTAAAGACAGTCCATGATCCTTTAATTGTGTTGCAGGGTGGGGCTTTCCCTGCCATTGGATAAGCGCTGGAGCTCCCTCCTTAATCGAAAGGCTCCCATCTTTTGGGATGGTAATATACCAGTCAAGTTCTCCGCGACTCATAGGTTCAATGTCACCGACAGACTCCGAGCACGTTGTCAATGTAGAATGGATATCTTCGGTTCTTACAACCCATGTTTTTAATCTGGGAGGAGTGTCTTCTTTTAGATCATCCAGAGCAAACCAACGCGGTCGCTTCGGTTTTTCCACGAAGGGATTGCACGCAATGACCTCCAGAAAAACTGCGTCACCAAGACGTAATAACAAATTATGTGTCCCCATTCGGGGATGCTCTCCCCCTGCTTGAGGCTCCACACCCAACGTGTTTTTTACCAGCTCTGCACCCGCTTCGAGGGTTGGTGCCGTGATTACGATGTGATCAATAAAACACGGATTCATTTTTGACTTTCTTTCATTTGATGTGAATGTCACCCTGCCAAGTAATAGCAATCAGGTCTTCATTGTTTCGGTGTGAAAATCTTTGGCAGATCATAGCCAAAATAACGCAGACACATCAGTAACAGGGCAACTGCTGCCGCCTCATCGAGATTGCCGATAATCGGAATATTGTCGGGAATCAGCTCAAAAAAACCTGCAGTTGGGTTTAATAGATAAATAACTGAAAGCAGACCAAGCAAAAATATACCGAATTTTTTCATAATTAAGTCCCGGATAAGAATATAAGAATGGGCTTAACCATAACATATTCCTTAGATTCTATTTGAAACCATTTCGTGAGGATCAACCGCAGAATTCTTCTCTCTGGCCTATCTTTATCTTTCTCTACTTGATATAGTGAAACCTATATATAACCACTTTAGTTGGAGTTGAAGATATGAAAAATAAATTATGGATTATTGTCGCATTTTTGTTTGGTTTAACCCTTTTTGGTTGTCAGACTACGACAACTTATTATCAAGGAGCCAAGGCAGATGAAGAAGGCGTGGTCAACCTGCCGTTAGGGAAGGTTGAAGGACAGCGTTGGCAGGATCTTTATATAGCGGTTGACTATTCGTTTGATCGGCAAGGCAATCAGCTCGATATTGATGGTGCGTTATCTTTTTCGGATAGTTCCAAAATAAATTATACCCGCGTGCCGGATCTTAAATTAAAGTTGTTTCTTCTGGATAGGGATCTGCGGGTCATTGATTATCTTGATATTGCCCGGACGCTGAGTACCAGCCTGGATGCTATAACAACCTTTTCTAACCGTGTCCCACTTAAAGATGGGGTTGTCTCTTTTACTTTCGGTTATGAAGGCTCTTTTGTTGACAGTGACCCAGAATCACCTTCGAGCAACCATGTTTGGAAGTTACCTAAGCGTAAATTTTGAATAATATGTATTTGTAGCGTAAAGGGCGGCCAAATGGCCGCCCTTTTTGGTTGTTTGTCATCGTTTACCTCCTTGCGTTTTAAACACCATTGCTTTGCAAATATTTACCGGCGTGATAGCATCGCTCTCCGTCTCATCCTTAAGCTTTAACCGCAAAAGATTCAGAAAAAGGATCCTGGTAAGCCCTATGAATACGTTTGATATCCTCCAGATTCTTATCGAAGAAACTGGTCTGCAGAAAAATCAGGTGGCACAAACGGTCACTTTGCTTGATGAGGGCGCGACCGTCCCTTTTATTGCCCGCTATCGCAAGGAGGCAACTGGAGAGCTGGATGAAGTTCAAATCCGCCAATTACAGGAACGGCTGACATATTTTAAAGAGCTGGATGAACGTCGGCAGACGATCCTTAAATCAATCGATGAGCAGGGAAAGTTGACGGCAGAGTTGCATGCGCAATTAATGGCCTGCCGACTGAAGACGGAACTGGAAGACCTCTATCTGCCTTACAAACCGAAGCGACGCACCAAAGCGACAATTGCCAGAGAACAAGGTTTGGAACCGTTGGCCGAGCAAATTTTTCAGAGGGTTGATTCCTCTATACCACTGGAATTATTGGCAGCCCCTTTTGCTGTTGCCAGCGGGGAGATCGAAGATGCAGCGAAGGCGCTTCAGGGTGCTGGTTACATTCTGGCAGAGCAATTTTCTAACAATGCTACCGCACGTGCCACAGTGCGTGAACAGACCTGGCAGCAGGGAATATTCCGTTCTCAACCGGCTCGGGGTAAAGCTGGAACGGTCAGCAAGTATGAAATGTACTATGATTTTAGTGAGTTGCTACGACAAATCCCTTCCCATCGAATGCTAGCGATGCGCCGCGGTGAAAAAGAAGATGTTCTGCGATTGTCGGTCGAAGCTCCTGAAGAGGAGATTCTTTTACGTCTCAATCGGTTGTTGATCCCGGAATCAAATCCATACCACGATTGGCTCAGATTGGTAATCGAAGATGCGTATAACCGGTTGTTGGCTCCATCGATTGAAGTTGAGCTGCGCTTACAGGTAAAAAAAACTGCCGATGCAGAGGCAATTCGGGTATTTGCCGAAAATCTGCGTAATTTACTTCTGGCAGCTCCCGCTGGAAATTACCGGGTTCTTGGTGTCGATCCTGGTCTGCGTACCGGTTCCAAGTTAGCGGTGGTTGATCAAACCGGCCGTTTTCTAGAACATTCCACTATCTATCCGCATACTGGCAGAGGACGGATTGAAGAGTCGCAGCAGGGTTTGTTGCGACTTATTCGCACCCATCAAGTTGAGATGGTCGCCATCGGCAACGGCACCGCTGGTCGGGAGATGGATCAATTCGTTCGCCAGTGTCTAAAGAAGGTGGGGCAAAAACTCCCGGTAGTGATGGTCAGTGAAGCCGGAGCCAGTGTCTATTCCGCTTCTGCTATTGCCCGCGAAGAATTCCCCGATCTTGATTTGACGGTACGTGGTGCGATCTCCATTGCCCGCCGGTTGCAAGATCCCTTGGCCGAACTGGTCAAGGTTGATCCTAAAAGTATCGGAGTGGGTCAGTATCAGCATGATGTCAGTCAGACAGCTTTGAAGAAAGCACTGAGTGAGGTCGTGGAGTCGTGTGTTAACTACGTTGGAATTGATCTGAATACTGCCAGTTGGGCATTGCTCAGCTTTGTTTCAGGGATTAGTGAATCGCTGGCGAAGTCGATTGTTGACTATCGGAATCAAAACGGAATATTCATACAGCGGAAACATTTACTCAAGGTTCCCCGTTTTGGGCAGAAAGCTTTTGAGCAAGCTGCTGGATTTTTACGCATCCGCAACGCCAAGCAACCACTTGATAATACTGCAGTTCATCCAGAACGTTACAAGCTGGTGGAGCAGATGGTTACAGATGTTGGTGTCGACTTACAGAAACTGCTTGCCGAAACGATCCGGTTAGATTCAATTGATCTCAACCGTTATCTGACCGACGACGTTGGTCTGCCAACCTTACGTGACATTATCAGTGAACTGAAAAAGCCGGGGCGTGATCCGCGGAAAACCTTTATCTCAACCAGCTTCCGGGAGGATGTGATGGAGATCAAGGATCTTCAGGAGGGGATGAGTTTGAACGGTGTGGTCACCAATGTTGCCGCCTTCGGTGCTTTTGTCGATATCGGTGTCCATCAGGATGGATTAGTACATATCAGCCAGCTGGCCGACAAGTTCATCAAAGATCCCAATGACGTGGTCAAAGTTGGCCAGCCAGTGCAGGTTCGGGTGCTGGAGATTGATTTACAACGTAAACGGATCGGTTTGACTATGCGCAGCGGTGAAGTTAAACCGAAAAGTGCTCCGATGAAACAACAGATTAAAAAACCGAAACGGACAACAGATCAAAAGCTCCAATCACAAGAGACAAAGACTGATCTTGCTGCCGCACTGGAAAAATCGGGTTTTCGGGTGAAAAAGAGGAAACAATGATTCACGAATAAAAACGCTCCGGAAAGCATTCCAGGTCGATTGTAGTCAGAGTTCTTAGTGGTATAATTCCTGTTGCAATGCTGCCCACTATTCCCCACGACGATTCTTGTCGATTTCTGCTGACGCAGGGTGAATTTTACGTGTCTCTTTAAAACACAAAAGAAAGGTTTACCATGGATGTTTCTAAATGTATGTGGACAAAACTGGTTCTCGCCAAACCGGACTGTGACTATAAAAGTCTGTTGTGCAAAATCGCAGACCCTACACCGCGACAAGCCTACATCGTGGACGAAAATTACAAACTGCTCGGGATTGTCTCTGCCATGGATCTACTCAAAGAAATCATCCCTTCCTACATGAATGCAGATCTGGCTCGCTCCTTGACTGATGAAGCCGACTTCTTGCAAAAACAGGTTGAGAAGGTCAAGGATAAGTGCGCCAGAGATATCATGGTCACGAAGTTTGCGTATCTCCACCCTTACCATCAACTCCTTGAAGCCGACGCCCTGATTGCCGAAAGAGGTTTCAACACGCTGCCGGTGCTTGATGAGCAGGGCAAACTCCTTGGAGAAATCACGCGGCGGAATATCCTTTTACAGCTGGTTGACAGCTGTACGGCGTTCAATCTCAACGACAAGGAGCTCGTGGATCTCTCATTGCTCTAAGCTCAGGGATATGGAGAGTTTTCTGATACAATTTGCATAGATGAACGGGGTGATCCATGTTCTGGACAGCAACAATCATATTCCTTGTGGCCTACGCACTCATTATCTCGGAAAAAATCCACAAAACCAAGGTTGCCCTATTTGGCGCGGCTCTTGTTCTGATGACCAAGGTTCTGTTACAGCATGAAGCATTTAATGATATTGATCTTGGCGTTGACTGGAATGTTATTTTTCTTCTCATTTCCATGATGATCATCATTAACATCATGACAAAAACTGGGGTTTTTCAATACGTTGCCATCAAATGTGCCAAGTTAGCCAAAGGCGAGCCCTTCAGGATTATGCTCCTGTTCGCAATTATCACCGCTGTTGGCTCTGCTTTTCTCGATAATGTCACCACGGTTCTGCTCCTCGTGCCGGTTACCTTGTTCATCGCCGACCAGCTGGAGATCAATCCCATCCCTTATTTGATTACCGAAGCGCTAGCGTCCAATATCGGCGGCACTGCGACCCTGATCGGCGACCCTCCAAATATCATGATTGCCTCCAAAGCGGGACTCAATTTCATGGACTTTATTGTCCACCTTACCCCCGCAATTATCATCATTTTTCTTTTCTGGATGCTGGCCTGGAAAGTGATTTTTGGAAAACGGCTGCATGTTCGTGATGAACTCAAAAAGAGGATCATGACCCTCCAGGAAAGAGAGCAGATTAAAGACCCGATGCTATTGAAAAAGTCATTGATTGTCCTGATCCTGACCATTCTTGGATTCATGCTCCACGGATTTTTTCATTACGAACCCGCCACGGTCGCCCTCATGGGTGCAACAACACTGCTACTGATCTCAGGTGAAGACCCACACAGTATTCTTGCCGAAGTGGAGTGGCCAACCATCTTCTTTTTCATCGGCCTGTTCATTATTATCGGAGGGATCGTCAAGGTCGGACTCGTGGAAGACATGTCACGCGCGATGATCGCCGTCACCAATCCCCAGCCTGAAAATATGACCATGCTTGCCATGGTCATGCTCTGGTTCTCGGCGGTCTGCTCGGCGGTTGTCGACAATATTCCCTTTGTTGCCACCATGAATCCCCTGCTCATTGATATGGTACATAAGGTCTACGGTCTGGCTCCGGGTATGGCAACGGTTGAGCACATTCAACACCAGGCGATGATGCCGGTCTGGTGGGCGCTTGCGCTTGGTGCCTGTCTCGGTGGCAACGGTTCCCCTATCGGCGCATCTGCCAATGTCATTGTGGTTGGTCTAAGCGAAAAAGCGGGACATAAAATCACCTTTGTACAGTTTCTCAAATATGGGCTGCCCGTCATGCTCCTGACCGTTTTTCTGTCGATGATCTATATCTACGTCCGTTACTACCTGCTCAAATGGTATTAACAAACTGGGATGTTTTATGAGGCAGCTGGGAATAGCGCTAGTTTAAGCAGTATTGCAGTAAACTTGGGATTGTCCCCAGACCCATCGGGGACTGTCCCAAAGTTTACGACCCACGAAGAATCGCAGCGGTTCGCACCGCAAAATTCTGGGACAGCCCCCATGCGGGGATAGTCCCGTTTTTGCTGGGAAGTTAATCTAATCGTACAAAAAAAGGGCATCACACCGGATGCCCTTTTTGACCATTTATTTAAAGATCTGTTACTTGCCCCATTTTTCCTTGATTCGTTGTACTGCCGTTTCCACATTTTCTTTCTCACCAAATGCTGAAAGCCGGAAATATCCTTCACCACTGGGACCGAAACCGCTGCCGGGAGTGCCGACAACAAAACATTCATTAAGGAGTTTATCAAAGAAATCCCAGCTACTCATCCCTTCTGGGGTTTTTAGCCAGATGTAAGGGGCATTGACGCCGCCATAACATTTTATTCCGGCTTCGGTTAATCCTTCGCGGATGATGCGGGCATTTTCCATGTAGTAATCGATGATTTCCTTAACCTGTGTCCAGCCTTCATCACTGTATACAGCTGCAGCTGCTTTTTGAACCGGATAGGAGACTCCGTTAAATTTGGTACACTGGCGACGATTCCAGAGCCTATTGAAGCTATATTTTTCACCGTTAGCGGTTGTCCCCATCAATTCTTCCGGAATGACAGTCAGTCCGCAGCGCACTCCAGTAAATCCAGCTGTTTTAGAGAAAGAACGGAACTCGATAGCACATTGCCTGGCTCCCTCGATCTCGTAGATGGAGTGGGGAATATCAGCTTCTGTTATATATGCTTCGTAGGCAGCATCAAACAGAATCACGGCAGCATGTTCAATCGCATAATCAACCCAGGCTTTCAGTTGCTTTTTGGTAGCAACAGTTCCGGTCGGGTTGTTAGGATAGCAGAGATAGATCAGGTCAACTTTTTCGCTTGGGAAGTCAGGATTAAATCCATTTTCCTCAGTACATGGCATGTAAACCAATCCATCATAATAACCTTTTTCATTCATCTGGCCGCTTCGACCCACCATAACGTTGGTATCGTTATAAACAGGATAGACTGGATCACCGATCGCAACCTTGTTGTTCAGGTCAAAAATATCGAGAATGTTTGAACTATCACACTTGGATCCGTCGGAAATAAAAACTTCAGAAATTCTCAAGTCGACACCAAGCGGTTTATACGCTTTATCAATAATAATCTGTGATAGCCAATCATAGCCCTGCTCTGGACCGTAACCATGAAAGGTTGCTTTTTCAGCCATTTCATCAACACCCTGGTGAAATGCTTTAAGTACCGCTGGAACCAGAGGTTTTGTTACATCACCGATACCAAGACGGATAACGTTCGCATCCGGATTAGCCTGAGTAAACTCACTGACTCTACGGCTGATTTCCGGAAAGAGGTAGCCAGCTTGAAGTTTTAAATAATTGTCGTTGATCCGTGCCATAGGTTCTTACTCCTGGAATACAGTCTGCAGCATAGAAATCAGGCGGAGTGTAAATATCCCCCCGGATTCATTATATCTCTGGTGTAGATTTGAGCTCAGTTAACTTTATCCTGAGCCCATTGGCCAACGTTCTGAATATCTTTCCCTAGACCCTTAACTGTTTCACAACCGGAGATAAAGAGGAGTAAAAAGATAAACAGTAGTGCCAGATATTTTTTCATTATGCTCTCCCTGTAAGTCAATTTTACTTGTAACTTTGTACCTAAGAAACGGGGAAATAGGCCTTAATCGAGCCACTATCGATTCAGCTTAAGCCCAAAACAGCCTGCATATCATAAAGCCCGGAACTTTTACCTTGCAGCCATTGACAAGCTCGCACTGCTCCACGGGCAAACATATCCCGACTCATGGCACGGTGGCTGATTTCTACCCGCTCTCCCATACCGATGAAATAAACGGTGTGCTCACCGACAATATCACCGCCCCGCACGGCTTGCATGCCAATTTCCTCTTTGGTTCGTTCACCGCACATCCCTTCGCGATGATAGTTGGCAACTTGATTATAGTCACGTCCCAGAGTTTCGGCTACAACTTCACCCATGCGGACGGCTGTTCCAGAGGGGGAATCTTTTTTCTTATTGTGGTGCAACTCAACAATTTCGACATCAAAATCATTGCCAAGGATTTTAGCAGCTTCTTTAAGGAGCTTGAAGCAGGCATTAACGCCGACACTCATGTTGGGAGCAAGAACTACCGGGATTTGCTCAGCATATTTTTCTACCTGTTTTTTTTGCCCAGGGGTGAAACCTGTTGAACCACTGACAACCATTTTTCCCAGTTTTGCGCAGATTTCCAGGTTTTTCAGGGTGACATCGGGGAAAGTAAAGTCAATCAGGAGATCGGCATTGGCCATAGTTGCAGCCAAATCATCAGTGATCGGCACTCCCAGCTCACCCACAGCTGCAAGTAACCCTGCATCTACGCCAATCTGCGCGTGTCCGGGACGTTCAGTTGCGCCGGTCAACTCCAGCCCCTCCGCTTCCGAAACTGCTTGAATTAGACGACCACCCATGCGACCGGCAGCTCCTACGATTGCTACTTTCATATTGATATCCGTATTATGCGTAGGGGCACCGCTTGCTGTGCCCTTGTCTGTCGTACAAACCAAAATCAGGGCGCGGCAAGCAGCGCCCCTACACGAATCAAATCAGATCATGCTTTTGCAAAATTGCTGTGAGCTTTTCCAACGTGTCAGCTTGCATAGCCACCAGCGGCAAACGGACATCGGCCTGGCACTTACCCATCAATGCTGCAGAGGTTTTTACCGGAACCGGGTTGGACTCAATAAACATAGCTTGATGGACATCAAGGAGTTGCAGGTGCAGTTGTCGCGCCTCGTCCCAACGGCTGCCCTGAATTGCTTGAACCATCGCCTTAACCTGTTTCGGCATGATGTTCGCTGTGACTGAAATGACCCCTTTGGCTCCACAAGCCATCAATGGCAAAGTGAGGAAATCATCACCGGAGAGAACAGCAATTTTATCGCCAGCCCGGGCGATAATTTCACTCGCTTGAGTGATATCACCCGAGGCTTCTTTGATCGCGACAATATTGTCAATTTCTGCCAGGCGAACGGTTGTTTCAGCAACCATATTTATGCCGGTTCGACCAGGGACATTATACAAAACTTGTGGCAGAGCAACATTCTCAGCAATGGCTTTAAAATTTTGGAAGAGCCCCTCCTGAGACGGTTTATTGTAGTAGGGGGCAACCAAGAGAACCCCATCGGCACCCATTTCTTTAGCATGTTGGGATATTTCTATTGCTTCAGCGGTGGCATTGGAACCCGTACCGGCAAGAACCGGAATCCGTTTATTCACCTGCTCGATACAGACCTTGATTACCTGATCATGCTCTTTATAATCTAATGTAGCAGATTCGCCAGTGGTTCCGCAGGGGACGATAACATCGGTACCATTCTCAATTTGAAATTCAATCAGCTGACGGTAGTTTTCTTCATCAAACTTCCCCTGAGCATCAAAGGGGGTAATGATTGCGACCATAGATCCTTGAAACATATTTTCCTCCTTGCCTAACGATCAGTTAAAATAACTGTCTGGTGCTTTATCTATATCAGTTTGTACTGTGCTTGACGAGGTGTCGATTGGTCGTACCGGCCCTTTTTTCCCACAGCCATTCAGGCTAAAAATAAAAATGATCATGATTAAAAAAAATATTGCTCGCAAAATCCGACGGTCTCCTAAGATGATTTTAAACGGCTCAGTTCTCGTTCAACAGCTTCTCGTGCTGTTCCTCCGGTTGCCTTTCGGGCATTGACTGAGGCCTCAAGGGTGACAAAACCGTAAATATCTGCTTCGATCAGATCAGAAAATTCCCGGAATTCAGCCAAACTCAGTTCAGGGATATCTTTCCCCATTTCAACACAATATCGCACAGTTTTGCCCACCACTTCATGTGCCTGACGGAAAGGCAATCCCTTGCGGACACAATAATCAGCAACATCAGTTGCGGTGGAGAAACCACGTGCTGCGGCAATCCGCATGTTATCTCCCTTAACTTTCAGCTCTGCTATCATGTCGGCAAAAACCTTCAGACTCCCCTTGACCGTATCAATGGTATCAAAAAGAGGTTCTTTATCTTCCTGCATGTCCTTATTATAGGCCAGAGGCAACGCCTTCATCAAAGTCAACAAAGAGATCAGATTGCCATAAACCCGCCCGGTTTTACCCCGAACCAGTTCAGGGACATCAGGATTTTTTTTCTGTGGCATTATTGAGCTGCCGGTACAGAAAGAATCGGAAAGCTCGATGAAATTAAAGTCAGCACTTGACCAGAGAACCAGTTCTTCTGACAGCCGCGACAGGTGCATCATCAAGATGCCGGCAAAGCTGCAGAACTCAATAGCAAAATCGCGATCAGAAACACTGTCAATGCTGTTTCTGGTCACTCCAGCAAAACCCAGCTGCTCGGCAAGCCATTCACGGTCGATGGGGAAGGTGGTTCCGGCTAAAGCTCCCGCACCGAGAGGTAGGACATTGAATCTGACCCGTAGATCATGCAGTCTGCTGCTGTCGCGGGCAATCATTTCGCGGTAGGCGAGCATGTGATGGCTGTAGAGAACCGGCTGAGCAGTCTGCAGGTGGGTGTAACCGGGCATGATGACATCAAGGTTCTGCTCGGCTTGTTGGAGCAATGAATTTTCAAGTTTTTTGAGGTAGCCAAGAATCGTATCGATTTCATCACGCAGATAAAGGCGGATATCAACCGCAACCTGATCGTTACGACTGCGTCCGGTATGGAGTTTTCCACCGACAGCACCGATTCTTTCAATCAACCGCGCTTCAATATTCATGTGGATATCTTCAAGCGCAACCGAGAACTCAAACTGCCCCGTTTCGATATCCTCTAGAATCCCATTCAATCCGACAATGATTTGATCAGCCTCTTCGACGGCAATGATTCCTTGTCGACCAAGCATTTCGGCATAGGCTTTGGAGCCCTGGATATCATAGCGGTAGAGGCGCTGGTCGAATTCGATAGAGGCGGTAAATTCCTCGACAAATTTGTCGGTCGGTTGGGTAAAACGCCCACCCCAGAGTTTCTTGCTCATCTGGTTTCTCCGATAAAGAACTATTTTTTTGCTTCGCGCTGGATTGCGGCAATCCGTAAACGCAGGGCACTCAGTTTAATAAAACCTTCGGCGTCAGCTTGATTATAGACATCATCTGCTTCAAAAGTTGCAAAATCGACATTGAACAAGCTGTCGGTTGCAGAGTCTCGACCGACCACCCGACAATGCCCTTTATACAGTTTGATGCGAGCTTTGCCATTGACGGTTTTTTGGGTTTCGTCAATCAGTGCCTGCAACGCAATGCGCTCTGGAGCAAACCAGTAGCCGTTGTAAATCATCGCAGCATAGCGGGGAACCAACGAATCACGCAGGTTCATCACTTCACGATCCATGGTAATCTGTTCAACGCCACGGTGGGCCTCCTCAAGAATCGTCCCGCCGGGGGTTTCATAGACGCCACGGCTCTTCATACCGACGTAGCGATTTTCCAGCAGGTCAACTCGCCCGATACCATGTTTGCCACCGAGTTCATTCAGTTTTGCCAGTAGGTTGGCTGGGGAGAGGCGTTCATCGTTAACTGCAACGGCATCACCTTTTTCAAACTCAATCTCAACATATTCTGGCTGATCGGGTGCATCTTCTGGAGCCACAGTGAGGACATACATCTCCTCAGGAGCTTCGGCCCAGGGGTTTTCCAGAACATCCCCCTCAAAGGAGATATGGAGCAGGTTGCGGTCTGAACTCCAGGGGAACTTTTTACTGGTTGGAATTGGGATATTGTGCTTTTTAGCGTAGTTTTCGAGAGCAGTCCGACTGTTCAAATCCCACTCCCGCCATGGGGCAATCACTTTAACCGCAGGGTCAAAATGGTAGTAAGAGATTTCAAAGCGAACCTGATCGTTCCCTTTTCCGGTCGCTCCATGGGACACTGCGTCAGCCCCTTCTTTGGCAGCAATTTCCATCTGTGCTTTGGAAATTAACGGTCTGGCAATAGAGGTTCCAAGAAAATAACGACCCTCGTAGATCGCATTGGCACGGAACATTGGAAAGACAAAATCGCGGGTAAATTCCTCTTTCAGATCGAGGATATGACAGACACTGGCACCAGTATTTTTAGCCTTTTCTGGAATACCATCCAGTTCTTCTCCTTGACCGAGATCAGCGGAAAAGGCAATAACTTCACAATCATATTCCTCAATTAACCATTTGAGAATAATCGAGGTATCCAGCCCACCGGAATAGGCGAGAACAACTTTTTTGACATCTTCTTTTTTACCCATTTTATTTGCTCCTGGAGTTATGTGATGGCTAAACAAAAAATTCGGTAACTATTCAGCTCAGTACAATTTAGCATCGCTGGGAGGGGACTGATTTTATTTTTCATCGTTTTTAATATCGGAGACAGAATAATTTTCGCATAAAACCTCGAATAAAATTCAGTCCCTCTGGTTCAGTGAAAAATTTAATCTGTCTCCCGACTTTTTATAACACAGTAGGGCAGAATTTTTGCAACGCCATCAAAGTTTAATGACGTATGTGTCGGCCATCCGGTCATGCAGACCCTGTTTCTGATCATCAAAGGCAACCATCAAATAACCGATACCAAAGATAATCCCTGAAATGAATTTTGCCGGGACTTCGCGAAATGCTGCTCTGCCATAACTGATTGGAGAGCCATCACGCCTGATTACCTTGATCCGTAAGGCCATCTTTCCCGGTGTTTGGCCACAGTAACCGGTGAAGAAAACATAGTAGACAATGCTGAGGACAAAGCCGAATAATTGTATCAGGATCGCCATATTTCCAACTGCACCTTCGCTGCCTCCACCTGTGACAACCCCGGCCACGGCAAGCAGTGATCCTAGCAGAAACTGCAGCACAAATACAATAAACGCATCAATGAAGGTAGCAACCACGCGCATCCAGAATCCCGCCTTCGGCAAAGCATCTATCTCAGCTTGAGCAGATATTTTTGTTTCGTTCGCCCTGGACTGATATCCGCTGGCTATCACTTCCGGCCGTGAAGCCGGTTCCTGAGCCTGCAGTTGTAACGGAAAGCTCTGTTTACATTTTGGGCAGTTGACCCTGACGGTATCTGCCGGCAGTTGCTCCGGGTCAACCTGTTTGCTAAAACCACAGTGGGGACAGATAATCTGCATCGGTCAACGTGCCATCAACGTTGCCAAAATCGCTTTTTGTACATGTAGACGATTTTCGGCTTCATCGAAAATAATTGATTGTGCCCCCTCGACCACCTCATCGGTGATCTCTTCGTCTCGATGGGCAGGTAAACAATGCATCACAACGGCTTCTGGATCGGCCAGTTTAAGCAGCTTTGCATTGATCTGAAATCCACTGAAAGCTTTCATCCGTTCCTGTTGCTCTGTTTCATGACCCATACTGGCCCAAACATCGGTATTAAGCACATCCGCCCCCTCAGCGGCTTCACGTGGATCGTTGGTGAGTAGAATTTTTGCACCAGATTTTCGCGCCAGAGCAACTATTTTGCTATCCGGTTCATACCCTTTTGGGGTGGCAATACATAGCTCAAAACCGGCAACAGCCGCAGCATTAATCCAACTGTTTGCCATGTTGTTGCCGTCACCAATCCAACAATATTTCAGATTACGGTAGTCTTCTTTATGTTCGGTCACGGTAAATATATCAGCAACTAACTGACAGGGGTGGTAGAGATCGCTCAAACCGTTGATGACCGGCACATAGCTGTATTCAGCAAACTCTTCCAGAGCGGCATGAGAATAGGTTCGTGCCATCACCCCGTCACAGTAACCAGACATCACCCGTGCCGTATCCTTAATCGGTTCGCCACGACCCATCTGGGTCGTTCCCGAATGGAGGAACAGCGCGTGACCACCAAGCTGAAACATTCCCACCTCAAAAGAGACTCGGGTTCGAGTTGAACTTTTCTCAAAGATCATCCCCAGGGTTTGTCCTTCAAGCAACCGATGGGCAGTCCCCTCCCGCTGTTTTTGCTTCAATTCCTTGGCCAAAGAGAAGATTTCTTCCAAATCATCCAGAGACCAGTCAGATAGCGCAAGAAAGTCTTTATTCATTTTATTCTCCAGTTCTTATTTCAGAAAAAATCTTATCCAGTATTTCGATCATTTGGTCGATCTCTTGTTGTGTAACGATCAATGGTGGTACAAAGCGGAGGATTTTTCCTGCCGTACAATTAATCAACAGGCCACGTTCAAGGGCTGTTTTGACAATCTCACCCCCCTCGATTGTCAGTTCCATTCCCACCATTAGTCCACGCCCACGGACTTGAGTAATAAAAGTGTATTTAGTTTGTAGTTGCTCCAGTTTCGCCTTCAGGTAATCACCCATGGTGACACTGTTTTTCAGAACACTCCCCTTGAGGTAGATCTTCATTGCAGCAACTCCAGCAGCAGCCAGAAGAGGATTTCCGCCAAAGGTTGAACCGTGGGTTCCGGGGCCAAGAGCTGTAGCGTACTTTTCCCTGACAACCATGGCACCGATGGGTGGCCCTGCTGCCAGCGCTTTGGCAAGAGTCATCACATCGGGTTCGACACCATCGTGTTGATAAGCAAACAGTTTTCCGGTTCGGCCAAGTCCGACCTGAACCTCATCAAAGATCAGCAACAATCCATTTTGATCGCATAGTTCCCGGACAGCCTGGAGATATCCTTCTGGCGGGATGTTGATTCCCCCTTCACCCTGAATTGGCTCCAACATGATAGCGCAGGTTTTCGAGCTGATTGTTGCTTTAATTGCTTCAATGTCACCGAATGGGACATATTTAAACCCCGGCAGCAACGGGCCAAATCCAGTGCTGATTTTTTCCTGATCTGTAGCACTGATTGTCGCGATCGTCCGACCGTGAAAAGAGTTTTTGCCAGTTATAATTTCAATCCGATCATCGCCATGGTTATCGAGACTGTATTTACGCACCAGCTTTAACGCCGCTTCGTTGGCTTCAGCTCCTGAGTTACAGAAGAAGACCCGGTCACCAAATGAGTGTTCGCAGAGGATTTCCGCCAGTTCAATCTGCTGCGGAATATGGAAAAAGTTGGAACAGTGCAGCAGCTTTCCTGCCTGATCCTGCAAGGCGGCAACAACTTCAGGATGGCAATGACCAAGATTGTTAACGGCAACACCTGCAAGAAAATCAAGATATTTTTTGCCATCAATATCGGTCAGCCAACAGCCCTCACCACTTGCAGCAACCAAAGGATAGCGTCCGTAGGTTTTGGCAACATGGGTCAAGCCCCGTTTAATCCAGCTTTGTGAATTGCTCATGAATTATGCCTCGCTACAACCGTTCCAATTCCTTTGTCGGTAAACATTTCCAGCAAGCAGGCATGTTCCACCCGGCCATCAATGATATGGGCTCGCATAACACCCTCGCCAATGGCGTCGACACAACAGTTAACCTTCGGAATCATTCCCCCGGAGATGGTTCCATTATTAATCAGATCGGGAACCCGTTGAATGTCGATGGTTGAAATAAGCTTGCCTTGCTTATCCTTGACCCCTTCGATATCGGTCAATAAAATTAATTTTTCAGCTTTGAGTGCTCCGGCAATTCTTCCGGCAACCAGATCGGCATTAATATTATAGGTTTCACCATTGAGACCGCTGCCGATTGGGGCAATAACCGGAATGAAGTTATTTTCTTCCAGGCTTTTGATAATGGATGGGTCAACAGATTCAACTTCGCCAACCATGCCAATGTCAATAATTTCCGGTGTCAGGGTGTCTGGATTGACAGCCGTCATTTCCAGCTTTCGAGCCTGAATCAAGCCACCATCTTTACCGGTGATACCGACCGCCTTCCCGCCATACCGGTTAATATTGGTGATAATCTCTTTGTTGACTTTACCACCGAGAACCATTTCGACGACGTTCATGGTTTCGCTATCGGTGACCCGCATTCCTTGAATAAAATGGCTTTCAATTTTCATTGCCTCAAGAACTTTGCCAATCTGTGGTCCACCACCATGAACGACGACCGGATTCAATCCAATATATTTCATCATAATGATATCGCGGGCAAAGCTCTCTTTCAGGTGTTCTTCAACCATGGCATTGCCACCATATTTGATGACGATGGTTTTGCCATAAAAACGCCTGATCCAGGGGAGCGTTTCCATCAGAACATTAGCTTTCCCGATCAGCTCTTCCATTGCCATTATCTTATAACCTCTTTACCGTAATAATAGAGTCGCTCAACAAATAACATTTTGATATTATTATAGAATATAGCGCGACAAATCCTCATCCTGACTGATTTCTGCCAGCCGTTGTTGAACGTCTTTGGCGCTGATACTCACCTGCTTTTCAACCAGTTCTGGAGCCATAAAGGAAAGATCTTCCAGAAGCTTTTCCAGAATCGTATGCAGGCGTCTGGCACCAATATTCTCTGTCCTGTCATTGACCGTTTTGGCGATCTTCGCCATTTCGCGAATCGCCTCATCATCAAAGGCCAGTTCGATCGCCTCAGTCTTCATCAATTCCTTATATTGACGGATCAGAGCATTTTTTGGTTCAGTGAGAATACGATAGAAATCATTCTCATCAAGGCTGTTCAATTCAACCCGAATCGGAAAACGACCCTGCAGTTCCGGAATTAAATCTGACGGTTTAGCCGTATGAAATGCCCCGGCAGCAATAAATAGAACATGGTCAGTTTTAATCGAACCATGTTTGGTACTGACGGTACTCCCCTCCACAATCGGGAGAATGTCTCGCTGTACCCCTTCCCGGGAAACTTCGGGGGCATGAACCCCCTCGCGACTGGCAATTTTATCTATTTCATCAATAAAGATGATCCCATTCTGTTCTGCTCGTTCACGAGCCAGGGTGGTGACATTTTCCATATCAATCAGTTTCTCGGCCTCAGATTCAATCAGATGTTGACGCGCCTCACTGACCTTAACCCGTTTACGCTTGGAACTTTTAGGGAACAGATTACCAAACATCTCCTTGATATTCATCCCCATCTCTTCGTTTCCCTGTGGGGTAAAAACCCCCATGGTCGGCATGCTGCTGACCTCAATCTCCAGTTCTATGAAGCGCTCTTCCAGTTCTCCCAATCGCAACAATTTACGCAGCCGTTCACGGGTATGCTGCCGTTGATCCTGTTTGTCCGGGGATTGGTCAGTTTCGCCTGGAAGCAGGAGATCCAGAAGTTTTTCTTCGGCATTATCTTCGGCTTTGAGCTGCATTTTTTGTGTTTCTTCTTCTTTCACCATATTGATCGACAGTTCTAGCAGATCACGAACCATGCTTTCAACATCACGACCGACGTAGCCAACCTCAGTGAACTTACTTGCTTCAACCTTAATAAACGGAGCTTGAGCCAGCTTGGCCAGTCGTCTGGCAATCTCGGTTTTCCCCACACCAGTAGGGCCAATCATAATAATATTTTTGGGCGCAATTTCGTCCCGCAATTCAGCCGGAACCTGCTGGCGGCGCCAGCGATTTCTTAGAGCAACGGCAACTGCCCGTTTGGCATCATTCTGGCCGATAATATAGCGATCCAGTTCGGAAACGATCTCTCTGGGGGTAAAATTATTCACTTAAGAACCTCAATAGAAATTTTATCATTGGTATAGATACAAATATCAGCAGCAATTCTCAGCGCTTGATCAACAATTTTTTTGGCATCAAGGTCGGAGTGAGCGACCAGTGCACGAGCCGCAGCCAGAGCAAAACTGCCACCAGAGCCAATTGCGGCGACGTCATCATCCGGCTCAATAACATCACCCGCACCAGAAATGATCAGGGTGACATCCTTATCGGCGACAATCAGCAATGCTTCTAAGCGTCGTAATACCTTGTCGGTGCGCCAGTCTTTGGCCAAAGCTACGGCGGCACGAGAGAGATTGCCATTAAATTCTTGCAATTTGGCCTCAAATTTCTCAAACAGGGTAAAAGCATCAGCTGTACTCCCGGCAAACCCGGCAAGAATCTGATCCTGATAAATTCGGCGAATTTTCCGGGCACTATGTTTCATCACCGTATTGCCCAGACTGACCTGCCCATCTCCGGCCAAAGCTACTTGTGCCTTATGCCGAACACAACAGATTGTTGTCCCTTTAAACATTTATAACTCCAGAAAAATTAAGTTGTTGAAGAATGATAACAAATGATAACAAATAACATAAAGAGGGACTGATAATAAAGGTCTAAAGCAACGATAGTTAGAGGGACAATTCAGGAGTTCAGGGGTTTTGAGCTTGGCAGAGAAAATTCGATGGTTGCTACGGTTCCCTGATTCGGTTGGCTCTCAATATACAGTTGACCACCCATGCTACGAATGAAATCACGGGCATAGTAAAGACCGAGACCAAACCCACGCACCTGACCGGTATGCTCGGGGTCAACCTGGTAAAATTTATTGAATATTTTAGCAAGCTCCTGCTGTGGAATACCAATACCGGTGTCTTTAATCAACAGTTTAACGTGATTAGCATCCAGCTTTCCTTCAATACTTACCGAGCCCCCCTCGGGGGTGAACTTGATAGCATTATCGAGCAGGGAGCGAATAGCAAAACTGATCCTTTGCGGATTCAACATCAGCGGTTCTTTTGGCAACGGAGGAAGAATGGTATTCTCAAGGGTAATTTGCCGTTGAAGTGCCGCTGGTTGTAAGGCAAACACCTCTCGATCTACAAGAAGTCCTAAATCAATGGGCTCAAGGGTTAAAGCTTCCTCTTGCAGGGTTGCATCACTAAAGTAGAGAAGATCCTGGATCAATTGTTCAAGGTGGACAGTTTCAGCCTGAACCATAGCCACCATCTGTTTGAAATTAGCATCATTCGGACTTTCGACTCCCTCCGCAATATTCTGAATAAACAGGGAGATAGCGGTTGCCGGAGTTTTCAGCTTGTGGGAAATCAGCCCGAGAAAATCACTTTTAAGTTGATCAGTCCGTTTCAGATCAGCCAGTTCTTGACGGATTTTTTGTTTTTCAAAAACTTTTTCTACGGTTGTGCTGAGCTGGAGGATATTGATTGGCTTGTTGATAAAATCATCTGCTCCCGCCTTAAGAGCTTGGAGAATCAATTCCTTATCTGAATAGCCGGTCATCAAAATTACCGCCTGATCAGGTTGTAATTCTTTTATTTTTTGTAACAACTCCAGACCGTCCAGATTCGGCATCATAACGTCGCTGAGAACAATATCAACCGCTAGGGTTTCAAGAATTTTTAATGCCTCAAGTCCATCTTTTGCAAGCAAGACATGGTAATCATCCAGAACATTGACACAGAGTTCGCGAATGATCGGTTCATCATCGACACAGAGAATAGTTTTTTGTTTTCGTTTGTGATTTATTTCAACCAGAGACATATTTTCTCAGTTCTCTCGGATAGCCTTTAGATCAGCTCAACTTGTTTTATCAGATAAATATAGCGAAACAGCCAGAGATGTCTAGCTTCTAGCTACTTATTAGCAAAAAGAATCAACTATTGCTGCAAATTCAGGTCAGAATCTTCTTCATCTGCTCAGGTACTGCTTGTAATAGTTGTTCAATTTTATCAGTCTCTGACCCGCCAGCTTGTGCCAGTTCGGGACGTCCGCCACCACGACCGCCGACGATTTCAGCCAAGGGTTTAATCAGAATCCCTGCTTTGACCCGAGCAGTAAGATCTTTGGTGACTGCAACCAGCAGGGCAACTTTACCCCCGGCATCAGAGACCAGCACCAAAACACCAGAGCCCAGTTTATCTCGGAGCTGATCAGAAAAATCCCGTAGCCCTTTTCCATCAGCACCGGGAACTTTTACTGCGAGTAATTTGATATCTTCGACCAGTTGGACTTGATTGATCAATTCACCACTGCGATCAGCATTCGCTTTTGCCCGTAACTGTTGCAACTCTTTTTCGGTCTCTTTTTGTTGTTCCACCATTTTTTGCAACCGCTGTTCAAGTTTTTGCGGATCACTTTTCACCAGATCGGCCAGCCGTTGCAAAGTCTGTTGTTGCTGCTGAACCAGAGCCAAAGCTGCCGGCCCGGTCACCGCTTCAATCCGGCGAACTCCGGCGGCAATTCCCCCCTCACTTAAAATACGGAACAATCCAATATCACCGGCGGCACTGGCATGAGTTCCACCACACAATTCCATACTGTAATCACCGATATTGACCACCCGGACAATATCTCCGTACTTTTCACCAAAGAGAGCCATTGCTCCCGCTTCCTGAGCAGCATCGGCACTCATTTCCCGGTTTTCAACTTGAGCATTTTTACGGATTTGTTGATTCACTTCGATTTCAATCTGCTGCAACTCCGCAGCTGAAACCGGTGAAAAATGGGTAAAGTCAAAGCGGAGCCGCTCTGGGGTAACCAGAGAACCGGCCTGCTTGATATGATTTCCCAACAATTTTTGCAGAGCTGCTTGCAACAAATGAGTTGCCGTGTGGTTCAGGATGATCTTTTGACGTCGTTCAGCATCAACCTTGATGGTTGCCTGAACCCCGGTTTTGATCGCTCCGGTGACAACTTCACAGACATGGACATAGAGGGTGGGAAGCGGTCTCTTGGTATCGACAATCCGCAGGGTAGCTTCAGTTGTTGCGATGGTTCCCGTATCGCCAACCTGTCCCCCGGACTCACCGTAACACGGGGTCACTGAGGTAATCACTTCAACTGTTTCTCCGCAACTTGACTCATCTACCAACTCTCCCTGACGGATCAGTGCCAGCACTTCACCAAAGTCTTCCTGCTTTTCATAACCACTAAATTCGGAGTGGATTCCCTGCTCGACCAACTGCTTATAGATACCCGAAACGGCCTCTTCTCCAGACCCCTTCCAATGTTTTCTCGCTTTGACCCGCTGCTCTTCCATAGACGATTCAAATCCGGATTCATCGAGACTGAAGCCATCTTTTTCAACGATATCAGCAGTTAGATCAACGGGAAAACCGTAGGTATCATAGAGTTTAAAAATTGTTTCACCGGGAATGATGGTCTCTTTGGTTGCTTTCAACCGGGCAATCTCTTCCTGGAGAATTCGTAACCCATTCCCCAAGGTCTGGATGAAACGCTCTTCCTCATTCTGTACAACCTTGGAGACAAAATCGATCCGCTTTGCCTCTTCGGGATAAGCTTCCGCCATCGACACCAAAACAAACACTGCGGTTTTAAACAGAATCGGATCTTCAAAACCGAGCATTTTGGCATGGCGCATCGCCCGCCGCATAATCCGGCGCAACACATACCCCCGCCCTTCATTGGAAGGGAGAACCCCGTCGGCAATCAGAAAAGCGGTGGCCCGGCTGTGGTCAGCCATGACCCGCATCGAAACATCATTTTCCTCATTGTCGCCATAGACCTTACCCGAAAGTTTTTCAATATAGGAAATAATGATACGGAACAGGTCGGTATCGTAATTTGACTGCACCCCCTGTATCACCGTGGCAAGGCGTTCCAACCCCATCCCGGTATCAACGGCTGGTTTTGGCAGTGGAACCAATGTCCCATCGGGTTGGCGATCAAACTGCATGAAGACGTTATTCCAGATCTCCATGTAGCGATCACAATCGCAGCCGACGGTACAGGTTGGTGAATCGCAGCCGATTTCAGGACCATTATCGTAGAATATTTCTGAACATGGCCCGCAGGGACCGGTGTCACCCATCGACCAGAAATTGTCTTCTTCAAAGCGGAAAATCCGCTCACGCGGAACCCCTTCCTGATGGTGCCAGATGTTGGCTGCCTCATCGTCGTCGGTATAAACCGAAACATAGAGGCGATCTTTGTCCAGCCCCATTTCTACAGTCAAAAATTCCCAGGCATAAGCGATAGCTTCTTTTTTGAAATAATCACCAAAGGAGAAATTCCCCAGCATTTCGAAAAAGGTGTGGTGCCGAGCAGTCCGCCCAACATTTTCCAGATCGTTATGCTTGCCACCAGCCCGGACACACTTCTGTGAGGTTGTCGCCTGAAGATAATCACGCTTTTCAGCACCAAGAAAGCAATCCTTAAACTGATTCATCCCCGCATTGGTAAACAGCAGGGTTGGATCATTATGGGGAACCAGAGAAGATGATGAGACAATCGTATGCCCCCGCTCTTCAAAGTATTTCAGAAATTTAGCGCGAATTTCGTTTCCGGTGAGCATTGCGTATGGCCTTTCAAATATATTTTTGTGCAAAATGGGATCGGCACAACTCTTTTGTCAAATATGAGTTTGGAATATTAATCGAAGCGGTCTGATTTGAAAAGGTTTTTCAGGGGGAAAAGGGGAGGGGTTGGTCTTTTTGTTTGAGAGTTGCGGTGTTAGGTTGTTTTTTATGCTCAATTTTAACAACTGAAATTGCCGCAACTATCTCAGCTCTTTACCTACGGTCTAAACCTCTTGAGCTGAATTTCTTTCATGACTTTATAATGTTTGCCATTGCCGGTAAGGAGAGGAAGACCGTGACTTATTGCCGTTGCTCCGATCAAGGCATCAGCCAATTGCATTGAATCGCTTAAAAAATATTGTTCAACTGAAAACATGGCTTTAGCCGATATCTCCTCAGAAATATACAAGATTTTTGTATTCCACAAGTGGAGAGCCTGGCGCAGAATATTCAGCTCTTTTTTATCCCTCATCCCCTGAACAAGTTCCATGTAGGTCACAACTGAAATTGAGAAAGTGGATAAGTTTTCTATAAGATTAAGAGCTTTTTCATTGCCGTGTAAATACCAGATGATTACGTCGGTATCGATTATCATTGAAATCTCCCTTTTCTGAGATTTCTGACGTATTCATCTACGTCTTTAGTCCGATCATGATCTTTCCACATTCCAAATAATTTATTGTTGCCGTCTGTTTTTTTTTCCTCTGCAAAAGGGATGAGCTTCGCACAAGGTTTCCCACGAAAGGTGATAACAACTTCCTCACCACGCTTAACCGTCTCAATAAGTTCTTTTGCATGAAATCTTAAATCTTTTGCTGTTGCTTTCATCACACCTCCACCGATCCGCCAAGTTTATACTTTAAAATATAAATTTAACTCGGTCTTCTGTCAAATTTTTCTTGAAAATTATTTTGTCGATATGAGGATATTTAAAATTGGATGAGGAAACTAACGGGTTGAATCAGTGGGCAAACCAGAGGTCAGTCACATTTATTTGGTTTTCCATAAGGATGGCTTCAACTGTGATTAAAAAGCAAATTGTTGATAGTCGAGATGTGACCCCTTATGGTGTCAATCATGCTGTTTCGTGCAGTGAGTCTAGGACTAAAAACTTTGATTAGTTATTTAAGAGCGTCCCGCCAAATTCGCCAAATTTACACATCCGGCCTTCGACCACCCTCTCCCCCATGGAGAAGGGATAGCTGAAGATCTAAACAATTAATCCCTTCAGCTATAACTCTCGTCCTTTATGATGTCAAAAATATCTCCAAGGCTAAATCCTCGGCGTTGAAAAAAACCGATGACTCTGCGCCGTTCACGTTGATCGGCAGTAGTGTAATTGAAATCAGGAAAGCGGCGTTGGAGTTGTTCTCTGAGAAGATCGGCGGGGGAAAATTCACTTTCTGCATCGATCACTGCCTGTTGGGCAAGTTCATCTGAAATTCCCCTGCGACGCAAATCAAGAAGAATTTTACGCCCGACACCACGACCGGTTCGCATGAGCGATCGTGCCCGTTCGCTGGCATAGCGTTTATCATCCAGATAGTTGTATTCCTGACACTTCTTCACTGCATTGTTGATAGCAGCCAAAGAAAAACCGAACTGTTTCAGTTTTTGGCGCAGTTCGGTTTCACTTCGATCTCGGCGGGTCAACATACGCAGAGCCGCAGAAAATGCTTTAGAATCGTTCGATTTCGACCTGTCCATCGGCATCGAGCCCTTCATTTTCATCTGCCTGTTTTTTCTGTTCTTCCTGATCTTTACCCCGTTCAAAATCGCCCCAGGAACCATCGGAGGTGGAGTCAATCCCGGAAAACTTGAGTTTAAAGTCATCGGGATTAGAGCTTTGCCTGAGCGCCTCATCGTAGCTGATCACTTTTCGCTTCACCAGATCCATCAATGCTTGATCGAAGGTTTGCATGCCATAGGTGGTATACCCCTTGGCAATAGTGTCTCTGAGAAGAACCGTTTTTTCCTGATCATCAATCAATTCACGAACCCGACCGGTAGAAATCATCACTTCAACAGCAGCAACCCTTCCAGTTCCCTCTATCCGCGGGATCAAACGTTGTGAGATAACCCCTTTCAGGACATTGGAGAGCTGTAAACGGATATGGCGTTGCTGGTGTGGTGGAAACATAGAGATAATCCGTGAGATCGTTTCCGGGGCATCAATCGTATGCAGGGTTGAAAGCACCAGGTGTCCGGTTTCCGCAGCAGCAAGGGCGGTTTCTGCTGTTTCCAGATCACGCATTTCACCAACCAGAATGACATCAGGATCTTGACGTAAGGAACTTTTTAACGCCGTTGCAAATCCGCTCGTATCGAAACCAACTTCACGTTGGTTAATAATACATTTTCGATCCCGGTGCAGATATTCAATAGGATCTTCAACTGTCACGATATGAGCCGTACGATTACTGTTGATATAATCAATCATTGCAGCCAGAGTGGTTGATTTTCCCGATCCGGTAGCTCCTGTCACCAGAACTAAGCCACGGGGTTCATCGGCAATTTTTTTCAGCACCTGTGGCATCAGCAGATCATCTAAGGTAGCGATTTTGAAGGGGATGGCGCGAAACACAGCAGAAACCGAATTGCGCTGCATAAAAACATTGGCTCTGAAACGTCCCAGACCCGGAACACCATAAGCTAAATCAACCTCATTCGCCTTTTCAAAAGTTGCCCGTTGTTTGTCATTCATGATTGCTTCACACATACTACGAACAGATTCAGCTGTCAGTCGTGGCGCTTTTGGTAACGGGCGAAGGTTACCATCGATACGGAAAACTGGTGGTAATCCTGCCTTCAAGTGGATGTCCGAGGTGTTGGATTTGAGTGCCATACCGAGAATGTCATTTAGATTCATAATTGTATCCTGTCTGACTTTTCAATTTAGTTTCTATTTGGAAACAGCTTTGTAATTATTCCTCGTCTGTGTTACCGGGTGTTATTTCTGCCCCAATTCCATAGAGTTCGCGTAAGGTTGCTTCAATCTCATCGGTTATTTCAGGGTGTTCTTTCAGGTATTGTTTTGCATTCTCTCTTCCCTGCCCAACCCGCTCCCCTTTATAGGAAAACCAGGAACCACTTTTTTCGACAATATCGTTATCAACTCCCAGATCCAGGAGATCTCCTTCGCGGGAGATTCCGTTACCATACATAATATCAAATTCTGCCTGCTTGAACGGCGGAGCCACCTTGTTTTTTACAACTTTAACCCGGGTTCTTCCTCCGATAACATCCTGTCCTTGTTTCAGGGAAGCAATTCGGCGGATATCGAGTCTTATAGAGGCATAAAATTTCAGGGCATTACCGCCGGTGGTGGTTTCAGGGTTGCCGAACATCACCCCGATTTTCATCCGGATCTGATTGATAAAAATAATACTGCAATTTGATTTGCTAACGATGCCGGTCAATTTCCGCAGAGCCTGGGACATCAAGCGTGCTTGTAATCCCATATGGGAATCGCCCATATCTCCTTCAATTTCTGCCCGGGGTGTCAAAGCCGCAACCGAATCGATAACTAATAGGTCAATGGCACCGCTGCGAACTAACATCTCAGTAATTTCGAGAGCCTGCTCGCCGGTGTCTGGCTGACTAACCAACAGATCATCTATTTTAACCCCGAGATGTTGGGCATACTGAATATCAAGAGCATGTTCGGCATCAATAAATGCGGCAACTCCTCCCCGTTTTTGTGCTTGAGCCAGAATGTGCAGGGCGAGGGTGGTTTTGCCGGAAGATTCCGGGCCAAAAATCTCAATGATACGACCTTTGGGGATGCCGCCCACTCCGAGAGCGAGATCCAGGCTCAGAGCTCCGGTTGGGATTGTATCAATTGCCGGGATCTTAAAATCAGAACCAAGGCGCATAATGCTCCCCTTGCCAAATTGTTTTTCGATCTGACCCATTGCCAGATCCAGAGCACGATTACGGTTGTCGTCAGACATGTTTTCCTCCAGTGGGCTATATGAATTTTTGTTTGATCTTTATTGGTCACTGATTAGCACTTGTCTAAATATTGCATGTTTGTATGTCAGAAAAAGTCACAAAGGTAAAATCAGGCTATGACGGGAGGGTTTGTAGGGCTTGATATTTGTGTTTCCCCTCTGTCCAGCATAACATTAAAACTTTTTTTTGCTGCTGTCGAGTCAATATTTATTTATTTTAAGGTCTATTCTCCAGTTGTTGCAGGGCAAAACGCCGTAACCATTCCAATGCCATGGTTGCACTCATCCGCTGAATTCGATTTCGATCCCCCAGAAAAGTGTACCTTTTAACGTGAACGCCAGTGGCACTTGCCAGGGAAAGAAAGACCGTACCAACTGGTTTTTCTTCAGTACCACCATCTGGACCGGCGATTCCGGTGATTGCCAGAGATAAGTCAGTTCCGGTCGTGTGCCTCAGACCACTCGCCATGGCACGAGCACAATTTTCACTCACAGCTCCGTACTGCCGTAATAGTAGGGTTGGTACTTTCAGCCAATCTGCTTTAGCAGTATCAGCATAGGTGACTGCAGCGCGTTCCAGAAATGCTGAAGCTCCCGGTTGACTGGTCAGCATTGTTGTGAGTAGCCCGCCGGTACACGACTCAGCCAGAGAGAGAGTCAAACCAGCATCGACCAGCAATTTACCAACGTTTCCTTCCGGAGTTTCCCCGTCCCGCGCCATCAGGTGATCACCCAGCTCCTTAAGAAGGAGAGCCTCGGCCTGATCAAGACGGAATTCAGCATCTTCTCCACTTGCTTTCAGTTTGACCAGGACTAATGGATACTCGAGAGAAAAGGCGACTTCAACATCCTTCGGCAGTTGCTGGTAAGGAACCATTCGATCCACCTTTGGTTCCGACAACCCGAACAGTTTGAAAGTGCGTTGTTGAAGCGGGTATGCTTCTGGAATCTTCTGTTGTAAGACCGGCAGAACGGATCGCTTAAACATTGCCTGCATCTCTGATGGAACCCCCGGCAGGAAAAACAGTTCACAACCGTTATGCCACAAACGAAATCCGGGTGCTGTGCCGTTTTGATTCGGTAGTGGTTGCGCCCATTGGGGCAGCAACGCCTGCTTTTCGTTGCTCGCTTCCATCCGCCGGTTACGACTGGTAAACCACTGATGCACCATCTTCAATGCTTCTTCATTGATAACCAGCGGCTGTCCAAGAGTTCTTGCCGCAGCTCGCGCAGTTCGATCATCCCCAGTTGGCCCTAACCCTCCGGTAACAATGATAAATTGGACGTGGCCAATCAGGTATTGAAGCGCCGCGACAATTTCTTTTTCCTGATCTGGAACCGACAGGGAACAACGTAGCCGGTAACCGTAGGTGGAAAGGATGCCAGCAATTGTTTTGGTATTGCTGTCACTAATTTCTCCGCTCAGGAGTTCATCTCCCGTGGTCAGTACGGCAATATCGTAGGGGGGCATGTGGAGCTCCAAGTTCAGCTGAACAGTGCCAGACAAATACGCAACGCAATCGCAGCATAAATACCGGCCATAACGTCATCTAAGGTAACTCCAAAGCCGTTTTTCATCTCCCGATCAAACCAGCTAGCTGGCGGAGGTTTGACGATGTCAAAGATCCGGAACCAGATAAAACCGAGAATAGCCACCGGCCAGGAAAAAGGGAGGAATGCAGTGGTGATCAGGTAGCCAATCAGCTCATCGATAACGATCCGTCCGTCATCGGCTTCATCATAATACTTTCCCGCAACATCACAAATCCAGAAACTTAAAAACAAAATGGCAGCTAGAGTGAGAAATTGCAGTGGCCAGGAGAAATTTGACAGATAGTAAAATGCGGGTATACCTGCCAGAGTGCCAAAGGTTCCAGGAGCAATTGGAGCATAACCAAGGCCGCCATTACTGGAGAAAAACAGCACCAGCTTACGAAAACTCCATTGTTCCAGCGAATCGTTCTCAGTCATCAAATTTCTCCTTAGCAGTAAAATCAAGCTGCTCATAGGCTGCTGTTTCCACCAGCCGGTAAACCTGCTGTAGCGGTTGTCCAGTTTTGCGTGCCAGTTCGCGACAATCATCGTACTCTGGGGTCAATCGCAAAAACAGCTCGCCGTCAAAAATCAACTTAACCCTGGCTGAACCCATCTCTGTTTTTACCTTGGCGCTACGGCGATTGAGTCGGTAACGGTCACAACGGTTACTGCGTACACCGATGGCGCTGCTCTCACGCATAATCAATGCTGCCAACTCTTCCGCCTGTTCGGGACGGCTGACCACGGTTAACAGGTTGCCAGGGCGGTTTTTCTTCATCTGTAGCGGGATATAACCTGCATCCAGTGCTCCGGCTGAAAATAATAATTCCAGCAGATTGCCAAGTTGCTCCGGGGTGCTGTCATCAATGTGGGTTTCCAGTAACTGAACCTTCTCAGGACTACGGGTTGCGGTATTTTTTTCATAGAGGATACCGCGCAGGAGATTGGGACGATCTTCCAGCTTCCAGCCCCCGACCCCATAACCGACTGTCCCCAGGGATTGGGTTGGAAATGAACTGAACTCTGCCAGCTCTGCGACAATGGTTGCCCCGGTGGGAGTAACCAACTCTTTATCGTTATGACTGTCGTAGACAGGTATTCCCTGCAGAATCTCCAGAGTTGCTGGCGCAGGAAGAGGGAGGGCACCATGAGCGCACTGGCTCATACCCCGGGATAATGGGAGAGAAGAGCAAAGTATTTTTTCAACTCCCAGCACATTTAAACCGATTGCAGTTCCGACCAGATCAACAATCGCATCAATAGCTCCTACCTCATGAAAATGAACCCGATCGATATCAATTCCATGCACCTTGGCTTCTGCTTCACCCAAACGGCGAAAGAACTTCCGGGCAGTTTGCTTAACCGACTGTTGCAGGGTGCTCTCCGTCAACATCTTATCAATCGTACTCCACCCCCGGTGGTGATGAGTCTCTTCACAATGAACCTGAACCCGACACCCTTCGATACCGTGGCGCTGTTCACGCCCTACTTCCAGTTTGTAGCCGGAAATTGGCAGTTTCGTCAGTTCCTGCTCCAGTTGCTGTTGATTGACCCCCAGATCGATTAATAGACCGAGGAACATATCACCGGAGATCCCGGAAAAGGTGTCGAGGTAGAGAGTTTTCATATTGATATTTATTGACTCCGTAGGGGCGCGGCAAGCAGCACCCCTACATAATAAATCATTCCTTTTTGCGATTAATTCGATTCGCTGCAAAAGCGGCACCAAAACCGTTGTCAATATTGACGACCGTGACCCCACTGGCACAAGAATTAAGCATCCCGAGCAGAGCGGCAATTCCACCAAAAGCAGCGCCATAACCGACTGAGGTTGGAACTGCAATCACCGGCGTCGCGACCAACCCGCCCACAACTGAAGGGAGTGCCCCTTCCATTCCGGCAATCACAATCAAAACGGCCGCTCCTCGAAGCAGATCCTGCCGCGCCAGTAGTCGATGAATCCCGGCAACCCCGACATCGATCAGCTCTTCAACTTCGTTACCGAGCATCCGGGCAGTAATGATGGCTTCCCTGGCGACCGGCAAATCTGAAGTGCCAGCACAGATGACCAGAATTTTACCTCTTCCTGTCATTTCAATTTTTTGTTGTACCAAGCAGAAGGTTCGTCCATCGACATCATACTCCCCTTCGGGGAACTGGTTGCACAGTGCGGTTCCTTTTTCTCCATCCAGACGGGTAACAAGGATATTGCGATCTTGTTTTGCCATAGCCGAAAGGATCGTCCTTAGTTGTTCCAGACTTTTACTTTCGCCAAGGACAACTTCGGGAACACCCTGGCGCAATTCACGATGGTGGTCAATCTGGGCGATGCCGAGATCTTCAAACGGAAGGTGTTTCAACCGCTCGACACCATCATCAATACTGATCTGGCCATCAGCCAGCGATTGAAGTAATCGGGTCAATTCTTTATTATTCATATTTAAAGTCCAAGATCTTCAGAAATCCCTTGCATTGCCTCTAAACTAAGGTCGCAAAAATCTGGTATAGCTAAGCCAATCAACTCACATTCAGCAATGATTTCCCGATTAGCCCCAGCAGCAAACTGCTTTTCTTTGTACCTTTTGCGCACCGATTTTGGTTTCACACTCCCCAGTTTTTTATCTGGATAAACCAGCGCGGTTGCGGTGACCAGTCCAGTGATGGTTTCTCCGGCAGCCAGAGCATGATGAAATTGCTCACTGCGTTTATCATCATGGGCATGCTCATTGTGCATCCGAATGGCCTCAATAATCTCCTCGGCAACCCCTTCATCACGGAGAATACGGACAGTTTCATGGGTATGCCGGGACAGATCATCCTGAGTTAAATCGGCATCAAGATCATGCAACAGCCCGGTCAATCCCCAGAGCTCTTCATCTGCAGAAAAATGGCGAGCCAAGGCACGCATGACCGCTTCACTGGCAAGAGAGTGCTTAATCAGATTGGGATGACTTAGATACTGATTAAGCAGTTCCAGTGAGCGCTCACGAGTAATTCCATATTCCATTATTTTCCTCCCTTTTGTCAGTCTACTGGATCATAGCAAAAAACTTGCTGTGACCAAAGCAGAGAGGTAGATATTTTCGCAATTGACCATTATCTTCTGCACAGGGTAGTTTTAAGAAAACTTTTACAGGAGATAGTCTGTCCATGGAAGAATTTATAGAAGATGATTTACCACTGAGTCGAACCAAAAAAAAACAGCAGGCAAAACAGATTGAACAAATAGCGGAACAACTGATCGGGTTAACCGATAAGCGGTATTCTCAAATTGACCTTCCTGTTGCCATTGCCCGGGAAGCGGAACTGGCTCGTGCAACTAAAGGGCGTAGTTCCCAGCGCCGCCAGTTGAAACATCTGGCGGGGATATTACGTAAATCAGAGGATGCTTTGGAGGACTTATTACGTCAATTAATGAATCTCGATCAGGTGGCTTGCGGGGAAAAGAAACAATTCCATCAGCTGGAAAAATTGCGCGATCGCCTTTGTGATGAGAATAGTTTTACGGAAGCCTTTGATGAAATGATCGAATTGGCTCCGGAGATTGACCGCAAAGCTATTTCCCGATTGAGTCGATCGGTTCAACAACATGATGATCGACGTGCCTATCGGGAGATCTTTCGCCGTTTGCGCGATGAAATAGCAGGCGGATAATTATAATTTGCAAAAGTCGTCATCCTCGTGAAAACGGGGATCCAGTTTTTTTTTGATGAACCCAGAAAACCTCTGAATTCCCGCCTACGCGGGAATGACGACTACTGGGCTTTAAAGGACTTTGCAAGAACCTTAATAGAAAGCAATAATCATTCAGAATGCTAGGAGCTTTAATTGGAGGAATGATGACAGATAAAACTGACCAGGATTCAATTGGTAAGAATCAGAATAAAAAACTCGGAACCTTTGCTGGAGTTTTTACCCCCAGTGTTCTGACAATTCTTGGCATTATCCTGTTCATGCGCCTTGGTTATGTCGTAGGCGCAGCGGGAATAAAGCAGGCGCTGTTGATTATTCTGGTGGCTAATCTTATTTCGGTTTTAACCAGTGTTTCTTTATCCGCAATAGCGACAAACCTGACCGTTCGCGGCGGTGGTGATTATTTTTTGATTTCTCGAACCCTCGGTCTTGAATTTGGTGGTGCTCTGGGGTTGGTTTTATTTATTGCTCAAGCGGTTTCGGTCGGATTGTATTTTATTGGCTTTGGTGAGATCTTTTCCGGATTATTAGGTGGCGAAAGTGGCACCGCCCAGATCATTGCTGTGGTGGCAATTGGTGGATTATTTATTCTCGCCTGGCAGGGAGCCAACTGGGCAACCCGCTTTCAGTACATCGTCATGGGAATTCTCCTACTTGCTCTGCTGTCATTTTTTCTGGGTGGATTATTCCACTGGGATGATCAGATTTTCCGTAAAAACTGGAATACAACCGCATCAGAGCAGGGGTTCTGGGTGTTATTTGCCATCTTTTTCCCGGCTGTGACCGGTTTCACTCAAGGGGTCAGTTTGTCGGGAGATCTGGAAGACCCCGGCAAAAGCTTACCGCTGGGAACTTTTCTGGCCGTCGGCATATCAATCCTTGTTTACTTTGGAGCTGCTCTTGTCTTTGCCGGGGTACTCCCGCAGGATATTTTGCTCAGGGATTATGATTCGATGCGCAAGGTCGCCTGGTTACCAATTTTGATTACAGCCGGGGTCTTTGCCGCAACCCTTTCCTCGGCCATGGCTTCATTCCTGGGGGCACCCCGGATTCTGCAAGCATTGGCTACCGATAAAATTTTCCCTGTTCTGAATCCTTTTGCCAAAGGTGTTGGTCCAGCCAATAATCCACGGCGGGGGGTACTACTTGCAGCTGGAGTAGCAATTCTGACGGTTGGTCTTGGTAACCTTAATCTGATCGCCAGCGTGGTCGCCATGTTCTTTCTGATCTCATATGGGCTTCTCAACTATGCGACCTATTTTGAAGCTCGCTCCGCCAGTCCCTCTTTTCGCCCCCGCTTTAAATGGTATCACCGCCGAATCAGTTTAGCTGGAGCCATCCTCTGTTTGTTGGTGATGTTGGCTATTGACTGGAAAGCTGGTGCTTTAGCGGTTGCGGTTCTGTTTATCCTTTATCAGTATTTACAACGGACTGCCCATCAAGTCCGTTGGGCTGACAGCCGTCGCTCTTACCATCTGCAGCAGGTTCGTGAACACCTGCTGCAAATTTCCCAGGAATTGGAACACCCGCGCGACTGGCGACCCCAGATCCTGATTTTTTCCGACAAACATGAACAGCGTGAGCCGCTGCTGCAGTTTGCAACCTGGCTGGAAGGAAAAAGTGGTTTGACTACTCTGGTCAGATTGCTGACCGGAAGTGGTGTCAAATTATATAAGCAGAAAGAGGAGGCGGAAAAACAGCTTCGTGAGGACATCAAGACAAGTGGCACACAAACCTTCCCTCTGGTTATTACTGCCCCCGATTTTGAAACAGGGAGTTCCGTGCTGCTCCAATCTTTCGGGGTGGGTCCCTTGCGTGCCAATACGATCCTCCTTAACCACCACAGCTTTTATCTGGAAAAGTTTCTCAGCGGCAACTTGAAAGCTTATGGCAAAATTTTACGGATGGCCTTACGGCTTAAATATAATCTGGTTATTTTTGATGCTGATGAACAGGACTGGCAGGATCTTCACAGTCTGGCACCCGACCAGCGACAGATTGACATCTGGTATGAGCGAGGTGCCAATGGCTCACTGATGTTACTGCTCGGGCACTTGATGACCCGGGACTCCTTCTGGTCCAACGCCAGATTACGGGTGCTGTTGCCGGTAGAGGAAAATAATCTTCAGGCAACGAAAGATGCGTTGCTGAAAGAACTGGATCAGGTCAGAATAGATGCTGAGGCGGTGGTGGTTGAAGATCGGGAAACTGAAACCATGATTGCCCATTCAAAAACCGCCAGTCTGGTTTTTCTTCCAGTTGAATTAAAGAGAGGTGAAATCTTTGACAAAAGTGATAGCCAGGTTGATAGTCTGTTGCAACAGTTGCCAATTGTCGCCATGGTTCTGGCTGCTCAAGATATTCAGCTCGATGCTGAACCGGATTCCGGGGTTGCTGGCCAATTTGCTGAGGTGGAAGACCAGTTTGCCGCTGCGGAACAGCGGGTTGCAGATACAGAAGAAGAGCTGGATAAGGTTAAAGCTATTTTCGAACAGAACCTGAAAGCATTACTAGAAGCTCGCCAGGAAAAGCTGTCTGAAGAAGAGCTTGATGCTCTGCATAAAGAGTTGGAAGCGGCTAAGAGGGAATTGGACAAAGCAACCCGACGTTCAGCAAAGGCGGAGGCTAAACTTGAAGATGCGCAGAAAGAATTAGAGCAATTTCGGGAGAAATATAACCTCCCTGAGGATGAGCAATGAGCCAAACGATATGCTACTGCTTTGAGTATACAAGTAGAAGATATTCAGCACGATGTGCAAAAACATCAAGGGCGATCTACCATTCTGGAACGGATTATTACGGCAAAAAAACAAAGTGGTTGTCAATGTAGCAGTAAACACCCAGAGAGCAGGTGATGTCTCAGTGATGTTCACCGTGTTGTGAATATGGCAAAAAAGGGACTGGGGGAAGAATAAGTTTTAGCCAATCAGATCCAGAACGGTATCTTCCATTTCCGTACTGATTTTCAGTGCTTTCAAGTTGGCTTCATAAGCATGCCGAGTGGTGATCATACCGGTTGTTTCCTGAATAAGATCGACATTAGACCTTTCTTCAATCGACCCATCGGGCTGATTAATCATAGTGCCGGGGGTATTGACCGGCTGGATTTTTGCGCTGACAGCGCCATTTGAACCCTCCTCCAAAATAGTTCTCGACTTTTTGAAATCTTCGGTTTCACTGTTAGCAATGTTATTGGCGGTGACGCTTTGTTTAGTTGATAAAGCGTTCAGGGCAGAAATGTTAATGACTGAGAGTGACATGGTTCAACTCCTTTCAACTATTCAAAAGTATACTCTTTTGTCTAAAGATTTGTAAAAAATAATTTAATTTGTCAAATCTACTGATATTTTGAGCTTTTTATGAAAACAGCTCTGTTTTTTCTTTGCCTTCTGCCACAGATTTGGCTGCAATCAGCTGCTAAGTGCTAGTTCAGGAGACATCAGACTTAATTTCGACATTTTCAAATATCCTGCTAGAGTTTGTATACGGTCAGAATTTCTTGGATTGTAGCTCCAACTATCCCATCGTATAGCTCAACGGGGTAGGTAATATTCCTGAGAGAGGTCTATGTCAGAATTTATCCATAAGGCTAAAATTGCCGCTTTGGAGCAATCTAATGCCGAACTTATCGATGAGATTTTGAGCCTGAAAATCGAACTGGATAAGCTAAATGATGAGATTGAACATCTCAGGTTAGAGAACCCGGACGACATAAAGTATCTTAGAGAGAAAGTCACTGAGTACGAGCAGCGCGAAGCAGATTTGAAAGAACAGATATTGTCAATATCCAAGATAGCGGAAAACAACAATAAAAACGATGGGGTTGTTAAACAATTACTTTCGGCCTTGCAAGTGGTGGATAGTGCCATTGTGGAAACAGCAATTGAGAAATATTACAAAAAAAATGGCTTGCCAAAAATTATAATTGCCTTCCTGCTTGGTCTTTTGGTTCCATTGGTTGTCTGGCATATTGCTAAGTATCTGGAGAATGATGAGTTCTACAATACGACCATAAAACGGGTAATAGGCAATATTTTTAACTATTGAGCCTCTGGCAAAAGTCGTCATCCTTGTGGAAATGGGGATCCAGGTTGTCCTAAAAGCTTGTGTCTCTCTGGATTCCCGCCTTTGCGAGAATGACGGTCAATGGTCTTTTGAGCCTCTGGCAAGAGGTTTGTTTGTATTAAAAAAGTTAAGGAGTTACCATGTTTTTTGATTCAACCCTGTTTGGCAGCTATGAGCTGATGATTTTTCTTAAGATTCTACTGGCGACCCTGGCCGGTGGAATTATTGGCCTTGAGCGGGAAAAGCACGGTCGACCCGCAGGACTACGCACCCATCTGCTGGTATCGGCAGGATCCTGTCTGATGATGATTATTTCTGAAGCTTTTTTTCTCAAATATGGTGACCTTCCCGGTACAGGGGTGCTCCGTCTTGATCCGGGACGAGCGGCTGCGCAGATTATCACTGGTATCGGTTTTCTTGGTGCAGGAGTTATTATCAAGGAAGGTTTCATCGTCCGTGGTCTCACCACTGCTGCTTGTTTGTGGATGGTTGCCGGGATCGGTATGGCTTTTGGTATGGGGATGATTAGTGCCGGTCTCATTGGTACCGCGGTGGCTTTATTCTCCCTGATTGCTCTCAAAAAGTTAGAGCCAATGATCAAAAAGGATCGTTATTTACATCTAAAGGTCACAGCAACAGCGGAACCCGATATTTACCCTCAGCTTGAAGATCTTTTTGCAGACTATAAACTGCGCCTATCAAATATTGAAACTGATCTGAATATCAAAGAGAACACAGTTGTTTATCGGTTTGTCATATCACAGCATCAGGAAAGAATCGGTCGGAATCTGATTAGAGTTATCACCGCTATAGAGGGGGTGCAGAAAATCCACTTCAAGTAAAGCAAAAGGGGGAGGCGATAAGACTTCCAGACAGCAACTTCCTACTGCCGCGCTAAACGTAAATTTGCAACCCGGGTTTCAAAATTGGAACGGAAGGGGTTGATATCCAACCCCCCTCGGCGGGTATAGCGAGCATAAACGGTCAGTTTTTCAGGCTGGCAATAGCGCATCAGATCGACAAAAATCCGCTCGACGCATTGCTCATGAAACTCATTGTGCTGACGAAATGAAATCAGGTAGCGCAATAGTGCTTCTGGATCTATTTTGCTGCCATGGTAACGAATCAGCACACTGCCCCAATCGGGCTGGTTGGTCACCAGACAGTTACTTTTTAAAAGATGACTGTGTAGTTCCTCTTTCACCTGCTGTTGTGGATCGGTCGAGTTTTCCAATAGAGAGGGGGCGAGAGAATACTCATCAACGGTGATATCCAGATCATCAATGCACCTCCCTGGTAAATTCTGAAGATGTTCAGTCATAAACTGATCGCTATCCAGCAGACGGACACGAACCGTACCCCCTGCCGCACGGGATAAATCCTTGATCATCCGTTCTTCTACCTGATCAAAATGACTCAACCGGGTCTGGTTAAATGAATTCAGGTAGAGCTTGAATGATTTTGATTCAATCAGATTGGGAGATTCACAGGGGATATGAAACTCCCCCATGGCGACAACCGGCTTCCCCTTCTGATTGAGCCAGGAGAGTTCAAAGGCATTCCAGATATCATACCCAGCAAAAGGTAAAGTTTCAGTAACACCAATGACATCCCGCTTGATCTGACGTGGAAAGGGGCAGAGCAATTCGGGATCATACTCGGTTTTATAGACGGTGGTTTTTCCCAAAAGGAGAATCGGTTCGAAATCAGACATAGATACCTTTTAAAGTTTGTGGGCTAATCAGGTTACTTTTTATAATAATCATCACAGTTAGCGCAAAAAATATTACCACTTTCAAGCCATTGCTGCTATGATCCCCTGCTAAATCTGGTCAGATTAACTTATCTAACCAATTGAAGCATAAGTATTTTTCATTCACCCGTCAACATGGAGAAGATTATGAAAGTTGGATTAGTTGGTTGGCGTGGCATGGTTGGTTCCGTGCTGATGCAACGGATGCTTGAAGAAGACGACCTTGCCGGACTCAAACCGGTATTTTTCTCAACCTCCCAAGCTGGTCAGTCAGCTCCTGATTTTGGTCAAGGGGCAGGCACTCTGGAAGATGCCAAAGATATTTCCAAACTCGCTGAGCAGGATGTCATTATCTCCTGCCAGGGTGGAGATTATACCAAAGAGATTCATCCAAAGCTCCGGGCAAAAGGCTGGGACGGCTACTGGATCGATGCCGCTTCAACGCTACGGATGGATGACAACGCGGTCATTATTCTGGATCCGATCAACCGTGATGTCATCGATAGTGCTTTAAAAAATGATTGTAAAAACTTTATCGGCGGCAATTGCACCGTCAGTTTGATGCTGATGGCAATTGGCGGGCTGTTCAACGCCGGGCTGGTCGAATGGGTCAGTTCTATGACCTATCAGGCGGCCTCCGGTGCCGGAGCCCCCAATATGCGCGAGCTGCTGACACAAATGGGAACTCTGGAGAGTTGTGTTGCTGAAGAGCTACAGAGCCCTGGTTCTGCAATCCTTGAAATTGACCGTAAAGTGACAGCGATGCTGCGCAGTGATGAATTTCCAAAAGCTGAGTTTGGATTTCCTTTGGCTGGCAGTGTTCTTCCCTGGATCGATCGCGAAGTGGACAATGGTCAGAGTCGTGAAGAATGGAAGGGGATTGCCGAAACCAATAAAATTCTTGGTAATCAGACTCCGATTCCCATTGATGGGATTTGTGTTCGGATCGGTTCAATGCGCTGTCACAGCCAGGCTTTGACGATCAAACTGAATAAAGATTTACCGATTGAAGAGATTGAATCTCTGATCAGTAACAGCAACCAATGGGTTCAGTTGGTACCGAATAAAAAAGCAGAGACTCTGGAACAGTTGACTCCTGCTGCCGTCTCTGGGACTCTGACAATTCCGGTTGGGCGGGTGCGTAAAATGCACATGGGTTCGGAATATCTCTCGGCTTTCACCTGTGGTGATCAGTTGCTCTGGGGAGCAGCCGAACCACTCCGGAGAATGTTGCGAATCCTGGCAGAGAAGTGAATTTGTCCATCTTTAAACAAATAGCGCCCTCGACCAATGTCGAGGGCGCTGAAGAGAAAGTTGAAAAAGAGTAAACTTTTTACTGTGGGGGGTCGAAATGTAAAGATAAAGAGCAAGAAAAAGAACAGGACATCCAAAATAT
Source organism: Desulfuromusa sp. (assembly GCA_021647765.1). Lineage (GTDB taxonomy): Bacteria > Desulfobacterota > Desulfuromonadia > Desulfuromonadales > Geopsychrobacteraceae > Desulfuromusa. The sequence goes on along the minus strand of JAKIUD010000002.1, from coordinate 19,318 downwards.
GACAAAAGATATTATCAAACTGCTCATCCTACTCGCTATTGTTGCTGCCATTATTCTGGGAATTTACGTCCTTGGTCAATCGGTCGACAACAAAAGTAAGTATCAGCACCCCATTACCAAACCCGGTGGACGCTGGTAAAAAAGCCTACCGGAGGTCATCTCTGATTAGAATTTTTCCTCAATTTCAGGTAGATCCAAGCCGAAGGCCTTGTGCAGAACCCGTACCGCCAGCTCAGTATATTTTGCATCAACCACGCAGGACACCTTGATTTCGCTGGTTGAAATCATCTGAATATTGATCCCCTCCTGCGACAAAGCTTCAAACATGGTACTCGCTACACCAGCATGAGAACGCATCCCAACCCCGATAATTGATACTTTAGAAATATCTATATCGTAACTGACCCCACGAGCATCGATTTTTTTAGCAATTTCTTCAACAATTCCCACCGCTTTTTTACAATCACCTTTTGGCACAGTAAAAGTCAAATCAGTTGCATTCTGATGGGAGATATTCTGGATGATCATATCGACAGTGATATTATTCTCACTCAACGGAGTGAATATCTGTGCAGAAATGCCTGGTTTATCCGGCACCCCAAAAATACTGATTTTTGCTTCATCCTTGTTATAAGCCACACCCGAAACCAGTACAGTTTCCATCTCCTGATCCTCCTTCATTACCAGCGTACCTTGCCCATCATGAAAACTGGAACGTACGTGAATGACAACGTTATATTTTTTAGCGAACTCAACACTACGAATTTGCAGAACCTTCGCCCCGAGAGATGCCATTTCAAGCATTTCATCGTAGGATATTTTTTCAATCTTACGCGCTTCAGGAACCATCCTCGGGTCAGTCGTATAAACCCCATCGACATCGGTATATATTTCACAAACATCCGCCTTCAGAGCAGCAGCGACAGCAACAGCTGACGTATCTGAACCTCCGCGACCAAGGGTGGTAATGTTGCCTTCACCATCGGTTCCCTGAAAACCGGCAACAATAACAATTGTCCCTTTTTTCAAATCCTCGCGAATATTCCCATCGGCAATACTCTGGATACGTGCTCTGGCATGAGCCTTATCGGTGAGCATAGGAATTTGTGAACCGAGATAACTGCGAGCATTGTAACCCATCGATTGCAGGCACATCGACAACAATGCAATCGTCACCTGTTCGCCAGTCGAGACCAGAACATCATATTCACGCTCACTTGGGAATTCGGTAATTTCGGCAGCCAAAGCCACTAGACGATTTGTTTCACCAGACATCGCCGAAACAATAACAACAACGTCATTGCCCTCATCAAAGGTCTTGGCAACCCGGCGGGCAACATTGCGGATCCGTTCCACAGAACCCACGGATGTGCCACCATATTTCTGTACTACCAGAGCCATAATCAGTCTTCTTCCTTCCAAGAAAAGCCGACAAAAAACACGGGGTGTATTGTGAGTGTCAGCAGTCACAAACAATCAAGACATCAGAGATGTACTTTAATATCAGAAAAGTTAAGAGCGGTCAAAATGTTTTTCTGCATAGAGTCATTCAGATAAAAGTTGAGCCAGCTACTGTAGACTATGGTAGTAGCTGGCTCAACTTTTATCTGAATAAAGACGTTAAAGAGCAGCAGGGAAAATCAACTAAGCTCTCCGCTCCGCTCCTGTAAAACAGACCTTCCCCGCACTACGTACGGAATCAATACCAACCGTGACCCACCCGCTGGAACGCTCAAATTGCTCAATCTGCTTCGAATTAATTAAGGTCGTCAGCAAGGCAGGACTGACATGATCTTTGACGCCATTTTTATAAACAATATTAATTTGCATCTTCTGCCTGAAGTACCCCATAGCTTGACCTCCCTTCTGACAATCTACACTACCCTTGTAAGGATAGCCGAACTCCATATAAAGATCAACCTACGATACAATCTTTCCTTTTGTTTATTAGTAACTTAGAATAGAAAAATCATTTTCTCCTCCTATTAATAACAGCGCGGTCAGGAAAATCAGGTATTTGTAAACAAATTACAGATAGAGAGAAAGAAATAGAAAAGAGTCGTTATCAAACAGATGTGAGCTCTGAAGCGATGGCGGACATGACCCGTTCAACAATCAGAATGTGGGTCTCCTTTTTATCTTCCAACTCAAAAAGGTCAGAGAAATCGACAGGTGCACCAAAGCAGATACGTCCCTGTTGCCCAAATTTCAAAAACTTCCAGTGGTTAATCCCGGACAGGGCTGTCGGAATGACTACCGGTCGATGTTCATAAATCAATTTTCCGACCCCACGATTTCCCGCCCCCAACTTTCCGTCTTTGTGCCGGGTTCCTTCGGGGAAAAGCATCACTTTTTGCGTTTGCAGTAAATGACCTAAATACTTTCCTGCCCGGATGTCACGTCCCCGCTTGACCGGAAAAGCTCCCCATGAACGATAGATTGCTCCGATCAGAGGGTTTTTGAACAGTTCTTCCTTGGCCGGAGCCCAGGTCATCTGCCAAGGATGTTTTTTGAGAACCGCTGCTGGAATAAAGACCGTATCATACCCGGAAATATGGTTTGCTACGAGAAGGACTCCGCCATTGGCAGGAACATTTTCTGCACCAACAATCTGAAATCGATTCAGAAAACAGGCATAAAAACCAATCACGACAGAACTGATCGTCACCCAAAACCGCCGGATAAAAGAGACTTCCAAGAACGAACTCCTTTAAGGTTGTAATGTGTCAAATAAAAATGATAATTTGATAAAACCCTTGCAGCCACCAAAGACATCACTCATTATATCTATCTCGTTTTACTCTACCACGAATTAAATAAAATTTTCTAAAAAGGATAAAAGTTATGGGTTGGTTATCAGGAGTTATTGGCGGGGGACTAGGGGCAATGATTGCCGGACCATTCGGTGCAATTATGGGAGCTGCAATCGGAGCCAGCATAGGGAAGTCCCAAAAACTTCCACAAGGAAAAGGTGGATTCAACCAGTCTCAACAACGGCAGGCGATCTTTTTTACTGCGGCATTTTCCATGGTTGGCAAACTGGCCAAAGCCGATGGCCGGGTTTGCCCCGATGAAATTGCTGCGATAGAAAAAATATCCAAGGAAGCCCTTGGATTGGACAAACAAACCCGTGCCTATGCCATCAATGTGTTCACTCAAGCGAAAGACAGACCCGAATCTTTCGCCGATTATGCCCGCCAGTTCGGCAATTTGTTCGCACAGGATCAACAACTCTGTAATTTTATGATGAGTTTTCTGTTTGAAGTGGCTATGGCTGATGGCGAACTTCACCCCCAGGAAGAAAAGATGCTGTTAGAGGCAAAAACGGCCTTTGGACTCCATGAAAGTATTTATCAGTCCTTACGCAGTCGCTATGTCGGCATGCATTCATCGAGTGTCAGCCTGAGCAAACATTATGAAAATCTTGGAGTATCAAGCAAGGCGACAATAGCAGAAATCAAAAAAGCCTACCGTCAGAAGGCAACAGAATTTCATCCTGACAAAATTGAAGGAAAAGGGTTACCACCAGAGTTCATCAAGTTTGCCAATGATCAGCTCGCGGAGATCAATGAGTCGTATGATGCCATCATGGCAAGCAAAAAATAGTTTCTGTCTGGAAACCGCCCTGTTTCGCAATCTCTGCGTCAATCTTCACATTTGTTTGTGCGGCGTAAAGAGCTACTCCTCCGCTCAAATGTTTGATTTCCTTGACCTTGCAAAAAATTGCTGGTTTCCAAATCAGAAATTTACGTTGTTCTATTTCAGGGTTTCCTAAAGAAAAATATGCTTATAAAACGTGAGGTACTTGATGCCTGAATTGACCCGACTCCCAGCTTGGCAAGCACTCCTGGATCATCATCAATCGATTGAGAATCTACACCTGCGGGATCTATTTTCCGAAGATTTACAGCGCTTCGAAAAATTCTCCCTGAAATTTGATGACATTCTCTTCGATTTTTCCAAGCACAGAATCACCGACACAACTCTGGAGTTGCTGATTGATCTGGCAAAACAGGCTGGGCTACAAGAAAAAATAGATAAAATGTTCGCCGGGGAAAAAATTAATACCACCGAACAGCGCCCGGTGCTCCATATTGCCCTACGCAATCGCAGCAACCACCCGATTCTGGTTGATGGGCAAGATATCATGCCGCAGGTCAATGCTGTTCTTGAAAAAATGCGTCGCTTCACTGGTCAGGTACGTGATGGTCATTGGCTGGGTGCAACCGGACAACCGATCACCGACATCGTCAATATCGGTATTGGTGGTTCTGACCTTGGTCCGTTGATGGTCACTGAAGCGCTCAAACCTTATGGGCATAAAAGATTAAATGTTCATTTTGTTTCCAATGTTGATGCAACCCACCTTACAGAAACCCTGAACCCTCTCAATGCCGAAACAACTCTTTTCCTGATTGCCTCAAAGACTTTCACCACCCAGGAAACCATGACCAATGCACATTCAGCAAAGCAATGGTTGGTGGATCGAATCAAGGCTAAGGATGCCGTAGCTCGCCATTTTGTTGCGCTATCCACCAACCTTGAGCTGGTAAGGCAATTCGGTATCAATCCAGACAATATGTTCGAATTCTGGGACTGGGTCGGGGGACGCTATTCCCTTTGGTCCGCAATCGGTCTATCGATTGCTCTATATATCGGCATGGATCGTTTTGAAGAACTTCTTGCCGGAGCACACCAGATTGACGAACATTTCCGTACCGTACCCTTTGATAAAAATATCCCCGTTATCATGGGAATGCTCGGCATCTGGTACAATAATTTTTTTGGCGCTGAATCTCATGCCATTCTCCCTTACGACCAGTATCTGCACCGTTTTCCAGCTTATTTTCAGCAGAGTGATATGGAAAGTAGCGGTAAAAAGGTAACCGTTTCCGGAGAGCAGGTTAACTATTCTACCGGACCGATCATCTGGGGAGAACCTGGTACCAACGGTCAGCATGCTTTTTATCAACTGCTGCATCAGGGGACAAAATTGGTTCCTTGCGATTTTCTTGCTCCGATTGAAAGCCAGAATCCCCTCGGAGAACATCAGAAAATCCTCCTCTCCAATTTCTTTGCTCAACCAGAAGCATTGATGAAAGGGAAAACTGCGGAAGAAGCTCGCAGTGAACTTGAGGCGGACGGACTTAGTCTGCAACAGATTGTGGATCTGCTTCCCCACAAAGTTTTCCCAGGTAATCGACCTAGCAGTTCCTTTCTCTTTCAGAAACTCACGCCGCGTACCCTTGGTACACTGATCGCTTTTTATGAGCATAAAATTTTTACTCAAGGTGCTATCTGGAATATCAATTCTTTTGACCAGTGGGGGGTGGAATTGGGCAAACAGCTGGCAAAAAAAATCCTGCCTGAACTCGCTCCAAAACAGCAAACAATCAGCAGCCACGACAGCTCAACAAATGGCCTTATCAATTATTATCGACACAATTCATTTAAAAAATAAATTTAATTCTATGATCTTATTGATTTCCCCAATATACCTAGATAGAGTATAAAAACATCATATTTAACCGGGGAAAGGAGGCTGTATGGGAGAAGATCAAGGCGCGGGATGTGTTAGACCGACGGCAGCCGCTGCTGTTGTCGCAGAGGAAGTGTCAGTGGCTCAGGACAATGGGCTCTCAACTGCAATCAAAAAGGAGCGAACTATGGTTCAAGTAGGACAAAAAGCACCTGATTTTACTGCACCAGGTTATCATAGGGGAGCTTTTGTTAATGATGTAAAACTTTCTGATTATCTGGGAAAGTGGGTTGTTCTCTGTTTCTATCCAGGCGATTTCACCTTTGTTTGATCAACCGAGCTCTCGGCAGTTGCCGAGAAATACCCCAAATTTCAAGAACTAGGTGTTGAATTACTGTCGGTCAGTATCGACAGCATGTTCACCCATAAAATCTGGAACGATCAAGAACTCTCTAAAATGGTAGCCGGTGGTGTCCCCTTTCCGATGTTATCAGATGCCGGTGGTGATATAGGCAAGCTCTTCGGCGTATTTGACGAAGCTGCTAAAGTTGAGAATCGTGGCCGATTCATTATTGACCCTGACGGCGTTATCCAAGGATACGAAGTGTTAACTCCCCCGGTTGGTCGTAATGTCAATGAGACCTTGCGCCAAATTCAAGCCTTCCAGCTGGTTCGCAATACCAAGGGTGCCGAAGCGACACCTTCTGGGTGGAAACCAGGAAAAACAACCCTGAAACCAGGGATTGACCTCGTTGGCAAGGTCTGGGAAACATGGAAAGTTAGTGAAGCTGACAAATAATAGGGATCTGAACATGTCGTCAAGAATGGCGCTAGTCTAAAGGTAACTGGCAGTAAATGCGGGACTGCCCCCGCTGTCCCGAGTTCACTGCAATACTGCTTAAACTAGTGCCATTTTACGACAACCGAAAATTCAAAATATCTTTTATTCCGGAAAACGTGTATTGTAGTAGAAACACACCAGCACAATATCTCCTCAAAATGACCATCATTCTTCAAGCTCTCCGGAGATGACATCTTTGCAATGAAGACACCTAGGTTGTTGAGGACGATATATCAATTGTCAAGCCAGCCCTGTAGATTCCGGCACTCTCCCTGGTTTTTATTGGCCATATCTTGGCTGAACCCAAGCAAGGGAGTAGCTTTATGCAAAGTACCACACTATCGGTAGGTGACAAAATTGAAGGCCGCTGTACAAAATGTCGCAAAAATTCTGAGCACATCATAATTACTATCGACGAAGAGAAACCCGTAAAAGTAGAATGTCAAACATGCTCTCGCCAGCACAAATACCGTCCACCCACTGCACCAAAAAAACCAGCCATTCGACAAACCAACAAACCCAAGGATGCAGAACGTAAAGAATGGGAATCTCTCCAACTGAGCACGGAAAACTCAAAAGCAAAAACCTATTCTATGATGGACAGTTACAAAATCAACACCCTGATTGATCACCCTGTTTTTGGTCTTGGTATGGTACAACGTGTCATCGGCGCACAAAAGGTTGAGATTCTCTTTGAGGATGGCAGAAAAACGATGCGCTGCCAATAATCCTCCTCAATCCATTATAATGTTAACCTTCATGGAATCAGTAGAAAACAGAGAGAAAAAATGCGATGAAAATCTGTAACCTGTGTGAAGGTCAATCGAAGAAATCACTAAATGGCAAGCCACACGAATATTTAGTAGAAATTGGAGAGCTCCGTATCTTCAAAGGACAAAAACCCCGGAGATTTAAAGAACAAGATTACCAATGCCAAACCTGCCGGGCAAAAATTACCCATAGTACCGATAGTAATAATCTGGCATGGACTCTTTGGCACGGTTAATTAGTATCGATTCTTAAGCGGCCACAAAACGAAAGAAAAGATGAACTGAACAAGCAAAGGCAAAATCCACTTCAGTCGTCATCCTTGCGAATGCGGGGATCCACGGCTCACAGAACCTCTGGATTCCCGCCCGCGCGGGAATGACAGAATTGAGTAGCAACTAAAAGTCTTAGACAAAAGTCCATAGTTTTGACTAGCGTGATGGAACAGAAATCTATAGTGGTGGCCTATAAATCTTTCAGCCACTCATCAAAGTGCTCCCTTGCTCCTTTGGACAATATACGACCGAAGTTTTCCCGGTCATAACTATATAAGCAATGTCGAATTGAGGTGTAGGGACTGAAGGTGCTTTCAGGGTTTTCTGCCAGGAGCTGATCACGATAATCTTTGACCATTTTTAGATTTTCAACCAGGCTTTTGTGCAGATCCGCCCTCTTAAAATCACGATCCTGTTTCAGAATATCCTGGACAAAATTGTCGACTTTATAATCTTCAAATTCAAATTCTTTGAAAAAATGGCCTGCGACACGCAGAAAATTGAAAGCATTAACCGTTTTTCCGCTTGCGGCCAGTGAGATTTCATCAATACTATCAGACAGTGAATCACCGATTGGGTCTACTGTTGCCTGCTGTAATAGTTCTATTGTCGCGTTGCGAATTTCTTTAAATTCCCGGTCAGCCAGCTCAAACAGGGCGGAAAGAACATTGATTCTGCGTTTGAGGTTATTAGGGATCGACTTTTTGTATTTGATTTTATGATCCAGAACACTCCAGGCATCCTGAATCAAGGATCTTATCTGCACCTCGAAGGGAAGCTTCCGGTATTTCGACAGGGAAGTATCCTCTTTGCTGGGGACAAGATCCATGTGCAAACCTTTATAACCGAACAAATCCTCTGTACTTTCGACAGCAGCAATTTTGTCGGTAACATCAATGATTTCGAAGTAACCCCTCAACTCCTCGGATACCACTGAAATCTGGTCTTCATAGAGGCAGACAATACGAATACCTATCAGGTCAGATAGATAGTCCTTGATCCGGTAAGGACGTTCCTCTGCTTCGAGCTTACTCTGATATTTGCGTTGAAATTTTTTGATGCATTCCTCTTTCTCCTTGATTCGCCCCTCAATTTTTGTCACCTCACCAACATAAGACTTTTCTATCAATGTACTGATAATACTGATGTAGGTATTTTTGGCCTCCTCAATCAGGGGTAAGTTGTTATCGTAAAATTTTCTGAAAATACGTTTTTCAAGTTCAAAATCAAGAGAGCTCAATCGTAACTCCTTAACAGCGTATTCAGCAGCTTTTTACTGGTCGATAGAGATTAACGGCATTTTTATAGAATACTTTTTCTGCCAGACGTTCACCCAAAGTTTCAACAACCATAAAATAATCATTGTCAGAGTAGGGGCGTGGCGCTCTTGTTGATGGCAGATCGGTTCCAAACATAATAACATCTGGATTTATTTCGACAATTTTACGGAGTACTTTTGTTACAGGAAAATCCACCCGACCAAAACCTGTAGCCTTAACAAAAATTCCGTTTTCTATAAGTAAGCATAAGCTGGAAAACCCAGAGGAAGAAAGTCCAAGATGATCAATACAGACAGCAGGAAGCCCGACTAAAGTGCTCTGCAATTCAGGCAGATCCTTAGAGTCAACATAGAGTTCGATGTGCCAACCAACAATCTCGTAAACCCGCTTGGCAAAATACTCAAGGTTTTCAATTCCCGCTGAACCTCCCCGTTTCAAATTGAACCGTACTGCCCTTACCCCCGCGGTATTCAAATTGATCAGTTCTTCATCCGAAACCGTTGCCGGAAGCTGCGTGACACCAACAAAGGTGGCACCAAACTGGGTAAGTGCAGAGAGGAGACAACCTTGGTCAAATACCTGAAATGAGCCAGAGACAACCACTCCGCCGATGATATTGTAATCTTTAGTTCTGGTCAGATAATCTGCTACAGAAAAGTCATCGGGCAGATAGCCCTGGTTTGCTACGAGAGGGAATCTTTTGTCAATAATATGGAAATGGCTATCGAAGAGCCTGAATCGATTCAGATTTTTTTCAATTTCCATAAAGTATCTCCAAGTTTTTATTATTTTATCCGTTTAACACCAATCTTCCACTACACCCTAAAAAGTCGTCACTCTCGCGAAGGCGGGAGTCCAGGAATTTGAACAAAACCTCTGGATACCCGCCTTCACGAGTATGACGTAGACAAGGTGCCTAATCAAAGCGGAAGATCAGGACTAATCAGGTTATTTTATCAGATTCATTTTACCATTCTTTTTCCTATACAGCCTCATGTATTTCTGCTACAGCAAAATAGACTATTCACCTTGCGACCCAGGCGAACCGAAATGCCCCTGCGAAAATATACAGAAATATTACCAATCATCCTTAATACCATTCTGACACTCTCAGTTCTCTACGCACCTCAGCCCCTGTTACCGCTTCTGAGTCAGGAATTTGGGGTCAGTCGGGAAGCTGCCGCAGCACTGACAACAGTGACCTTTATCCCTCTGGCTCTGGCTCCTCTGGCTTACGGTTACCTGCTTGAAACTATCTCACCGATCCGGGTATTGAAAATTGCCGTTCCCCTGCTGGCAGTGAGCGAACTTTGTTTTGCTGGCACCTCCAGTTTTCCGTTGTTGATGACTATCCGCCTGATCCAGGGCTTGCTGGTGCCGGCAATTCTAACCTCATTGATGACCTACCTGTCTGAACGTTCTTCGGCGGATACAGTTCAGCGGGTCATGGCGATCTATATTGCCGCAACAATCTTCGGCGGTTTTATCGGCCGGGCAACTTCAGGCTTAATTGCCAACCAGTTTGGCTGGCGTTTCAGTTTTCTTCTCCTGGCAGTGACCCTCTGTATCGGTTTTCTGACCCTGTTCCACTTACCTGAAACGAGCGGGTTAAAAACAGTCCGACCACAACCAAAAGTTCTTCTTGAGGTCTTGCGCAGACCGGCATTCCTCCCCATCTACCTGAGTATCTTCTGCCTGTTTCTGATCTTTGCCGCAGTGATGAACTTCCTCCCTTTCCGCTTAACCGAACTGAGCGATCAGGCAAATGAGCTGCGCATCGGTCTGATGTATACCGGCTACATGATGGGAATCGTCACATCCCTGGGGGCTCCGAAAATTGTCTCCTGGGTCAACGGTGAACTCAAAACTATCCGGGTGGGTTTATTCTGCCTTGGATTGACTCTCATCGGATTAGCTGCAAATCAGATCTGGTTATTGTTCGGGATGATGTTCCTTTTTTGTGGAGCCATGTTTTTGGTACACTCGACCGCTTCCGGACTGGTCAACCAACTCGCTGGAAGCCAATATCGCGGGATGACCAACGGCCTTTATGTTGCATTCTATTACGCCGGAGGAAGTATTGGATCTTTTGCCCCGGGAATCATTTACCGCCACTTTGGCTGGAATGGGTTCCTTATTCTATTGGCTCTGGTCTGCGGTACGGGTTATATCTGTATCAACAGAGTTCGACTCCCGATAAAACCCTAAGATAAGGCTTGCTGATGTTATTACCCGGCTATCGTTATAAATTGAAAATTCAAGATATTACCCCCAAAGGTGTCTGGTTAACTGCTCAAGAGCAACAGATTTTTCTTCCCCGGAGTGAATGCCCGGAAGAGATCAACCCGGAAGAGACGATAGAAGTTTTTCTTTATCTTGATCGTGATAATAAACCCAAAGTAACCACGCGAATGCCACTTGCGCAGGTCGGAGACTTTGCCTTGTTAAAAGTACAAAGTGTCGGTTCACACGGTGCCTTTCTCGATTGGGGACTGGAGAAAGATTTACTGGCACCCTACAGTGAGCAAGCGCAAAAAATGGAAGAGGGACGACGCTATCTGGTTCATATCTGTCATGACAAAGACAGCCGACCAATTGCCTCAAGTCGCTTGGAAAAATTTCTGGTCAAAGAAAACAGGGATCTTAGCGAGGGGGCAGAGGTTGATCTGTTAATCTGGGCGTTCACTGATCTGGGCGCCAAAGTGATTGTCAATGATTACTATGAAGCACTCCTATATAAAGATGAAATCCCTCCGGCTCTGAAACGTGGAGAACATCATTTAGGTTATGTCCTCCGTATCCGAGCCGACCACAGAATTGATGTCACCCTGCGGCGTCCTGGCGCAGCAGGAATTAAAGATGCCCGGGAGATCATTCTCCAGGAACTCAAAAAGGATGGCTTCCTGCCATTGCACGACCAAAGCCCACCGGAACAGATCCGTAACCAGTTGGGATTAAGTAAGAAAGTTTTCAAAAAAGCGGTTGGTGGTTTGTATAAAGATGGTTTAGTCGCGTTAGGAAATCAGGGAATCAAATTAATCCCCTGAGAAAGATAATCAAAAAGGGCGTAGATCGTTCCATTGTACATTCCACCACTACCGAGGTCTGAAGTTAGTATAAATACCGATTTACTGGAGCGTAATGCATAACCGGAAATCAAGATTAATGGTTGAAATGGACATTACGCAACCTCCGGATTATTTTGACTTAAGAACTGGTGCACTGGAACCGCTCCAAAACTTCAGTTTTCTGCATACCGGCTATCATAAAATCCCGAAAGGTTTTTTCGGTCAGAGTCGGCACTTTATCCTGTAACTGCACCAGTGAAATCATATTGACCATGTTTTCTCTGGCAGTCGTAATCGGGATCACTTCACCCTGTTGAACTTCTTTCCACACCAGATGTGCCGACGCAATCCCCAATCCCATCCCCAACTTGATCCCGGAAACCAGAGCTTCATGGCTATCAAGGGTCATGACGATATTCAGATTTTCAGCCGTCTTGCGAAAGTGGTGCTTGAACCATTGAAGCAGAATTTTATGTTCATCCTCATCGGTAATGAAGTTCTTTTTAACCAGGTTACGGAAGGAATAGTCACCACAAATCTCTTTTTGATAGTAATTTTGGGAACAGACCAGAATCAGTTCCTCCTTGATGAGGGGATCAATGCTAAAGATGTTTGCATTACCCAGAAACTCCCCTTGATTAAAAAAAACATCTACCAACGCATAGTCCAGAGATCCTTCCCTTACCATATTCAATAAAGGTGCGGACTCTTCAAAATTCAGATTGAAAGTTACATCTGGATATTGTTCACGAAACGAACTGCAGAATGTCGGCAGATATTCTTTACCAAACTCCCTGGGAGCTCCAATTCGTAGCAACCCTGATGGTTGATCCAGCGGTTGACGGATATGAGGGATTTCATCCTGTAGTTTATCGACAAAAGGTTCGACCAGTTTGAATAACCGTTCTCCGGCTGCCGTTGGTACCAGCTTTTTGTGTAGACGGATAAACAGGGGAAACTTCAACTCTGCTTCCAACTTCTGCAGTTGTTGACTGACGGCAGGTTGCGACAGATGGAGCTGGTTTGCCGCAGCAACTATGCTGTTTAACTTGTAAATATGATAAAAAACTTTGAGACGGTTAAAATCTGGCAACATAACCTTAACTTATCCTATACCTTAAAATGAATGATTTTACTTATACAACATATAGGTCTAATATACAACTCACGATACAACATACTCATGCAGGAGGCCATTATGACCTATTTTTTATTGATTGGATTTGGAATTATTTTTGCGCTGCTTATTCTCGGGTTTTTCTCACTGGAAAGATGCGAAAGTGAAGGACGGATGATCAATGCCGACTGGTTGGACTATGAAGAGAAATTCCATCTGATTTCACGTTGGGGTGCACAATAACCAAAAAAGCCTTCTAACTCCATTTTAAACGTAAAAAAGCAGCCATTACCGGCTGCTTTTTTACGTTCATAGCGAGACAAAAATCAAATTTACATTTGCCCTTACCCCTTAAGCGGCTGTACACTGTACTGTTGTAAATCCTAAAATAGATATGGAAGGGAAGGGAGCGAACCTTGTACACTGAAATAGTCATGGATCATTTCAATAATCCCCGCAATATTGGAAGCATCGAAAAGCCCTCTGTCATTATCCAGGTTGGTGACCCCAATTGCGGTGATACGCTATTACTCTCTCTGAAAATCAAGAAAGACAAGATTGTCGACGTAAAATATAAGATTTATGGTTGTGGAGCTGCAGTGGCAACATCTTCCATCGCCAGTGAGATGATGATGGGGAAAACCTTGACTGAGGCGTTAAAAATTACCGATGACTCGATAACACAAGCACTCGGAGGCTTGCCAAAAGAGAAGCATCATTGCTCAAATCTTGCTGCTGGTGCCTTACGGGGAGCAATTAACGAATATCGTAAAGCTGCGTTAAAAAGAGCATAACGTTTATGACTCTCTTTTTACTTATACTTGCTGCATATCTGATTGGTGCAATTCCGACCGGGGTGATTTTAACCCGCCTGGTGGGAGGGGAAGATATTCGCAGTGCGGGCAGCGGAAATATCGGTGCCACCAATGTTTACCGGGTGGCGGGGCGTAAACTTGGTGTTATCACCCTGATTGGCGATTGTCTGAAGGGGGTCATCCCTCTGCTGATTGCTCAGCATGGTTACAACCTAGCAGAATATGGCATTGCCCTAGTTGCATTGGCAGCATTTATTGGTCATTGCTATCCAGTTTATCTGGGATTTAAGGGAGGCAAGGGGGTTGCCACTGCATTGGGAGTTTTTCTGGTTTTATCACCCTTGGCAGTGCTTTGCGCTTTGGTTGTCTTTATTCTCACCCTGTGGAAGTGGCGCTATATCTCACTGGCGTCGATTTCGGCCGCAACAATAATCCCATTACTGATTCTTTTATTTGAAGGTTCTTTTGTGCTGTTTATTGCAACGCTGATTATCGCCACTGTTGTTATCTGGAAGCATAGAGAAAACATTGAACGGTTACGCAGTGGAACCGAAAACAGATTCAATCTCTGAAAGAAATTATGTCTAAATTTACGTTGTGGTTTATCCTTCCAGCTCTGCTACTTTTCCCAATCATTGCTTTTATTGCCTATGCCCTGCTTTTCTCCCCTCTAACTCCGGAAAATCTGGTTCAGCTCAGGATTCAGCCCGGAACTGGATTGAATAAAATTGCCCTTGATCTAGAGGAAATCGGGGTTATCCGTAGTGCACTGGCAGTTAAATTGTTAGCACGCTGGAACCACCAAAGTGACCAGATTCAAGCTGGAAATTATCAGTTCAGCGACCCCGCTACCCCAGGGAAGATTCTGACTCGTCTGGTTAAAGGAGATGTCGAAAATGTCAGCTTGACCATTCCAGAGGGATTCACCCTGCAGCAGATCATTGCAAGAATAGCGGAAAAGGGCTTCGGCCAAAAAGAAAAACTGTCAGCACTAGCGTATAATATTGATTATATTCATTCTTTAAAAATTAATGCCGATAGCTTGGAGGGCTACCTGTTTCCAGAAACCTATCTGTTTGCTCCTGGAATCGACGAAAAATCATTGTTAAAAATGATGGTAACTCAATTTCAAAATCATGTCAGCATAGAGTTAAAACAAGCATTTAAAAAACAGGGGTTGAATTTACACCAATGGGTGACCCTAGCTTCTATTATCGAAAAAGAAACGGGTCAAGTCGAGGAAATGCCCCTGATCGCATCGGTTTTTTACAACCGGCTCAAACGCAAGATCCCCCTACAAACCGATCCAACAGTTATCTATGGAATCAAAGACTTTGATGGCAACATCACCCGCAAACACCTGTTAACTCCGACCCCTTACAATACTTATTTGATCAGGGGACTCCCGCCTGGTCCGATTGCCAGCCCTGGGTTAGCTGCCCTTAAAGCTGCTGCCCACCCAGCAGAAACCAAATTTCTCTATTTTGTTGCCCGGGGCAATGGTGAACACCAGTTCTCAAAAACACTCAAGGAACACAATGCTGCCGTGCAGAAGTATCAATTACGACGACGCTAGTTCTACTTTTACATATTTGACTACCCTTGGTCAGGAAGAGTTTAATCTTCTTGACAACTGCCATTCAATCAATACCCCTAAAACTGACAAGAAACAAAAAGCTTCGCAACAATAGTTGCGAAGCTTTCTTGGTTTACCCTCAAAGATACTATTTCCGGCAGTTAAAACTGTCGGGAACGATCAAATTTAAGCTTTCATTACGTTCGCGGATTGCGGACCTTTATCTCCCTGAATTACATCGAATGTAACACGATCTCCCTCAGCCAGAGACTTAAACCCTTCTGATTGGATCGCTGAAAAGTGAACAAAGACATCTGGACCATCATCTTGCTCAATAAAACCAAAACCTTTCGAATCATTAAACCATTTTACTGTACCTTCTGCCATGCTGTAACTCCTTCTACGTTTTTACGAGGGTAACCGAGACACGATAATCTCGCTTCTAGCACAGGGAAATTTTAAAAACAACGTTATTTTTTAATGATAGTTGTTTTGAAATAGAATAATCCCCCTGAAATCTCAACAGACTTTTACCAATTTATGTTCAAATGGCGAGGGATATATAGATCTTTTGTAGAAAATAATGCAAATATTTTTTACAGCACTGGATAACTGAATTTGTTTCGGGGTAAAATCGGAAAAAGACTAACGACAGAGGAGATCACTGATGATGAATAATTCATTTAACAGCATAAAAACCCTGGTTGTTGCAGGGCATCAATACCAATATCATAGTCTCAAGGCGGCCGCTGCGGCAGGTTCGTATGACCTGATGCGGCTCCCTTTCACCATAAAGGTTCTTCTGGAAAACTTGCTGCGCAAGGAAGATGGTAATGCGGTTAAACGGGCGGACATTGACGCTGTTGCAAACTGGCAGCCACAACAGGATCGGGCTGGCGAGATTTCCTATAGTCCGGCTCGGGTTTTAATGCAGGATTTTACCGGGGTTCCGGCTATTGTCGATCTTGCCGCCATGCGTGATGCGGTTGCCAGAAATGGTGGGGATCCAGCGACAATCAATCCGCAAATCCCTGTTGATCTGGTGATTGATCATTCCGTCATGGTGGATCAGTTTGGCAATCGCTCTGCTTTGGCTGCTAACGTAGAAAAAGAGATGGAGCGTAACCGTGAACGTTATGCTTTTTTGCGCTGGGGACAGAAAGCATTTGATAACTTCCGGGTTGTGCCACCAGGTACCGGTATTTGTCACCAGGTTAATCTGGAATATCTGGCGCAAGGAGTCTGGAGTCAAGAGATTGATGGAGAAACCTGGGCTTATCCAGATACATTGGTAGGAACCGACAGCCATACCACCATGATCAATGGCCTTGGTGTCCTCGGTTGGGGGGTTGGCGGGATTGAAGCTGAAGCGGCGATGTTGGGACAGCCAATTTCCATGTTGATCCCGGAAGTGGTTGGTTTCCGTTTGGTTGGCAGTTTGAGTGAGGGGATCACCGCAACAGATCTGGTGTTGACTGTCACCCAGATGCTCCGTACCCATGGGGTCGTAAGTAAATTTGTCGAATTTTTTGGTGCGGGTCTTGGTCAACTTCCTCTGGCTGACCGTGCAACCATTGCCAATATGGCTCCAGAGTATGGTGCAACCTGTGGATTCTTCCCGATTGATCAGATCACTCTCGATTACCTGACTTTATCCGGGCGTAGCGATGCAACCGTGGCACTCGTTGAAGCTTATTGTCAAGAACAGGGGCTGTGGCGCAGTGACACACTTCCCGATCCCAACTACAGCGCGATTTTGGAGCTTGATCTGGCAACGGTCAGACCAAGTTTAGCAGGGTCGAAAAGACCGCAGGATCGGGTTGTTCTCGAAGATATGGGGCGTGCGACAGATCAGATTCTCCCTGAAGTTGACCGGGATAAAGGGGTACCGATTGCCAATAGTTCAGATCAGCTGAATCATGGAGATGTTGTTATTGCCGCAATTACTTCTTGCACCAATACCTCAAATCCGGCGGTGATGATGGCAGCTGGGCTGGTAGCAAAAAAAGCGGTTGAAAAAGGGTTGCAACAAAAATCCTGGGTCAAAACATCATTAGCTCCAGGCTCCAAGGTGGTGACAGATTATCTGGCAAAAGCTGGGCTGCAAGATTATCTTGATCAGCTTGGCTTTAATATTGTCGGCTATGGCTGTACCACCTGCATTGGAAACTCTGGGCCATTGACCGGCTCGATTGCTGAAGCGATTGACGCTGGAGACTTGAGTGTCTGTTCCGTCCTCTCGGGGAATCGTAACTTCGAAGGGCGGATTCATCCCCAGACCAAGGCGAACTGGCTTGCTTCTCCACCATTGGTGGTTGCTTTTGCTCTGGCGGGAACGACCCGGATTGATCTCACCAAGGACCCCCTGGGTAAAGATCGTTCTGGACAGCCTGTCTATCTGAAGGATATCTGGCCAAGCAACGCAGAGGTATCTGAAATGGTTGCCTTGGTTAATGCGCAGATGTTCCGCAAAGAGTATGCAGAAGTATTTACTGGAGATGCAAGTTGGCGCAATCTGCCAATTCCAGACGGTTTAACCTATGACTGGGAGCCTGACTCAACTTACATCCGGTTGCCCTCCTTTTTTGATCAGTTGCAGATTTCCAAAAGCTATCCCGGGTTTAAACAGGCACGGATACTTGCCTTGCTAGGGGATTCGATTACCACCGATCATATTTCCCCGGCTGGGTCGATAAATGGGAGCAGTCCGGCCGGACAATATCTTCAGGAACATGGAGTTGCGGAGCAGGACTTCAACTCTTATGGTTCGCGACGCGGCAACCATGAAGTGATGATGCGTGGCACCTTTGCCAATATCCGATTGAAAAATAAAATCGTGCCGGGAACCGAAGGTGGAATCACAAAGTATCTCCCCACCGGTGAAGAGATGAGTATTTTTGAGGCATCATGTCGTTATCAAGCGGAGCAAACACCGCTGGTCGTCATAGCAGGTAAAGAATATGGAACCGGCTCCAGTCGTGACTGGGCGGCGAAGGGAACCCTGTTGCTTGGGGTTAAAGCCGTTCTGGCCGAAAGCTATGAGCGGATCCACCGCTCCAACCTGGTTGGGATGGGGATTCTGCCACTGCAATTTCTAGATGGAGACTCTGCTGAAAGTTTGAATCTGGATGGCAGCGAAACCTTAACTCTACCGGAAATCAATGGGTTGAAATCTAAACAGCACCTCACCGTAATCATCAACAGGGGCGATGGCAGCCAGCAGGAGCTTGAGGTTCTCTGTCGGGTCGATACCGATCAAGAGGTGGTTTTTTTCCAGAGTGGTGGGATTTTGAATCATGTATTGCTTGAATTGATAGGGTAAAATTCCGCAATCTTGTTTGTTTCTTCTCCTTCCACCATGAGAAGAAATCAGATGAATGTCACTCTGAAAGATCCGGGATCTTCCGGTTAGTTTTCTGGGGACATGGACTTGTTACGTGTCCCCAGAAAACGGGTCGCGCAACGATAGAGATATTAGTTAAATAAGGTGTCCACGGAATTACGCAAGGCAGCAAAAAAACTCGGAAGTTTATTTGACAGAAAACGGATTCACCGCTATTTTGAGGGAGTATTCTGCATTTAAGGAAGGGACAATGAGATCATCACAAATGAACCACCACCAGGAACCCGTTTTCCCGTGCGGTGGTTTTTTATTTTTGGGGAACAGGTGATTTCCGTTATCTCCCAAAATAGCAATGATAGACGGCTAGAAAAATTGTGTTTATGGTGGTTTCGGCAATAGGTAGCGTGATTAAGTGTGATGATGACCGGAACCGTTGAATAACTTGTTCAAGCCGCTGCGCGGCTTGAATCGGCGGAGCTGAGTACACTCCAGCAACTTATGCACGCCGCTTCGCGTCATGAATCGGGTAGCCGGGGGTTTTTCTCCCCCAGCCCCCACACCACCCTGCATGCGGCTCCGCACAGGGCGGTTCATCAACCGTGATGAAATGCAATCCAACCGTCTCGTAGCCCATGTTTAACACCCAAAAAAATAAACCTCGCAATATCAACTAGTTCCACGTCAAAAAAACATCGTCTGGCACTACATTATCGTTTATCCACATTGAATGATAGATTTCTGTATTCCTCCAGGTGA
>JAKIUD010000032.1 GCA_021647765.1 Desulfuromusa sp. | reverse complement strand
TGGGAGCACGTATCGTCCGCTATGCAGACGATATAGTCATTCTGTGTCGTAACGGCACCGAACAACCCATGGCATTACTACAACACGTCATGGGTCGGCTGGATCTGACTCTGAATGAGGTCAACACCTACGAAGAAAGATTCGACTTTCTTGGATTTGAAATTCGCATGGGCAAAAGTCAGCGAACCGGGAAGTATTACTCCCACGTTCAACCTTCAAAGAAAGCGATCGAAAAGATCAAAGACCAAGTGACGTTTCAGACCTGAAGAGGTCGAACGCTCATGCCATTAGACCGGGTGGTTAACGAAGTCAACGCAACCGTTCGCGGCTGGGTTGGCTATTTTCACTATCGTAATTGCAGTAAAACACTCCAGCACGTACGGGGTCATGTTGAACAACGATTACGAACCCACCTGAGCAAAAGGCATAAGGTCAGAAATCGAAAAGCAGGATACGCCCGGTTTGGCAATCGGAATCTGTATGTGAAATACGGGCTACGAAAAGTGCCGACATCAGCAGGCTGGACAAAAGCACATGCTTTGCAGTGAAGAACATCGGAAAGCCGTGTGCGGGAGAACCGCACGCACGGTTTGATGAGGGAGGGCTGGTTGAAGCAGTTACGGAAAAGCTATTTAGGCACCGCCAAACGAAAGGGGCGGAAACAGATAAGCTGAACCTAACGCTGGTGAAACCTGCTCTCTACTCTACCTGTCTGCATGTGTGAATATATAGATTCAGGAGTTGATGGAGTGCTTCTGTGACCTTGTTTTGATCTGTTGGTGATAGTTTTCCAGCTTTTCTGATGATTAACTGATGGTCAAGGGTGAACAATTTCATTCGTACAATTGACGCTGAAGGAAGCCCTGCTGAATCGAGATCTTGAATGTCACTATCTAGCGGCCAAGCAGAATTTTTGGCACTGGTGATCATTGCCATGACCGATTGACCCACCTTTTGATTAAATGTCTGTCCATCCGAGAGAATTAATGCCGGTCTGCGTTTGGTTGTCTCTCTGTCGGTGAATGGAAATGGAACAACGACAACGTCAAAGGGATTAAAGGTCACGGTACGCCTCCTCGTCAGCAGCCGATTGCCATTCATTCAGCGTCCCTTCAAGGGCGTTGGTGAAAGCAAAGTCGATTGGTTGTGCTTTTCTGATCAGAATGCGATCGTCTTCAATGTCAAAAGCGACGGCATCACCTGTCTTGAGATGGAGGACGTTCCGTACTTCTTTGGGGATTGTCGCTTGATATTTGCTGGTCAGTTTACTGGTTGCTGTTTGCATAAATACCATTCTCCTTCCTTTTGGTAATACTAGCATTACCAAAATTGCTCTGCAAGGTGTGTAGCAAATTTTTGTTCTTTATTTAAAACGTTGATTGTTTATTTAGGAGCAGTAACGATAAAAAACACCCACCCCCCAAAACATAATCTTGTTTAGCCGCAATCAAGGTCTACCAAAATCTGTAAAAAAAAATGTTTAATCATGTCAGTGACTTTACAGATTCTGATAGATTTTCATCGCGGCTAAATGTTTTTGATCTTGTGACAAAAATTGTCACCTAGTCTGCCAAAAATTGACAGGGAATCATGAAAATATATTTAATTCTTCCATTTTAAGCAGCGCAACCTCTCCCCAGAAAAATAATAATTCATTATCCAGTTTATCTGGTTTTAAATTCAGGTAACAGCAAAGAGAGCAGGCTCTGCCTAGGAAAGACTGAAAAACCGAGTACTTAATACGTTCTAATTTGTAAGTTTAGTTTGCTAAATTGATCAGCCTGGTAACTAACAATAGTTTTAATCTGCTTAGATTAAAAATTGGCATAGTCATTGTAATAAGGCTGAGGTGTGTTTAGAAAATAAATTTAAGTCAGCCAGGTTTTGGCTAATTCTTTCCTCACAGAAAAGGAGATCACAGATGTTGAACAAATTTCGAAAAGGTAATCAAAAGGGTTTTACCCTCATCGAGTTGCTGATCGTTGTCGCGATCATCGGTATTCTGGCTGCTATTGCCATTCCACAGTTTGCTGCTTATCGGCAGAAGGCTTTTAACTCGGCAGCGCAGTCCGACTTGAAAAATGCTAAAACTGATTTGGAAGCAACCTTTTCGGATGTTTTTTATTATCCTGATGGTGCTTGATTAAGTTAATTTTTTAAGCTTTAAATATTTTAAAAATAGGAGATAAAATTATGAAAAAAATAGTGTGTTTAATATTTACTTTGGGTCTACTTGCTTCTACTTCATTTGCTGCTAACCTCGCGGATGTGTTAACATCAACTAAACTTTCAAATCAGGTATCAGGTATATATTGGGCTAATGAAAGTGGTGCTGGCGATGATGCCACAAGTTATGTATTGAGTACTGGGCATGCTCAAGGGAATAAAGCTTATGCCTCAGGTAACTTTGTGTCAGAAATTTACACTGTCGATATAGCCGGTGATAAATTTGCTAGTACTGACCTAATTAATGCAGAACCAGCCTTTGACAGTACTGCATTTAGTGACTGGACAGCTCTTTAATAGCTCTCTATGCTAACTGGCAAAGATTTTCAAAAGCCCCTGTTCTACAAGAACAGGGGCTTTTATTTAGTTGTTTCTTTAATTGTTATTGTCAGCTCCTGCTGTGTGCGATTCCCTTTTTTCTATAAATATTCCCATGTCACACAATCTATATTTTCTTTGTTATTTCTGAACTTTATTTTTCTTTTTTATCTATTTTACATTAAACAAAACCATCTTAATATTTACCTTCCATATTTTATTTTATTAATCGTTGCACTTACTGTTGCCATGACCCGACAAAATGATACCGTTGTCCTAGCTATTCTGGGACTTTACTTGCTGTGTATCCTGTTCCTGTCAACAACCACTCTATGGCGACATGCGCCCCTACTTCTGTCTTATGTGGCGGTTTTCTCTGCCATATACAGTTTAGGATTGTATATGGGGGCAAAACTAGGAGTCTACAATTTTTCAAGTGGGCGTGTTTATGGTAACTATGGACAACCAAATTTACTGGCTACATTGATGCTGTTGGGCTTGTTCAGTTATTCTCATGTATTGAGTAATACTGGACGTAAGAAAATTATTTACCTACTACCATCGCTCTTAATATCGGTGGTTTTATTTATGACCGCTTCTCGGGCAGGAATGGTTGCCCTTTGTCTCTCAGCGCTTTTGGTCATTGTTCTCTGGAAAAAAGAGCAACTATTACGACTTAGACCCCATTTTGTCCAACTTTTTATAGTGGTCATAATTGCTTGGGGGATATCTCAATTTGTCGGTGACTGGACTCCTTTGTCCAGAGCTGGCGCGGCATGGTCAGAAGGTACGGGAACCTACAAACGTTTAGTTTTTTGGCTGGCAGCAGTCCTTATGGGGCGTGATCACTGGCTAACTGGTGTTGGATTTGGTGGCTACGCAAGAAATTTAGGTGATTATGCAATCCAGTCTACTGAATTTCTCCATTTACCCTATAATATGATTGGTGAAACTCTTTGGGCGCATAATGATTTTTTACATATATTTGCAGAGCATGGTATTTTTGTCTTCCTGCTGGTTATTGTTTTTGTCGTTCTACTGTTGATAGGTTGCTGGAAGCAACTATCCAGAGCAAATATTTTTATTTTTTTAGGAATAGTCTCTTTTGTTTGTATGATGTGCTTCAGTCATCCGCTTTATTTTCACAACTTGGCACTTATGGCGTGTCTTGCTCTTGCTCCGATACTTGGTCGATGGCGGGGTAAAAAAATCTGTATTCCTCGAAAATTTGCAACCCCAGTCATTGTTGTATTGATAATTGTTATTAATTTTTTTGTTATCTCACATTATTTCAAAATGTTTGAGCTTCTTCAGTTCAGGCACTACATGGTTGCCTCAGATATCCCCTATACTGAACGGTACAAAACGGCTAGTGCATTATATTTGAGTGGAAATATAGATGATTCTATTTACGGCTGGCAGTTTAAGCATACTCTTTATACCAATTTGGTTGATAGATTGCAGGAAACAGATAACCGGGATCTTGCCAAGTATGTTCTTCCAGACATGGTCAGTTATTCACAACAGAATCGTTTCCCATCGTACCTATTCTCTCTGGCCAAGCTTTATTACATCCTTGGGGATTATGAAAAAGCAAAAAAATATGCCTCTCAGGCTTATGATAGAAACCCTGATATTGACAGATATTTTGATTTACTTCATTTGTCGAATGCATTATTGATTTCCAGAAATAACAAAATAGTCATAGGGAAACTTATCCCTTCTGAAAAAATTGAAGAATTAAAAGAGCAAAAAGTACTGCTCTCCAGACAATTTGATTCACTAGGTATCGCTCTATAGGATTTACTGTATGATCACTGTCGAAAAATTAGTTAAAACGGTTAAAAAAAAACAGTTGCTCCCTTCTCGAAAGACCATCCTGAACGATGTTTCTTTTCGCGTCCAAGAAGGTAAGGTTATTTCTATTATCGGCCAAAATGGCGCTGGAAAAAGCACCGTTATTAAATCAATCCTCGGCTTTACTCAACCTGATTCTGGAACTCTCAATTTACGAGCAGGAACAACGCTTGGCTATCTGCCGGAAAATCCCTATTATTATGATTATCTCACCCTTCGCGAGTTACTGTGGTTCTCGGCAAGTAGTTTTGGTATGAAAAAAGTGGATTTTCCAGAAAAGGCAAAAGCAGCGGTTGAACAGGTTGGTATGCAGGCTGAGTTGGGTAATCGGCTGCGGACTTTTTCAAAGGGGATGACTCAGCGTGCCGGGATCGCTGCTGCCATCGTTCATGATCCTGATTTATTGATTTTTGATGAACCGATGAGCGGTTTGGATCCGGTTGGTCGTCAGATGGTTTTTGATTTGATCTCTGGCTTACGCGACCGTGGTAAAACAATTTTGTTCTGTTCTCATGTCCTGAGTGATGTTGAACGGCTCTGTGATGAAGTGATCATTATGCATGCTGGTGAAGTTCGTCGCCATTTGACTCGGGAGGATCTTGTCCTGGCGCAAAAAGAAACAGAAATTCTGGTTCCGCTTTCCGCTCAGGTCAAGCAGATCTTAACTACGGCAGAATATCGATTTAAGACATTTACTGAACATCTAAGCCTTTATGTCGAAACTGATAAAATCAACCAGACCCTTGACTTTCTTCGCCGTAAAGAGATCCCCGTTGTTAATGTTCAGTCCTCTGCGGTGACCTTAGAAAAAATATTCTATGATGTGGTGGCAGATAAGGAGGAGTCATGTGGCCTTTAATTTCTGTCACATTTTTAGAAGGTGTCCGTAGTCGGATACTTTATGGCATTTTTCTGTTTGCAATCTTTGTCGTTTTTCTCAGCATTATTTTTGCTAACTTTTTCATGCAGGATTTGGGCAAGGTCGCCGTTGATTTTAATCTCAGCGCCATTAGTTTTGCCGGCTTGCTGATATCTGCCTCACTTTCCGTTAATCTGATTGCCAAGGATCTGGATAAACGTACTATTTATTTTGTGCTATCGCGGCCGATAACGCGAGTCCAGTATGTGTGGGGGAAGTACCTTGGTCTTTTAACCGTATTTCTGTTTGCTTATCTATTACTGACGGGGATTTCCTGCCTTGTTCTGGTCTATTTAAAATCGGAATATGTTAATTATTTTGGTTCCTTCAATTGGCTTGCCTATTTGCAAGCTGTTTACTTTGATTTTATTAAGATTATGGTTTTGAACTCGATTATTATTTTTTTTGGAGTCATTACGACCAGCTCGTTTGTGAATTTACTTTTTACCGTCTCCACTTACGTTGTCGGCCAGTCAATCTCCGATGTGATTCATTTTATCTCGACAGGGCGTGGGCAGGAAAGTCTTGCCCCTGCTACTGCACAGCTTATTACTGTTATAAAATATATCGTTCCAAATTTTGAGGCTTTTGATTTCAAGGTTATTTCTGCGCATGGAATGTTGGTGAGTGCTTCGGAGTTTGGATATTTCACTCTTTATGGGATTGTTTATTCGGTCATAGTTTTGTGTTTGGCTGCGATGATCTTTAAGAAAAAGGAACTTCTTTGAGCCGTCGAATTAGCTATCTGCTTGGGCTGGTTCTGTTAATCGCTCTCCATCTTGGTTTGTATTCTCACACTTTTACAGCTAAGGGAGAGTTGGATAAAAAAGCCCGCGTTAATTATGTTCTGCCTGCTGAGTTTTCCCGCGTGGCAGCTTTAGATTTTCAGGGGTTGGCGGCTGATTTCCAACTTTTGCAGGGGATCTTTTTTATCGGTGACAAGATTGATCGGCAGGAAAAAATAACTGCTCTCGATTGGGATTATTTCACCCGCATTATCAAAGCTGTTATCAAGCTGGATCCCTACTTTTATGATACCTACCATTTTTCAACGGGGATGTTGACCTGGGGTTCTGGGCGTTTTCAGGATGCGATTGATATCCTTAAATATGGACGACAGTTTAATCCAGATGATTTTCGTTTTCCCTATCATATCGGATTTATCTATTTTTATTTTTTGCATGATGCGCAAAAAGGGGCACAATATTTTGAGATTGCAAGTAAAATTCCCGGGGCACCGCCAATTTTGGCTTCTCTTGCCTCACGTCTGGCTTACTACAAAGGCAATTATACATTTGCCATTAATCTTCTTCAGCGGATGCTCTCAGCAGAACGTAGTCCAGAAATACGTCAATACTATCAAAAACGATTAACTGCGTTACAGGGAGCATTGTTGATTGAAAAAGCAGTGCAGAAATTTAAAATTGATTTTTTACGACTCCCCGATTCTATTCAGGAATTGATTGATAAGAAAATTCTTGAAACTTTACCGCAAGACCCTTACGGCGGAGAATATATACTTTTGGAGAGTGGAAGGATTTATAGCACCAGCAAGTTTGCTAACGCTCCGCAGAAAAAAACAACTGCGGGGTCTACAGCGGATGTGGGTGAATGAGGAATAAGCTGTATGCCGTTTGAATTTTATTTTTTTCTTGGCGCCGCGTTTGTTTTGGGTACTGTCATTGGCTCCTTTCTCAATGTCTGTATCTACCGAATCCCGGCAGGGAAATCGATTGTCTCGCCACCGTCGGCATGCCCTCATTGTGGTCACCATATCCGCTGGTTCCAGAATATCCCGATACTAAGCTATCTGTTTCTCGGAGGAAAATGCGCGGCATGTCGCGCACGTATATCTCTGCGTTATCCGGCGATTGAGGCACTCACTGGTCTGCTATTTGCCCTAGTTTTGTATTATTTCAGTTTCAGTGCCGTGACGATAGTTTACTGGGTGTTTATTGCCTCCTTAGTGACGATCACTTTTATCGATCTGGATCATCAAATTATTCCTGATGTTATCAGTTTACCCGGAATCCTTGTCGGCTTTATCTGCTCTTTCTTTGTCCCCTGGCTATCCTGGTCGGATTCTCTTTTAGGTATCCTTGTCGGGGGTGGAATCCTGTTGGCAATCGCCTGGTTTTACGAACTACTCACAAAAAGAGCGGGAATGGGTGGGGGCGATATCAAGTTGTTGGGGATGCTGGGGGCATTTCTGGGATGGAAAGCGGTGTTGCCAATTGTATTTGTTGCATCTTTGGCTGGCTCTTTGGTCGGCGTACCCTTGATGTTGTTACAGAAGAAGGATGCAAAGTTAGCAATACCATTCGGCCCTTTTTTAGCTTTTGCGGCGACAGTTTATTTGTTTTGGGGGCGAGATCTGGTCTATTGGTATTTAAGCCTGCTTGGCAGCTAATTCTGTCGAAATAGTGTGTTACCTCTCTGTCTTGCATGCAGTAAATTAATAGACCACGTAATTGGCAAATTACTCCAATCTCTTTCTTTTGAATTTATTTATTGGTTTAATCTTAAAATGCTTGACAATATCGTTCATTGACCTATAATTACGCACAATTTGAATAATTTTACTGCTATGAGGTTAGGTGGATGTTGTTGAATCACGTCAGAGATATTCGTGAGTCGTTATTGATGAGCAAGGCGGAGTTAGCGCGGAAGGCTGGCGTGTCACCCTTGACGATTACACGGATTGAACGTGGGCATCCTTGCCGCATGGAGACAATGCGTAAAATCATCTTAGCTTTAGGATACAAGCTGTCTGATAAAGCCAAGATTTTTCCAGAGTAGACAGATTTCTGGCTGTGTATGCTGTAACTGATATTTTGGACTCTATTTGGACTGGATAAGACATGTTCTCCTCGAAAAAAGATATTGTTGGTATTGATGTTGGTTCAAGCGCGGTTAAGATTGTCCGCTTGCGCGAGTCGCGTGGAACTTACCATCTGGAAAATATTGGGATAATGCCTCTGGATTCAGAAACGATTGTCGATAACACCATTATGGACTCAACGACTATTGTTGATTCTATCCGCAATTTGTTGAAATCTATGAAAATTAAAACTACTCGGGTGGCGACCTCAGTTTCTGGTCATTCTGTGATCATCCGTAAAATTAGCTTGCCGATCATGACTGATGCTGAGTTGGAATCGTCGATTCAATGGGAAGCTGAGCAGTACATCCCTTTTGA
Organism: Desulfuromusa sp.; assembly: GCA_021647765.1. Classification (GTDB taxonomy): domain Bacteria; phylum Desulfobacterota; class Desulfuromonadia; order Desulfuromonadales; family Geopsychrobacteraceae; genus Desulfuromusa. The sequence continues at coordinate 27,234 of JAKIUD010000032.1, read as the reverse complement.
TATTTCTGAGGTTAATATTGATTTTCAGATTCTTGGCCCCGATGCAAAAGATCCCTCACAGATGAATGTTATGCTGGTTGCAGCTAAAAAAGATTTTGTTGATGACTATACGGCTCTTTTTGCGGAAGCAGGGCTTGAGCCTGTGGTGATGGATATAGACTGTTTTGCTGTAGAGAACATGTTTGATTACAACTATGGCTTTGTCGATGATGAAGTTATCGCTTTAATTGATTTAGGTGCAAGTGCTACCAGTGTGAGTGTTCTCAAGGGTGATACATCGATATTTACCCGGGATATTCAGACGGGTGGGAATTTGCTGAGTGAAGAGCTGCAAAAGCGCCTTGGCATTAGTGGTGAAGAGGCAGAACGCGCCAAACTCGGGGATCGCAATATTGCCGATGTTGACCCTGATTCTGTCGATGAAATATTGGCGGATGCGATTGAAAATCTGGTTCAAGAGGTTCAACGCTCTCTGGATTTCTTTTCGGCGACGTCCAGTGAGGATCGGGTCACCAAAGTTTATTTAACTGGAGGCGTATCCAGTTCGGCGAAAGTCAGAGAAACGCTGGAAGAGCGTCTGGGGATAACTGCTGAAAGGGTAGATCCTTTCAGAAATGTAACGATCAGCGAAAAAGGGTTTGATGCTGAGTACCTTGATGCGATTGGGCCGATGTTTTCTGTCGCTGCGGGTCTGGCAATGAGGAAGGTGGGTGACAAATGATCCGGATTAACCTGCTGCCAGTCAGAGCTGCGCAGAAAAAAGAAAAACTGCGTTCACAACTATCGATCTTTTTCCTTTGTCTAATCCTGGTTTTTATAGGATGTAGTGCATTATACGTGCAAAAGATGACAGCAATTAATAGTGTTAGGGATGAGATTACTGTTATTAAGCAAAAGAACAATGAACTACGAAAAAAAATTGGCCAAGTTAAGGACTTTGAAAAGAAAAAAGCTGATTTAGAGCAAAAACTTGCGGTTTTACAGACATTGAAGGCTGGGAAGTCAGGCCCGGTTCATTTGTTGGATGAGTTAAGTTCTGCTTTACCGGAAAAACTTTGGCTGACCAAGTTCTCAGAAAAGAATGGCAATGTTAACCTCGCAGGGATAGCGGACAACGAAAATACGGTTGCAGATTTTATGAGGAACTTAGAATCTTCACCCTACTACAAAAATATTGAGTTGTCGGTCACGGAACAGACTAAGGCTGGTGATAGAAAGATGCAAAAATTCACTTTGAATTGTCGCGTCGAAACACCACCATCTGAATGACATGGGATTTTAAGCGATGAATTCACGAGTCGAGAAAGTCTTAAATCTGCCTGCCTATCAGCGAGTCCTAATGCTCCTGGTGATTATGGCACTTTTGGGAGCGGGTTTTTATTTTCTATTTTATCAACCTCAGTTAGAACAGCATGCAAGTTTAATAAAACAACGGGATGCTGCTCAGGTTAAATTAAAGAAAAATCAAAAAATTGCCAACAATCTTGCTGTTTATCGTGCTGAGTATGAAAAAATGCAAGTTAAATTGGACGAAGCTCTTGGTGAATTGCCCTTGAAGAAAGAAATTCCAAGTTTACTGACCAGTATTGGTGATCTTGCGAAAGAGAAGGGTCTGGAAATATTAAGATTTAAGCCGGCGAAAGAAATTATAAAAGGGTTTTACGCTGAAGTCCCTGTTACTTTGAAGTTGTCAGGTTCCTATCATCAAGCAGCTTCTTTCTTTGATGCTGTAAGTAAAATGGAACGGATTGTTAATATCAAGGGTTTAACATTAGGTGGAACAAAAGAGGTTAAAGGTAAGACAACCTTAAGGGTGGATTGCAGTGCCGTTACCTTCCGTTTTGTTGAAAATTCGACGGAGAAAAAAGGTAAAGCAGGGGGTAAGGGAAAATGAAAGTAAAATTTTTAAAAACATTTGGTATTCTCATTTTCTCCTTGTTTTTAACCGGAATGCTTAATGATGTCTTTGCCCAGAAAGCTTCTGCTCAGGTTGAAACAGCACCAGTTCTACAAGATGCTCTGTCTGATAGCGGGGACAACAATGACTTTGCCTATAGTCCAAAAGGGCGTAGAGATCCATTTAAACCATTAATACAGGAAAAGAAAAAAGTAATCGCAACAAAGATAGTTAGAAAAGAGAGAAAGATAAAAGGACCATTAGAAAAGTTTGAACTGGGTCAGTATCGTCTCATTGCGCTTATGGTTGTCAAAGGTATTCCCAGGGCTATGGTTAAAGCTCCTGACGGGAAGAGTTATACCGTAAAAGTTGGTGAATATATTGGCATGAATGACGGTATTGTTAAAAGAATTGAGACAAAAATCATTGCTGTCGATAAAAATGGATTGAGAATTGAAAAAAGTCCTGACCGGATTGTTGTAGAAGAGGTCGGTGTCGACAGTTATACAGGGAAAGTAGTTAAAGAAAATCGCTATATTACGATGTGAATTTGGATTTTGTTTGAATGGTGAAGCTTGGCTGTACACGAATGACTTTTAGGGGAATGATATGAGAAGAAGCGTTGTGCTCCTCAGTACATTGTTGATGATTTTTTCGGTTGCTTTGGTATCGCCACTCTGTGCTGCCAGTTCGCTCTCTGAAGTTTCTGTTACTAACAAGAGAGTAAAATTAACTGCAACCATGGGGATTGAACAGGTTCGATACTTTACTCTCGACTCCCCCAAAAGGTTGGTTGTTGATTTATACGGTGTCCAGCCTGGTAACCATAATGAAAAATACCAGTTGAGTGATGGGTTTAGTTTGCTGCGTGTTGGGCCATTAGACAATAAAACCCGATTTGTCTTTGATGTGACCGGTTCTGTGTTTCCAACCTTCAAGGTCAATACTGAAAATGATCAGGTTGTTGTGACCTGGGAGCACTCACAGGATGCAGTTGCTGATGCCCTGGCCGAACCTGCAACTGAGGGAAGTGCAAAGATTACGGCGATCGATTTTGCTGCCGAAAATGGTCAGTCTAAGCTTTATATCGACCTGAGTGGCGATGCAGAAATCAGTTCTCCGGTTCGTGATGGTAATAAAGTTCAATTTTCTTTGAAAAATACAACATTGCCACGGTCATTACGCAGGATATTTGACACTCTGGCGTTTCCAAGTGCAATTCATTCAGCAACACCCTATCTGGTAGATGCTTCAGGCTCTCCAGAGGTTCGTTTTGTTGTCCTCTTAAAGGGAAACGTCCCCTATCATTTGCGAAAAGTCCCTTCTGGTTACGTCTTTACTGTTAACGATAAAGGGTATGCTCATGCATCGTCTGTAACAACCGGAACTATGCCTGTTTCTGCTACAGGGGCAACGGTTGATATGTCTACAGCCGCACCTTTGCCTGTTATCAAACCAGCATCATCAACAGCCGGTCAAGTGCCTGTTCCTGTTATTACGCAGGTCGGCCCTCAGGAAAAAGCTTACGCGGGTGAGAAAACTTCCCTTGTTTTTGATAATGCCGATGTGCGTGATATTTTACGCTTGATTGCCGAAATTAGTGATCTCAACATTATTGCTTCGGATGAGGTTAAGGGCAATATTACATTGCGTTTGATTGATGTTCCTTGGGATCAGGCTTTGGATTTGATTCTGGATGTGACTGGTCTTGGGATGGTTCAAGAGGGGAATGTTGTTCGGGTATTGCCGAAAGAGAAAATCCGTTCAATGAAGGAGGCTGAACTAACCGCAGTACGTTCACAGGAGAAGATTGAACCGTTGGTGACTGAAGTTGTCACTGTAAGTTATGCCGATTTAGGGAGTGTTTCTTCCCCTGCAAAGGATTTACTCAGTGATCGGGGCAATATTACTGAAGATAGTCGTAACAAATTGTTGATTATCACTGATGTTCCTGCACGGATTAAAAAAGCCAAAGAGCTGATTGCTATCTTGGACACCCCTGAACGCCAGGTCATGATTGAAGCTCGAATCGTTCAGGTTAATTCAAACTACTCGAGAGAGCTTGGAGTTCACTGGGGAATGTTTGGTGCCGATGTCGATAATGGTTCTGGTGATACTCGCTCATTTCAGTCAATTACAAGTGCTGGGGGGAATTTACTTGTAAACACCACTGAAGGATCGATTGGACCTCTCATCCCTGCCGCAGGATTGTCATCTCAAATACAGATTGGTCGTGCTCTGATTGATGATGTTGTTCTGGATTTACAACTTCAAGCACTTCAGTCTGATGGCAAAGGTAAAGTTATTTCTACCCCGCGAGTCACGACCCTCAATGGAGAAACAGCAACTATCAGCCAAGGGACAACAATCCCCTATCAAACGTCTGGTGCTGATGGCCCCAAGACTGAATTTATTAATGCTGAATTGAAGTTGGAAGTTACCCCGGTGATAAACCCAGATGACTCTATTATTCTTGAAATTCTTGCGACTAATGATTCCCCTTCTCTGACAGCTGGTGCCAGTGCTCCAAGTATTGATACCAAAAGGGCGGAAACTAAAGTTCTGATTCGCGATGGTGAGACAACTGTCATTGGTGGTATCTTTGTGGAGAGCGTTCAGGAGTCCGAAGATGGTATTCCCGGGTTGATGAGTATTCCGATTCTTGGCCATTTGTTTAAAACCCAAAAGAAACAAACAGTTAAGGATGAACTATTGATATTTATTACCCCGCGAATCATTCGTGATTTTTAATATTAAATAGAAATCGCAAAAAAGGGCAGGGTAACCTGCCCTTTTTTTTTCAAAGGTGATGGCTAAGCAAAAAGTCCGCCCCACGGTGTTGCAGCGACTTTTCAAGAACTCGACATACCACACGTATGCCTTCGTCCTTGAAAAACCACTACGCCTTGTGGAACGAAATTTTTGCTTAGCCATCTAATTAGTTTTTGCGAGAGCATCAAAGGTAGATAATGCTGGAAAAAATTAATGTTCCCCTCGCAGACAGAAGTTATCCTATATTGATAAGCTCTGATCGTCTTGGATCTTTTGGGGAAGAACTTTCTCAACTTGAATTTCCACAACAGCTTGCTGTTATTTCAAATCCAACAGTCGATAATCTCTACGGTAGGGCTGTTCTGAATACTCTTGAAAACTCTGGTTTTTCTCCATTGCATTTCAATGTTCCAGATGGGGAAAAATTCAAATCTTTTGAAGTTCTTCAATCAATTTATGATTTTTTGCTTGAGAATGATTTTGACCGTGGCTGCGGTATCATTGCTTTGGGCGGTGGAGTTGTTGGTGATATGGCGGGGTTTGCTGCGGCAACTTTTTTGCGCGGTATTCCTTACGTCCAAGTGCCGACAACATTATTGGCGCAGGTCGATAGTTCCGTTGGCGGAAAGACAGCAGTTAACCATCCTCTGGGTAAAAACCTGATTGGTGCATTTTATCAACCGGAAATGGTTTTTATTGATATTACAACCCTAAAAACCTTGGAAAAAAGAGAGGTTTCTGCGGGGCTTGCAGAGGTTGTTAAATATGGTGTCATACGTGATTATGAATTTTTTTGTTGGCTCGAAAAAAATGTAGTAAACTTGAAAAAACTAGATACACAAGCATTGACTTATGCAATTAAAAAAGCCTGTCAAATAAAAGCTGAAATTGTCGAAGTTGATGAAAAAGAGGGATCAATCCGGGCTTTTTTGAATTATGGGCATACTTTTGGCCATGCAATAGAAAATCTGTCCGGTTATGGTCGTTGGAAACACGGCGAAGCTGTGTCCGTGGGAATGGTTGTCGCATCGAAGATATCCCTTCAACATGGGCTTTGTTCGCAGCAGGATGTTGATCGTTTAGTGGCTCTGCTAAAAGATCTTGACCTACCGATTGATCCCCCTGACTTTTTACTGACCGAGTATGTTGCCTCCATGCAGAGGGACAAAAAAGTTAAACAGGGAGAACTTACACTTGTCCTTAATCGCGGGCTTGGTGAAGTTGTCTTGCAGAAAATTACAGATATATCAGCAGTTTTTTCAACTATCCTTTAAGTTAGTGGAGAAATTATGACAGATCAGAATCAACAGAGCTTACTTCTTGGTAAAGTTGCCGCTTATACGGAAATTCTTGTTAAAGATCCAAGTTCAACAATATTTGTTTCGTTGGCTGAAACCTACCGAAAAATGGGAATATTGGATGATGCCCGACAAATAATCACTAAAGGGCTGAAACTTTATCCAGATTTTGGCCCAGCATATATTGTTTTAGCTCGGGTTTTGTGCCAGTTGGATGATTTTGACAATTCTTCTGCCGCATTTGAGAAGGCACTTGATTTTGATCCTGAAAGTCTGGCTGCGCTGGTTGGTTATGCTCGGGTTCAAATTCTTCTGAAGAATGATGCTGCAGCGCGTGAGTTGCTTCTCAGGGCACGTAAATTAAGCCCTGCTGACCCCGTTATCAATAAATTGATCCTTTCTCTTCCAGAGATCTCTGAGGCGATGGTAGCGGAAGTGGATGAAGTGGAAGAGCAATGTGATGAGTTACCGGATATTTCCACAGCGCTTGTGTCTCCGACGTTGGCTGATATGTATCTTTCACAAGGTTTAACGGAAAGGTCTCTTGAGCTATACCAACAGCTGTCATCTCAGAATCCGGATGATTTAACTCTTCGTCGCAGAGTTAAGGAACTTGAGGCGCAGATTGCCAATGAAAAACAAACCGCTAGTGTCGAATCGGTCACTTCTCTCAAGCAGGAAGTTGAACCGTCTCCACTTGCTGCCGGGACTGTTACTGAATCTGTCCATGCTGCCAGTGGATTGTCTACTCTTGAAACGTTGAATCTCTGGTTAGCCAATATTCAGCAAAGGAGGGGGAATGTTTAAGGGAATTCTTGAAACTATTGTCACTAACTGCTCTGGTGGTATTGGTGCGGTCTTGATGGGTTATGATGGTATCGGTATTGAACAATACAGTATTGAGGATAACTCTCTGGATTTAAACCTTGTTGGGATTGAATACTCAAATGTGACCAAAGAAATTTGCCATACTGCTGAGATTTTAAGTGCTGGAGTATTGCAGGAAGTTTCTATTAAGACCGAGAATTATTATGTCATTATCCATTCTTTAACCGATGAATATTTTGTTGCTCTGATGATTGAGCGTCGTGGGAATTATGGTCAAGGCCGTTATCTGTTGATGCGCGAGGCTCCGGCGCTTCGTCGAGCGCTGGTATAAGCGCATGAAAATTTTGGTTTTGAATGGTGCAAATTTAAATTTATTGGGAAACCGTGAGCCGGAGGTTTATGGTTATGCCACTCTCAACCAAATTATGCAGGAACTGGCAGCAGAAGCGATTACCTTTGGCTACGAACTTGAAACCTATCAATCTAACCATGAAGGCGACTTGATTGATCAGCTACATCGGGCTAAACAAGAAGCCTTTTCGGGGATAATAATTAACCCAGGAGGGTATACCCATACCAGTATTGCATTGCGCGATGCCGTTAGCGGAATCGATCTGCCAGTCGTTGAAGTTCACCTGTCAAATATTCATTCCCGCGAAGAATTTCGTCACCACTCCTATATTGCTCCGGTGGCCATTGGACAGATTACTGGTTTTGGGGCGCTTGGGTATAGTTTAGCTTTGCGTGCGCTGTCAGAGCATTTGAAAAACAGGATGGGGAGTGATTGAACAACGTAACTCTTTTATTCAGGATCTGCTGATCACTGAAAAACTTGATGCACTGCTGATTTTTGGTTTGCCAAATATACGCTATCTGACTGGATTTACTGGCACAGATGGCGTTTTGCTTATTAGGTCTTCTGAGTCTGTATTTCTGACCGATTCACGCTATCTGGCTCAGGCACAAAAGCAGACCAGTGTTGAGCATATCCACTGTTACAAAAATAAACTCCAAGCCCTTGCTGATGAATTAGGTGAGGCCGGTAGCCACCGGGTCGGATTTGATGCAGATATTGTCAGTGTCTCACAGTTCGAAGCTTTAGCTAAACTGACAGGTCACATTGACTGGTGCCCACTCAGCGCCCAATTGCAAACTCTCCGCGGGGTTAAGTCAGCCGAAGAACTTGTTGCCCTTAAATCTGCTGCAAATCTGAATTACCAAGCATTTGCAGCTGTACTGCCCTTGATTCAGCCAGGAGTAACCGAACGGGAAATTGCTCTTGAACTTGAGTTTGCATTAAAGCGGTTAGGAGGGGAAGCCAATGCCTTTGATTTCATTGTTGCATCAGGAACTCGGGGTGCTTTGCCTCACGGTGTCGCTACCGAAAAAAAATTGTTTGCCGGGGAGCTGCTCACCATTGATTTTGGTACCAGGGTTGATGGTTATCATTCAGATGAGACTGTGACTTTGGCGATAGGTAAAGTTGACAGAAAACTTCGACAAATTTTTGATATTGTGTTAGAAGCTCATGATTCTGCACTTGCAGCGATTCAACCAGATATGGCAATCTGTGATTTGGATGCAGTCGCACGGGATTTTATCAACTCGAAGGGTTACGGAGATGACTTCGGTCACAGCCTGGGACATGGAGTCGGGTTAGAAGTTCACGAGTATCCAGCTATTTCATCTCGTTCAGAGCAAAAGCTCCTTGAGGGAATGGTGATCACCGTTGAGCCGGGGATTTATATCCCAGGTCTTGGTGGTGTAAGGATTGAGGATACTGTTGTTGTAACAACGGGCGGTTTCGAGGCGCTGACGAAAATCCCAAAACAATTTAAGCAAATAAATATCTAAATTTTTTTCAGGAGGAAAGAATGGAACTGAAAGATCTGAAAAGTTTGATCAAAATGGTGATGGATACCGATATTACTGAATTCAATATGGAAAATACGGAAGGGAAAATCCATATCAAACGGGGAGTGGAAAAAGAATTTGTGCAGGTTGCTTCCCCGGCAGCGCCACCAGCTATGCCAGCCCCACCAGTCGCACCGTCTACCCCCGCTGCTGTCGCACCAGCAGCCCCTGTGGTTGATGATAGATACGATGCCGTGCTATCTCCTATGGTTGGAACTGTTTATCGTAAGCCCTCACCTGAGGCTGCCCCATTTGTAGACGTTGGGGATATTGTTGAGGCTGGTCAAACACTCTGCCTGGTTGAAGCAATGAAGTTATTTAACGAAATTGAAGCAGAGTTTAAATGTAAGGTTATTGAGATTGTTAAAGATGATGCGACTCCAGTCGAATTCGGCGAAACTCTCTTCCTTGTTGAGCGGCTTTGATTTGTAGGGGAAATGAAACCCGGTACTTATTGTCTGTTTCCGGATTCTGTCCCATGAGACAAAATTGTTCATTCAGGAGTCATAAAAATGTTTCATAAAATACTTATAGCAAATCGTGGTGAGATTGCCCTGCGGATTATCCGTGCCTGTAAAGAGATGGGGATCAAGTCGGTTGCCGTCCATTCAGATGTTGATCATGATGCATTGCATGTCAGTCTGGCAGATGAAAGTATCTGTATCGGACCTGCAGCCAGCGCCGATAGTTATCTCAATATGAAGGCGATTATCAGTGCTGCGGAAATTGCCGATGCCGATGCTATCCATCCTGGATATGGATTCCTTTCAGAAAATGCTGAATTTGCTGAAATCTGCGAGCAGTGTGGGATTACTTTTATTGGTCCGAGCGCTGATAACATGCGGCAAATGGGGGATAAAATAAGTGCCCGTCAAACCGTAACTGCTGCTGGTGTGCCTATTTTGCCCGGAACGAATGAGAGTATAGAAACAATCGAAGAGGCACAGCGGATTGCAGATGACATCGGTTATCCTGTTATTATTAAGGCTTCTGCTGGTGGTGGTGGTCGTGGGATGAAAATAGTCCATTCTCCTGCCTCCTTGGGAAATGCCCTGGCGACTGCTCGAACCGAAGCTCTGGCCGGATTTGGTAAGGCAGATGTCTATATTGAAAAGTTCTGTGAGCACCCTCGCCATGTAGAAATTCAGATTCTGGGGGATAAGCATGGCAATGTTATCCATTTGGGGGAGCGGGACTGCTCCATTCAACGGCGGCATCAAAAGCTGATTGAAGAGGCTCCTTGCCCGGTACTGACTCCGGAACTGCGTGAAAAAATGGGCGCCTGTGCCGTTGCTGCCGCCAAAGCGGTAAATTACTCCAGTGTTGGAACGGTCGAATACTTACTCGACACTGATGGTCGTTTCTATTTTATGGAAATGAATACCCGGGTTCAGGTTGAGCATCCCGTTACTGAAATGGTCACGGGGGTGGATATTGTTAAAGAACAAATAAATTCCGCCGCAGGATTACCTTTACGTTATAAACAGGAAGACATCAAGATTAGCGGTCATGCTATCGAATGTCGGATTAATGCGGAAGATCCCGAAAAATTCACCCCTTTTCCTGGAAAAATTACCGGATATCATACCCCGGGAGGAATGGGCGTTCGGATAGAAAGTGCGGTCTACGATCAGTACACTGTCCTGCCAAATTATGATTCAATGATTGGAAAACTGATTGTCCATGCTGAGACGCGCGAAGAAGCGATCAAGCGGATGATTTGTGCTCTTGATGAATATATTATTGAAGGGATCAAAACCTCGATCCCCTTTCATCAAAAGATGATGTTGAATAAAGATTTTAATGATGGGAATTTTGATACTAATTTTCTCGAGCGAGTTAAAATTTAAAAATAGAGGCTCTTGCAAAACCCTTTAACGTTCAGCGATCGACATTCCTGCGCAGGCGGGAATCCAGAGGTTTCTTTGGTTCATCAAAAAGCTGGATCCACGTTTTTACGAGGATGACGACTTTTACAAGGGGCTCCTATGTAAATATAAATCATCGACAGGCGGGGATTTAACCCGCCTGTTGTTTGTTCCAGGGAAGAAGTGCTCTTTATGGACTCATCGGCTGAACTGAAATTAGGCTATATTCCCTATTTGAATTGCGTACCATTTTTTTATCGATTACAGCAGAATGGTTTCAGAGGGAAGCTGGTAACCGGTGTCCCCTCTGAATTGAATCGGCTGCTGCAGTGTAGAGAGTTGGATGTCAGTCCCTCATCTTCATTTGAGTATGCTAGAAATTGGCAAAAGTACCTGTTGCTCCCAAATCATTCTATCTCATCTGTTGGTAAAGTAAAAAGTGTTCTCCTTTTTTCTCCAGTTGATATATCTGAATTATCTGGCAGTGAAGTTGCTATAACTGGTGAATCGGCAACATCGATTAATCTTTTGCGGGTTATTTTCAGAGAATTTTATAGCCTGCATGACATTATCGACAGGGTGCCAGATATTCCTATTGAAGCTTTAATTGCCAACAAAAAACCAGCTTTACTTATTGGGGACAGGGCATTATATCAAGCACAGCTGGCTCCAACTGGAATGCAGATTTTTGATCTCGGAGAGATCTGGTATCAAAAAACCGGTCTACCTTTTGTCTTTGCCCTCTGGATAATAAATCGCGGGATTCTGGACAGATTTTCTGAGGAGCTGGCTGATCTTGGTCAGCAGCTGACGGTCTCGCGTGAGCAACTCATCAGTCATCCTTCTTCAGCAGTGGTTGATGTTGCGGATAAAATAGGGTTGGATGTGGCAACAATTGTCGACTATTGGAACACAATTGATTACCGTTTGGAAAAAGAGCATTTGCGAGGGTTGAAACATTTTTTTGGTTTATGTAAAAAGTATAAATTACTTGAGGAAGAGCCCGAATTGAACTTTTGGGGATGATTGGGATCTCTTTTTTCGCCATCTTTTGAGTTAAATAGAGTTGAACAGAAGGAGTAATGCTTCATGATCAAAAGTATGACCGGTTATGGTCGTGGACAGGCAGAAATTGATGGTTTGTCCTTTTCTGTAGAAATTAAGGCGGTTAATCACCGTTATGGTGATGTAAATATTAAATCCCCCCGTTTGTTAGCACCCCTTGAGAATGAAATTAAAAAGCAGGTTTCAGCAGTATTGAAACGGGGCAAAATTGATTTATTTATCAGTCAGGAACACACCACACAACTTGCTAATAAACCGATCGTTGATCGACAGGTAGCAAAAGCATACATAGAGGCCTTTCGGGATTTGCACGAGGTTAGTGGCTTGCCTGGTGAAATCAGTTTAGAATTTCTTGCCGCGCAAAAGGATGTTCTGGTTTTAAAGGATGTTGAGTTTGCCCGCGATGATCTCTGGAATTGCCTTTCTCTGGCACTTAAAAACGCGTTAAATTCGATACAGGAGATGCGTCAGAAAGAGGGAGCAGCGACTCAGGTTGATATAGAAAACAGGTTGAACTTATTGTCCGGATCGATTGAGTTGATCGAGCAATCGGCTGCTCTGGTTCCCATGGAATGGCAGCAGAAGTTGCGGGACAGGTTGGCACGATTGCAGGAAAATGGTGGTGATCCGCAACGGGTTGCCCAAGAAATAGCCATCTTCGCCGATCGTTGTGATATAAGTGAAGAGATCATTCGGTTCAATAGTCATTTGAGTCAATTTAGCGATTTGTTACAGCAACAAGACCCCGTTGGCCGACAGCTTGATTTTCTGGTTCAGGAGCTGAATCGTGAAGCCAATACGATTGGCTCAAAATCTAACGATGCAACTTTGACCCGGCACGTGGTAAAACTTAAATCTGAACTTGAAAAAATTCGTGAACAGGTACAGAATATTGAATGATTCGAAACAGAGAGAAGGGATTCTATTTGTGGTGTCAGCACCATCTGGTGCGGGAAAAACCTCTCTTTGTCAAGAATTGATTGACACCTTTCCTGATTTACGTCAGTCTGTTTCGTTTACAACTCGTCAGAAACGCGAAGGGGAAGAGGATGGAGTTGATTATCACTTCATTAGCTCTGAAGCATTTCAGGAAAAGATAAGGCAGCAGCAATTGGCGGAATGGGCCGAAGTTCATGGTAATCTCTACGGAACTTCGTTGGAAACATTAAATGAGGCAGCGGCGCAGGGAATTGACTTGCTGCTAGATATTGATTGTCAGGGAGCCGCACAGCTTAAAAAAAATTATCAGCAAGGGGTGTTTGTTTTTATTTTGCCACCCGATTATGCCGAATTGGAAAAACGTCTTCGTCATCGAGGAACTGATGATGAGGATGTGATTCAGCGGCGCTTAAAAAATTCTGAGCAGGAAATTTCACAATCACGCTGGTATGATTATTTGGTTGTCAACGACGATATCAACCTGGCCAAAGATAACTTTATAGCTATTATTAAAGCAGAACGCTGTCGTAGTCATCGTACTGCACATCTGTTAAATAAATTCACCATAAAAGGGAGATAAATAGATGGCACGTGTAACCGTAGAAGATTGTCTTAATGTTATACCAAATCGTTTTTTGTTGGCGATGGTTGCTGCAAAGCGAGCCAAGCAATTGTACAAAGGGGCAGAACCATTGATTGAAAATAAGTCTGGAAATAAAAAAATTGTTCTTTCCCTACGTGAAATTGCTGCAAATAAAATTGAGTTTGAAATACCTGGTCAAAATCGCTAATGATTCCGAATGGTGCTAGGAGCCTGTCCCAGGTTTTTGCGGTGCGAACCGCCACAACTTCATGGTTTGTAAACTCTTGTGACAGCCCCCGATAGTGCTGGGGACTGTCCCGAGATTTCTGCAAAATTGCTTAAACTAGCACCATTCCTAATGATTCTCGTCTTTCTCTTATTGGCCAGTAGAGAAAGGCTGGTTTTGTTTGTCACACCTATCTGAACGTTAGGTTGGATTTTTTCCTTCCGGACACGTCTATGATTACAATTGAAGATATTATTGAGCAACAGCGGAATTATGATTCCCAGGCAGACCAGAACCTTCTGATCCGAGCCCGTGATTTTTGTATCCGATCTCACCATGGTCAGAAATCTCCTGAAGGCCTTGATTATCTTCAACATTCCCTTGAAGTCGCTGCTATTCTTGCACGTTTAAAAGTTGATGAAACAACCTTGGTTGTTGGCATTTTGCACGATACTTTGACATCTGGACGGGTGTCCAGGGATGAACTGTCAACTGAGTTTGGACAGGAAATTCTCGATTTAATTGAAGTTGGAAAAAAAATCAGCAGTATCCAATACCGTCAAAGTGATCAACAGCAAGTTGAAAGTTTTCGTAAAATGTTTGTTGCTATGGCGCGTGATTTACGGGTGATTCTGGTTTATCTGGCTGATCGCTTGAGCGATATGCGGCATATTGATTATCGCAAGGAGTTGGAACAGATCTCCTATTCTCATGAAACTTTAGAAATCTATGCCCCCCTTGCGAACCGTTTAGGAATCAGTTGGCTTAAAGGTGAATTGGAAGATTTGGCTTTAAAGGTTCTTGAACCGGATAAATATGCGGCGCTGGCTCAGCGGATCACGGCACATAAAGAGGAACGTAGCGAGTATGTAGAGGAGGTTCGTGAGCAGATTTGTAAGCTGCTGGAAAAAAACAATCTCCAAGGAGAGGTAACCGGCCGATTCAAACATTTTTATTCGGTTTATCGCAAGATGGAGCGTACCGGTGTTGGCCTGGATCAGATCTATGATCTGACGGCCTTCAGGGTGCTGGTTAACTCTGTGCGGGAGTGTTATGAGGTTCTAGGTTTGGTTCATGCGACCTGGAAGCCGATTCCGGGTCGGTTTAAAGATTACATTGCTATGCCAAAGACCAACATGTATCAATCTTTACACACAACTGTGATTGGTCCTTTTGGTAAGCGGATGGAGGTTCAGATCCGCACTCGTGAGATGCATCGGATTGCTGAGGAAGGTATAGCTGCACATTGGAAATACAAAGAAGGCGGCGCTGTCGCTGTGACAGGTCGGGATGATAAGCGCTTCAACTGGCTCCGTCAAGTTCTGGAATGGCAGCGCGATATGAGTACCGAATGGAGCGCGTCAGATACCTCCTTTATCGATCTGTTTCCTGAAGAAGTTTATGTTTTTACCCCAAACGGTGATGTGAAGGAATTACCACAGGGGGCTTGTCCCATAGATTTTGCCTATGCTATCCACACTGATGTTGGTCAGCAATGTGTCGGTGCTCGTATCAATGGTAAACTTTGTCCTTTAAAAACTGTGCTTAAAAATGGTGACATCGTAGAGGTGTTGACTTCAGCCCACCAGACTCCCAGTAAGGATTGGCTTTCATTTGTCAAAACACCCAAGGCACGGAATAAAATTCGTCACTGGGTTAAAGCTGAACAGCGCGATAGAAGCATTGAAATCGGTCGGGAATTGTTAGAAAAAGAACTACGCAAACATCAGTACAGTATGAAGAGAGCTATGGCTCTGGAAAGTTTTTCGCGGGCTGTTAATGAGTTGGGTTTTAAGGCGGCCGATGATGTTTTTGCGGCAATTGGTTATGGAAAACTGTCTGCCGGTCAGGTTGTCTCTTGTGCTTTACCAAAAGATGCACTAAAACAACAAATAGGTAAGCCAGGAACCCTGGGAAAGGTGCTAGGGAAGTTGTCCCGGCGCAAGTCACAAAGTGACATTCTCATTGGTGGTATTGATAATGTGATGGTTCGTTTTGCTAACTGTTGTAATCCTCTTCCCGGAGAGCCGGTCACCGGGTTTATTACTCGAGGGAGAGGGTTGACCGTACACGCAAAAAATTGTCCGCAGGTTTTAGCCAGTGAGGTAGAGCGAAGAATTGATGTTGATTGGGACATGCAGCGTAAGACGACGCGGCCGGTCAAAATTCAGGTGATCTGTTCAGATCAAAAAGGGATGCTTGTCGGTATTTCTGGAGCAATTGCCAATGCTGATGCAAACATCTGTAGTGCTAGTGTTCATGCCCGTGGTGATAGAAAAGGAACCAATCTGTTTGAAATTGATGTTGAGAATCTTGAGCATTTGAATCGTGTGATACGGGGAATAAAAAAAGTCAAAGGGGTGATTCGAGTTGAGCGAATCAGGAATTAATTTGTTCACTATTTGTATGATCGCCCCGAACGGTACTAGTTTAACCAGTAGTGCAGTGAACTTGGGACTGTCCCCAGCTCCATCGGGGGCTGTCCCGAAGTTTACGATCCACGAAGAACTATAGTGGTTTGCACCACAAAAGCCTGGGACAGCCTCCATGCAGGGACACCCGTTTTTTCTAAGAATGTCCTTCAATTAGCGCTATTCATGACAACCCCTAAATTTGCTACAGGAGAGTATCCATGAGCATAATCAAGATAGAAACAGCGCAAGCACCGGTAGCAATCGGACCTTATTCTCAAGCGATTAAAGCTGGAAACTTTCTCTATTGCTCTGGTCAGGTTCCATTAGTTCCCGGCACGGGAGAATTGGTAGTGGGAGGCATAGAGGAGCAGACCAAACAATCTTTGGAAAATTTACAGCATGTTTTGAGTGAAGCTGGGGGTGATTTTAACTCTGTCGTGAAAACGACAATCTATCTGGTGGACTTAGGAGATTTTTCTGTTGTTAATGATATTTATGCCAGTTATTGTGGTGAAATAGCACCAGCAAGAGCCACTGTGCAGGTGGCGGCTCTTCCCAAAGGGGCTCTGGTTGAAATTGATGCGGTCGCTTATCTGGAATAGATTTTGAATGACAAAAAGGGACGATCGTAATGACCATCCCTTTTGGATTAAATTTTTTTGGTTTACTTAACTTAAACGACTTTTTGTACTTTGCCTGAACGGATACAGCGGGTACAGACTTTTATCGTCTTGACTGAACCATCTATCACGGCACGCATTTTTTGTAAGTTTGGATTCCATACCGTCCGGGTTTTATTATGTGCATGGCTGACATTATTTCCGGTGACCGGTTTTTTCCCGCAGATTTCACATTGCTTAGACATCTTATCAATCCTCCTGATAGTTTCGAACGCGCATTACTAGCATATCTTGTTTATAGATGCAAATGATTTCAGGTTTTTTGGGGGAGGTAAATTATCATCACTGAAAATTTTCAGACCGTTTTTATTCAGTAATGCAGTTGTAACACCAACTCCTTTAACCAATTCTTCATTCAAATAGATACTTTGAGACCCACAAGAAGGACTCCGTTGCTGTAAAATTGCTTGGCTACAGTGTGTCAGCTGGGCAATTTTAAGACATTCCTGTGCTCCATGGATAAATTTTTTTGTAACCTCCTGCCCGTTTTCATTGATAAGTTTCCCGTTTCCAGCAAGAGCCGTCGCTCCATCTCCATGATCGAACCAGCATTTTGGTCGAGGAGTTGATAGCCCGGCCAATTGCTCCGGGCAAACCGGGATGGGGGTCAACTGATTTTTTTTAATATAATCAATCACTGTCTGACAATAATTATCAGTTCCATTGTAGCGTGTTTTTAGCCCGAGCAAGCAACTGCTGACAAGTATTGGACGCATGGTGTTTTATTTTTCCCGTTGTGGCAGGGGAGGGTTAATCAGAGCTGTTTCAAGGTTTATACAATTTTCAATCTTGACCTGTCGCTTGGTAATTTTAACTCGTCCCTCAGCAAACCACTGAATCGCTTGAGGATATATTTTATGCTCTTGTTCCAGGATGCGTGCTGCGAGAGTCTCTTCAGTGTCATTATCCAAAATTGGCACAACTGCCTGGACAATAATCGGACCGGTATCAACTCCTCCATCAACAAGATGAACTGTACAACCAGAGAATTTTGCACCGTAGTTAATGGCTTTCTGCTGAACATGCAACCCAGGAAATGAGGGCAATAGAGCCGGGTGGATATTAATGATTCGTTGCGGGAAAGCTTGTAGAAACAGGGGAGAAATAATCCGCATGAAACCAGCTAAAACAACCAATTCTGTTTTGACTTCTTTGAGGGCAGAAACAACTGCTTGATCAAAACTTTCCCGCGTGTCGAAGCCGCGGTGATTGATACAGATATTGTTAATTCCAGCTCGTTCAGCTCGCTCAAGCGCTCCCGCATCTGGATTGTTGCTGATGACCAGTTTGATCTCAGCGTTCAGCAACCCACGCCGGCATTGGTCAATAATCGACTGTAAATTTGTACCACTGCCTGAAGCCAAAACAGCTAAGCATAATTTTTGTTTCAAACTCATTCTTTCTGCCTGTTGTAACTGTTCACGTCGGTTCAGACGAGTTCAACCGAAGGAGCTTCCGCTTGGGCTATTTCACCAATTAAATAGGCTTGATCGCCCAGTCCGGCAAGGAGTCCGATGACATCTTCCGCTTCATCTTTTGAAACCACAAGAATCATTCCGATACCGTAGTTAAAGGTTCGATACATCTCCTCATCTGGAATATTTCCACCTTTTTTCAACATGTCAAAAATTGGCAGTTTTTCCCAACTGCTTCCGTTGATGATGGCTTTGCAATGACGCGGTAGAATCCGTGGAATGTTTTCCCGGAGACCACCACCGGTAATATGGGCAATGCCTTTAATTTCGAAGGTTTTGATGAGATTGAGAATGCTTTTGACGTAAATTCGTGTTGGGGTCAGTAATTCTTCCCCCAGAGATTTATTCAAATCGTTTGGCTGAGTATTTAAATCAAGTTTTAGGGTTTCTAAGAAGATTTTCCGGGCGAGAGAAAAACCGTTGGAATGAAGCCCTGTAGAGGCAATACCGATGATTTGGTCACCCTTAGTGATGGTTGAACCGTCAATGATTTTTTCATTGTCCACGACTCCCACAGAAAAACCAGCCAAATCATACTCCCCGCCTGAATACATACCGGGCATCTCTGCTGTTTCCCCGCCCAATAGTGCACAGTTGGCTTGTTTGCAACCTTCGGCAATCCCTTTAATCACCTCAACTGCTTGCGCTGGAGATAAATTAGCTGTTGCCAGGTAGTCCAGAAAGAAGAGTGGTTCTGCTCCCTGCACAATAATGTCATTGACACACATTGCGACCAGATCAATCCCAACCGTATCATGTTTATCCAGCATAAAAGCCAGTTTCAACTTAGTACCGACACCATCGGTTGCAGCAACTAAAGTGGGACGTTGATATTTACTACTATTAAGTGAAAACAGACCACCGAACCCACCTATCGATGAGAGAACTTCTGGACGGGTTGTCTCTTTTACCAGCGGCTTGATTAAATTGACAAAATGGTTTCCTGCATCGATATCGACCCCGGCATCTTTATAAGTAATTGGCTTTTTAGCGCACAAATCTCGGCTCCTTGATTAATGAAATAGTCGGCATTAGACCACCCGGAGGGTCGCTTGTCAATATTGGAAAAAAGTTTCAATTCAAGGGGATATACTATTGAAAAATCCATCTTCAACAGGATCAGACTGCTGAATTTTATTAATTTTAACAGGATGTTTTCACTGTGTAGAAACTTTTGCTTTTAGCTGCCAAGGTTATTCGACAAACCGCCCACAGTTGTGAGTGGCTGGTAAATTGTTCTTAGATGAGGTTCTTACAAAACCCTGTAAAGCCCAGTGACTGTCATTCTCGCACAGGCGGGAATCCAGAGGTTTCCTGGTTTCAGCAAAAAACTGGGTCCCTGTTTTCACGAGGATGACGACTTTTGCAAGAGGCTCAGTTTGTTGAGATTTCTGGCTCAACAATATAGCGTTTGATTTTGCGGGTGGTGGTTTTTGGAAATTCATCTTCTCTCAGGGTGAATTTTTTGACTCGTTTGTAATCAGCTAAAACTTTGCCTTGGGCAAGGATTTCCTTACGTATCAAAGTTTCGATTTCTGTCGCAGACATCGGACCATTATTTTGCTCTTTTGCTAGCGCAAAGAGAGCCTCCTCATCAGGAAAAATGACGGCGTAGACCTCTTCTGCTGTTGCCCCGACTTTATGCCCATAAACCATGATTTCGGCAATATATGGACTCTTAAGTAGCTGGTTCTCTATTTCCTCAGGGTAAACATTTTTTCCATTTGGGGTTACAATTAAATTTTTAACCCGGCCGCAAATGGAGAGCATATTGTCTTCATCGATGCGACCCAGATCTCCGGTTAGATACCATCCGTCAACGAGTGCTTCAGCCGTTGCCGCTTCATTGTTGTAATAGCCAAGCATTACGTTCGGACCCTTTACTTTGATTTCACCTTCCCCATCGGAATTTGGATTGTCAATTTGAATCTCCACCCCATCCAATGCTTCCCCAGATGTGCCAGGTTTGCTCTTGAAAGGACTTTCAGCAGAAATAACCGGAGCGGTCTCTGTAATACCATAGCCTTGCAGTAAGTTGAGGCCAAGGCTGTGAAAACCTGCAGAAACAGCGGGATCCAGTGCCGCTCCTCCGCTGACAAATATAGTCTTTCCGCCCAGGGATTGTTGTATTTTTGCGATAACAATTTTACGGGTCAATGGAAAATTATACAGGAGCCGCGAAGAAGGTTTTGAATTGATATTTTTCATGATCCGGTCAAGCAATAAACGGTAGACAGCAGGCACACCGAGAAGGAATGAGGGTTTGATCTCGTTAAGGTTATCACCCAGCTTTTTAATCGATTCAGCGAAACTGACTTGTCCTCCAAGAGAGAGGGGCAATAAGATTCCACAGACCTGTTCAAACACATGGTTGATTGGTAAAAAAGAGAGAGTTTGCATTGAATCATCAACTTGAAAGCGCTGACTGGCAGCCACAATGTTGCTGACAATATTCCGATGGCTGAGCATGGCTCCCTTTGATCGACCTGTGGTGCCAGATGTGTATAGGATAACCGCCCTGTCATCAGCTTTGCTGCTTGTTTCTGGCAAGGGGATCGAATGGAAAATATCCTTATAGGAAAAAAGCCGTTTTTCTTTGAGTAAACGATGCCGTGACATAACCGAATCTGCGAGAAAGTTAGTCGGTTTTTTTGTCTTTCCCGAGTGATCTTCCTGATGGGTCAGTATTGAATATGCTTGAGCAGCAGCCTCTTCAATCGGCTGACGGCGTTCAGTGACGATATTCAGATCGTTAACCAGATCTTTCCAGAGAGAAGAAAGATTCTCCATCGCTTCAGCTGTATCACTCAGGTCTGTTAACTCCGCAAAGGGGGTATCAATTGAAACTATTTTTTTGAGTTGCGGGAGGTCATCTATAACCTCGAGAAGGGTATCAAGTTGTGGCTGTCCAACAAAAACAGCCTCAGAATTTGAATCATTCAATATGTAGCGTAGCTCTGTTGACTTAAGTTCTTTGTCAATGGGAATTGCCACACAGCCCGCCCTCAGTATGGCAAGATATGCTGCAACCCAGCGAGGTGATGATTTTCCAAGGAGAGCAATATGCGATTTTTTTTTAATGCCTAACTGACGCAACCCCGCCGCCAGTTTTTCTACAGCATCCCAGAGTTTACTGTAGGAAAAGGTTTTCCACTGCCCCTTATTTTTATATTGAAGAGCAATCTTGTTGGGGTGCCGATGGCAGCTGTCCTGGATTAGCTGGTCTATGGTTTGCACTTTGTCTGCTCCTTTTTCTGGAGTTGTTATTCGAGGTGTTATGTTGTGTGTCAGTTTGTTTACTTTATCTTTGTCCTCTATCGCTGGCAAGCTTGAAAATCCTTACAGCCCTTTGAACTTCAAAATTGCCTGAAAGCAGAGTGAAATTGATAAAATAGCTTGACAGTATTGAAGCTGGTCTGCTACATAAAACGCCGCGCTTTGATGCAGGCACGTAGCTCAGTGGGAGAGCACTTCCCTGACACGGAAGGGGTCGGCGGTTCAATCCCGCCCGTGCCTACCAGAACTTGGTAGACTGGAAAATAAAGCGCACTGCACTTGGGGCATCTGCTAGATGCCTCTTTTTGTTTCGATAAAGTTAGGGACAATCCTTATGGCTTCATTGCAAATCGAACTTCCTGATGGATCAATCAAAAAGGTTGAGTCGGGTGCGACTCCACATGATGTTGCTTTGACTATCGGTGAAGGGTTAGCACGACAATCAATCGCAGCGCGTTTTAACGATGTATTGATTGATATGTCCAGCCCGCTGAAAGAGTCTGGCAGGCTCGCTTTGATTACACAAAATTCACCTGAGGCACTTGCAATAATTCGTCACTCCTGTGCCCACTTGATGGCACAGGCGGTTAAAGAACTCTACGGTCATGAGGTTCAGGTGACGATAGGCCCAGCTATCAAAGATGGTTTTTACTATGATTTTTATAGTGAGAGTAAAAAATTTCTCCCTGAAGATTTCCCAATTATAGAAGCAAAGATGGCTGAACTCGCCAAGGCGAATCTGCCGGTTGAGCGGGAAGAAGTCTCTCGTGAAAGTGCAATTGAATTATTTCGAGGTATGGGCGAAGACTACAAGGTCGAGTTAATTCAAGACCTTGGAGAAAAGAATGTTTCCCTTTATCGACAGGGCGATTTTGTTGATCTGTGTCGTGGTCCTCATGTTCCACGCACTGGCATGCTTAAAGTTTTTAAGTTGATCAGTCTTGCCGGTGCTTATTGGCGAGGTGATGAGAAAAATGCCATGTTGCAGCGGATCTATGCGACAGCTTTTTTGCAGAAAAAAGAACTGAAAGCTCATCTGCATCGTCTTGAAGAGGCACGGAAGCGTGATCATCGTAAACTGGGCAAAGAATTGGATCTGTTCTCTTTTAGTGAGGAAGCTGGTGGCGGACTGGTTCTGTGGCATCCTAAGGGAGCTATGCTCAGAAGTATAATTGAAGATTTTGAACGGAAAGAACATTTAAAACGCGGTTACGATCTTGTCGTTGGTCCTCAGATTCTCAAAACTGAGCTCTGGAAAATGTCCGGTCATTATGAAAATTACCGCGAAAATATGTATTTTACTGAAGTTGATGAGCAGAGCTATGGCATTAAGCCGATGAACTGTTTGGCTCATATGTTGATCTACAAATCGAAGCCACGCTCTTATCGCAATTTACCAATCCGTTATTTCGAACTTGGCACTGTCTATCGTCACGAAAAATCTGGAGTTCTCCACGGTTTGTTGCGGGTTCGTGGGTTTACTCAGGATGATGCCCATATTATTTGCCGACCGGATCAGATTGATACTGAAGTCAAAGGGGTTATGACTTTCGTTCGGGATGTTGCGGCTATTTTTGGATTTGAGTATGTGATGGAGCTATCAACTCGCCCGGAAAAATCTATTGGTAGTGATGCCGATTGGGAACAAGCGACCAATGCGCTGCGAAGTTCTTTGGAAGATAGTGGCCAGCCGTTTGAGCTCAATGAAGGGGATGGCGCTTTTTATGGTCCAAAGATCGATGTTAAACTTAAGGACGCGCTTGACAGAGAGTGGCAGTGTGCTACAATCCAGTGCGATTTTACCCTGCCAGAGCGTTTTGATCTGACCTATGTTGGTACTGACGGAGAGAAGCATCGTCCGGTTATGCTGCACCGGGTCATTCTTGGATCGATCGAGCGGTTCATTGGGGTTTTGATTGAACACTATGCAGGGAGCTTCCCGCTTTGGCTTTCGCCGGTTCAGGCGATTGTCCTGAATGTTACCGACAACCAGGCTGCTTATGCGCAACAGGTATTCGAGCAACTGCGCGAATCTGGTGTGCGGACTGAGCTTGATGTTCGTAATGAGAAGCTTGGTTTTAAAATTCGTGAAGCGCAAATGGCCAAAGTTCCCTATATGCTGGTGATTGGTGACCGTGAGATGGAGAGTCAAACTGTTGCTCCCCGTTTTCGGAATGGTGAAAATCTGGAAGCAATGGCTGTTGCCGATTTTGTCAGTATGGTTCAGGTTGATAGTGCTGCATATAAATAGAGTTGTTGTGACAGAGACCCGAAGTGGGTCTTTTCGTTGTTTGGTTTTTCCCTTTTAAAAGAGAACAGAGGAGTGAGGTCATAGCTAAAGAAGCGAATATCAATGAGGCCATTAGTGCTCGTCAGGTGCGGGTCATTGATGATGAAGGCGGTCAGTTAGGGGTTCTGAATACCGAGCAAGCATTAGCTCTTGCTGAGGAACAGGGGCTCGATCTGGTAGAGGTTTCACCACAGGCTGATCCACCCGTTTGCCGGATTATGGATTACGGTAAATATAAGTATCAGCAGGCCAAACGTGCTTCGGAAGCCAGGAAAAAGCAGGTAAGGGTTGAAATTAAGGAAGTCAAGATGCGTCCCAAGACTGACGATCACGACTTCCTGTTTAAAATCAAGCATGCCCGCCGTTTTCTTGAAGAGGGGAATAAGGTTAAGTTGACAATCATGTTCCGTGGGCGGGAGAACGCTCATCCTGATCAAGGGATGAAACAATTGACCAAAGCGGTTGAAGCTCTAAAAGATATAGGCCAGGTAGAATCACAGCCGAGCAAAATGGGGCGTTTTATGACCATGATGATTGGTCCGTTAAAAAAGTAATTTCTGAAAATCTCATATGACTGCACAAACAGAAAAGTAACAGGAGAGACAGATGCCTAAGATTAAAACTAATCGTGGTGCCGCCAAGCGTTTCCGTAAGACCGGCACAGGAAAGATTCGCCGGAATAAGGCTTATACCAGCCATATTCTGACCAAGAAAACGACAAAGAGGAAACGTGATTTGCGTCAGTCTATTATTGTTTCCAAGGCTGACACAAAAAATATTTCTCAATTAGTTCCATATTTGTAGATTGAGTTGCTGCTTTCAAGCAGTAAGGTTGTGAACTATGGGGATATCTCCCCCTGTAGATCCAACCACGGCAGATGCCGAAAAACTATTTATGAGAAGGAGCAAGCGAGATGCCAAGAGTAAAAAGAGGATTTAAAGCCAGACGCCGTCGTAACAAAGTTCTGAAACTTGCCAAAGGTTACCGTGGAGCCCGAAGTAAGTTGTTTCGTTCTGCAACTGAAGCGGTCGATCGTGCCCTGAATTATGCATATCGTGATCGCCGGGTTAAAAAGCGTGATTTCCGGGCTCTCTGGATTACCCGAATCAATGCTGCTGCGCGAGATAATGGACTTTCCTATAGCCGCCTGATTTATGGATTAAAACAGGCGGATGTTGCTTTGGATCGCAAGATTATGGCCGATCTTGCAGTGAATGATCCGGCAGGTTTTACCGTTGTTGCAGAAGCCGCCAAGGCGCAATTGCAATAACTTGCTTTCTGCTGTTCAGGGAGATGGAGTGATAGGCTTCATCTCCTTTTTTTGTTTCTGGTCGGTTATTAAAAAATTTAAAATCTAAATATGCCCATTTATTTATGGGGTTGCAAAGATGATGGATTTGTCACATGGAAGAACGTATAAAACAATTACAACAAGAAGCAATCTCAGCCTTGCATCAGGCCGATGATCTTATCGCTCTGCAGGATGTGCGGGTAAAGATTCTGGGCAAAAAAGGTTCATTGACCGAAGTCATGAAGGGGATGCGTGATCTTTCTGCAGAAGAGCGTCCCGCTATAGGAGCTTTGGTAAACGCCTTTAAAGATCAGTTTGAAAGCTCTTTTATTGCTCGCCAACTGGAACTGCAACAGCGGGATATCGCGGCAAAGTTGGCCAGTGAAAAAATTGATGTAACCCTGCCTGGTAGAAAAACTGCTAGCGGAAGTTTACATCCCGTAACTCTTGTCACCAATGAGGTTGTTGAAATTTTTTCACGCTTGGGATTTGCGGTTGCAGAGGGGCCAGAAATTGAGGAGGATTTTTATAATTTTGAAGCGCTGAATATCCCCAAAGACCACCCTGCTCGAGATATGCAGGACACTTTTTATATCAGTGATGATCGTGTCTTGCGTACTCACACATCGCCAGTCCAGATCCGTACCATGGTCAAGCATAAACCGCCGATCAGAATTATTGCTCCGGGAACTGTCTACCGGCGTGATTCTGATTTAACTCACAGCCCGATGTTCCACCAGGTTGAAGGTTTTTTGGTCGATAAACGGGTCACTTTTGGTGATTTGAAGGGGGTTCTTACCCACTTCCTTAATGAGTTTTTTGGTAAGGGGCACAATGTTCGCTTCAGACCTTCATTTTTCCCTTTTACTGAACCGAGTGCTGAGGTTGATATTGAGTGTGTCATTTGTGGTGGTAAAGGTTGTCGCGTTTGTGGCAAAACCGGTTGGCTGGAAATTCTTGGCTGTGGAATGATTGACCCTGAAGTCTTTAAATCGGTTGATTATGATGTTGACAAATATAGCGGGTTTGCTTTCGGTATGGGCTTAGAGCGGATTGCCATGTTGAAATATGGTGTCAATGATCTGCGCTTATTCTTTGATAATGATCTGCGTTTTCTCAAGCAGTTTTGATATTTGGTAAGGGATTCAATAAATGATAGTCACCTACAATTGGTTAAAAGAATTTGTAGATTTTCAATTTTCAGCACAAGAACTTTGTGACCGGTTGACAATGATTGGTCTCGAAGTCGATGCCTTGGTCAATATCGGTGGTGATCTCGATTCGGTTATCGTTGCGCAATTGGATTCCGTTGACCCACATCCGGATGCCGATCGACTTACCGTCTGTCAGGTCAATACCGGTACGGAGGTGGTTCAGGTTGTTTGTGGTGCTACAAATCACAAGACCGGTGACCTTGTCGCCTTAGCTCAGCCTGGCTCTGTATTACCCGGTCATTTTAAAATTAAAAAATCGAAAATTCGTGGTCAAGTATCACAAGGAATGCTTTGTTCAGAAAAGGAGTTGGCTCTGGCGGAGGATTCCCCGGGAATTATGATTCTTCCTGAGAATTTACCTCTTGGTCAGCCGGTTTTTGATGCTCTCGGTTTAAAAGATTATCAGATTGAGATTGGTTTGACTCCGAACCGACCAGACTGTCTCAGTATTGTTGGTGTTGCCAGGGAAGTTGCTGCCCTTTGTGGGGAAAAACTGAAATTACCGAAAATTAAACTCTGTGAGGCAGATTCAGCAATAGGTGAGTTGACCTCAGTGACGATCAAGAATCCCGATGGGTGTCCGCGTTACGCCGCCCGGATGATAAAAGAGGTCAAGATTGGCCCTTCGCCCGATTGGATGGTGCGCCGCTTGGAAGCTGTCGGAATGCGTTCGATTAACAATGTTGTGGATGTCACTAACTATGTGATGCTCGAACTGGGGCACCCACTTCATGCTTTTGATTTTAATAAAGTAAAAGGAGGCGAAATCAATGTAAAAACATTGCCAAGTGGCACTAAATTTACAACGCTTGATGGTGTAGAAAGAGAACTTCACGAAGATGACTTAATGATTTGTGATGCTGAAAAGCCAATGTGTATTGCAGGAGTTTTTGGTGGGATAACAAGTGGCGTTACTAAAGATACGACGAGTATCTTTTTAGAAAGTGCCTATTTTAATCCGGTGAGTATTCGAAAATCTGCCAAACGACACGCTTTAAATACAGATGCTTCCTGTCGTTTTGAACGTGGAATTGATCCCAATATCACCGAATATGCATTATTAAGAGCTACCTTACTAATACAAGAAATTTCTGGTGGCGATGTAACAAGTGAAGTGATAGATATCTATCCAAAAAAAATAGAAGATCACCAAGTTTTCTTGAATTTGGAAAATGCTAAAAATCTTATTGGAGAAGAAATTCC
>JAKIUD010000119.1 GCA_021647765.1 Desulfuromusa sp. | reverse complement strand
AAGACCTATGGCCTGTACGCCACAAATTTGAAGATGGCCGCAGGAAAGTGGGCTGAAGGTCTCGCACCAAAAGACATTGATAAGCTTGTCAAAATAAGTGATGGACCTGCATTGAAGGCCTTCTCCGATCTAGAAAAAAAACTATCTCAGCAAGTTCAGCTGGGAGAAGCGGCAATTACAAGCAATATCCGTGGCACAAAAACAATCCTGATCGCATTGACTATTATAAGTATTCTGGGGTTATTGATTTTTTTCATTCTAGTCAGAAAAAATATCATCAATCCAATATCGGAAACTGCTGAAAAATTTCAGGAACTGAATGCTGGTAATCTGGATGCAAGACTTAACATTCAGCGACGTGATGAAATTGGACAACTTGCCGATAGTTTTAATCTTTTTGCCGCTACCCTAAAAGAAGAAGTGCTCTCAGCATTTCAACATCTAGCTGATGGGGATTTCACTTTTAAGGCGAATGGCTTAATTGCGAAACCGTTAGCTGAAGCCAACCAGGGACTCACCGAAACATTTCGGGCGGTACTGCAATCAAGCCAGAAAATCGCCTCAGACACACTACAGGTTTCAGCAACCAGCACATCATTGGCAGATGGGGCAACCAAACAAGCCGCGGCTCTGGAAGAAATCTCGGCTTCGATGCATTTGATGAATGAGCAAACCGGCAGTAACACAAAAAAAGCCGAGCAGGTGAACCAAATTTCAGCAGCAGCTAAACAAGCAGCAGAAAAAGGTGACCAGCAAATGCAAGCAATGATCACAGCAATGGCTGAAATTAATGAATCAGGACAAAATATCAGCAAAATTATCAAGGTTATAGATGAAATTGCCTTTCAGACCAACCTACTCGCCCTTAACGCTGCCGTAGAAGCGGCCAGAGCAGGACAGCACGGTAAGGGTTTCGCTGTAGTTGCAGAAGAGGTTCGTAATTTAGCGGCAAGAAGCGCTAAAGCGGCCAGAGAAACGACCGTTCTCATTCAGGGGTCAGTAGAGAAAACTAAAAATGGGGCACAAATCGCCGATCAAACCGCCGCCGCACTCAAAGAAATTTATCAGGGAGTTGTTCAAGTATCTGATCTGGTCGGTGAAATTGCCATAGCGAGTAATGAACAAGCCCAGGGAGTCACTCAAGCTAACGAAGGGCTTGCCCAACTCAGCGCCGTTAACCAGAGCTCAACCGCCAGCGCCGAGGAAACAGCTGCTGTCGCTGAGGAGCTTTCAGGACAAACCAGTTTTCTACAGCAGCTGTTGGAACGCTTCAAAATTCTTGGTTCTTCTTATGGTGCCAGTCCAATGCAACCTCAACAACCAGCACCAGCAGTTAGCCCGCAGCTGACAATGACATCGCAGCCGCAGCCAATTTCGCAACTACAGACAAATACCTCTTGGGGAAACATGGAGCCAGCCAAAGCCATCAAGCTGGATGATGATTTTGGTAAGTATTAGTGGCTAGAATCGGGAGGCATGTCCGAATGCAATTAAGCTTAAGCAACTCTGTAGTAAGCTCGGGACTGTCCCCAGCACCTTCGGGGGCTGTCCCAAGAGTTTACGAACCATGAAGCTGTGTCTGTTCCCACTGCAAAAATCGGGGCTGTCTCCATGCGAACAGACAGTTCAGAATTTGCTGCCATTTACCCTTAAGCGTAGTACCCCACTCCCTGCAACTTTTCCAACAACTCCAACTGATCAATCTCTTTCTCTGTCCCCGGATACCGTCCCCAACTTAACAGTTCAGCAACAACCTGTTCAGCGGAAGAGTTTGAATTACTTTCACTACGGGTCAACAACTGGCGAGTTCGCAAAGCATCAAACCAGTCATGAAATGCTGCCAGACGCTGTTTTCTCGAAGAATGATTTTTCTGTAATTTCTCCCAGACCTGAACAAAGTTCAGCTCAATTAAAAATTCATGTAAGACTGGAGAAATTCTCTGTACGCGAAGGATAATTTGATTGGCGGAGTGATCCAGTTGACAAGAAATCAAATCTAACCACAATTTTAAAAGTTCAAACCCGGCGACAGGAACAAATTGAAACAGGGAAACGTTGTCTTCTACCTGACTTTGAACGGCCTTCCCGGTGCCAAATGGAACTCGATTAGAAAAACGGGGTGATGGGTGCACCACTGTTCCATTGACCACTTCAAGTCCAGAGGTTTTTGCCAATTGTTGGAGAAAGTAGAAATCTTCCCCTCCACAACGTCGATTCATCCCCCCGGCTCTGACGTAGGCACTGGCTGAACAAGCAAAGGCACTGCCAATGCTATGATAAGCATAAGGAGAACCGGCCATTTGCAAACCGAAAAGATAGCTGCGCAAATAGAGTTCGTAACGGCGGATAGCAACTTCCTGCTCAGAATTTGAGCTTGGCTGGTGCCGAAATGGAATCACTGCTGCTCCATTTTTGCTCAGCGCAAAATGGTCAAAAATGGTTGCGAGATAAAACCTGTCAACCAGAGTATCGGCATCCAAAGAACTCAGCAGAGGAGAGATTTTCCAGTCAAGTAATTGCAAGCTGGCATCGAAACCAATTTTACGCGCCAGACCAACGCCGTCCTTCATCGGAAGTTCAAGACCGGAAGAACTGGCATCAATCCAGGCAAGGTTGAGGTGTGGATAGGGATTTGACTGCAACCAGTTGATGGTCTTTTGGTTATTATCAAGCTGAAAAGCGGAAATATCAGCCCGATTATTGACGACAATCACCACCAAAGTTTGCGCAAGATATTCGGATGGATTCAGGCAGAGACGATCAATTGTTGCCGGGAGGTTTTCTCTCTCTGCCAAAGCGGGGATGACGATTGCGGCAGCGAAATCAGTCCGACTGGTTCCAGCGATCTGCCATGGGGAGATAGTGGCGCGGTTTTGCAGATATTTTTGCAGTTTTTTGTTCAAAAAAAATCCTATACTCGGCAGAAGCTAAAGGAAGCTAAGAAGTTCAAATTCCGTGTGACGCAGCCGGAGCTTCGTTACGCTTTGCAGGGTTTCGAAGAAAAGTGTCTGAGACTTGGCGAGTTTTTTTCTGAGCTGCAAAGTGTAATGAAACGGAGGGAACCCGCAGGGCAAGGAGTTCGGGCACCCTTTTCTGCTTACTCTTTTGTGGTGTACAAAAGAGTAAGGCGGGGGGCGCAACCCCGCGACCTTGATTGTAGCCGTTGAAACCGTATTCCGCAAATCAGGGACTGTCCCCGGAATACTACCCCGATTTATCGCCTTGCCATTATTTCACACAACTCCTCAAAAACATCCCCCTCCCCATCCAACCAACAAATTTCAATCCCACGCTTTTCCATCCGCCGAAAAAATGTCTCCTGTCGCTTGGCAAATTGCCCGATAGCACTGCGCAGCTTTTGCACCAGATCATTTTGATTAAACTGACCCTGTAGATATTGAGCAATCAGTCGATATTCCAAACCATAAAATTCCAGTTTTTTCCACGCAACCCCAGCATTATGGAGTTGCTGCACTTCATCAATCATCCCCGCGTCAAAACGTTGCCGCAACCGCACCGCTATCCGTTTACGTAAAACTTCACGCGGCCATTTAATCCCAAAAACCCGAGGAGAAATTTTTGGCAATGGGGGTAAATCTTCTATAGCAGATTGTTCACCCACAGCAATTTCTATCGCCCGAACCAGTCGCTCACGCTGTTCCAGATCGGTGCGGTTATGCTGATCCGGTTTAAGTTGCAGTAATTTTTGTCGCAACGCATTATCACTGAATAGTTCCAGCTCATCCCTTAGTTGTTGATTTGGGGGAACGGCGACTAAACGATAACCACTGAGCACCGCATCCAGATACATACCCGTCCCACCACAAATAATCGGTAATCTTTGCCGTTGCCAGATCGTTTCGATACTGTCAAAACAATCGCATTGAAACTGAAAAACATTGTACTCGCTCCCCGGCTCTGCAATATCGATCAAATGGTAAGGGATATCCCCATATTCGTGCAGATCTTTCCCCGTTCCAAGATCCATTCCCCGATAAACCTGGCGCGAATCGGCAGAAATAATTTCGAACGAAAAATGCCGGGCAAGACGAATCGCCCAACCGGTTTTTCCCGAAGCCGTTGCGCCTTGAATAATCAATAACGGAATTGCGGACATGCAGATTTTCTCACTGACGCCTGAACATTCGTTCAATTTCGTGGAGATGCAGCCGCTGCATAACCGGGCGACCATGGGGACAGTTTGCTTTAAAATCGACTCCGTCGAGCTGTTCCAGTAATGCACGGGCCTCACGTGGATCAAGAGCCTGATTGGCCCGGATGACACTGTGACAGGCCATGAGAATAAGCACCTCGTCAAGTTTGTCTTCCAGCCCGTCACCACTGCCGACCTGCTCAAGTTCCAACGCAATATCAACAATCAGACTCTTGTTGTCAGAATCGGCCAGTAACTGAGGAACCGCTTTCAATACGTAGGATTTGCCCCCAAATGGCTCTACATCGAAGCCGAGTCTTGCCAGATCGTAAAGGTGTTCTTCGAGAGCCTGACCACTTTTGAAATCCAGTTCGAGCATTTCAGGAAACAGCAAACGCTGTTGGGCGACATTTTCCTGCACGAAGCTCTTTTTCAGTCGTTCAAAACTTATTCGCTCATGCGCAGCATGTTGGTCGATCAACAGCAGATCATCACCATCCTGGCACAGCAGATAGCTGTTATGAAACTGTCCCAGATATCGAAGTCCGGAAAAGAACTGACCTGCAGGCTGCGTAGTAGAATCAGGAAGTGTCGACAGCCCGGGTGTCTGAGCAACCGATGGCAGAGGAGCGGGATCTTCTTTACCGGCTCCGGCCAAAGAACTCGCCCCACCTGGTTCATAAGGTGGAGGACAGGGTTCTCTGATCAGGACCGCCTGACTTTCTTCCCGGACGTCACTGCTGATAACAGGTTCATCCGAAATGGGCGCAGCGACAATCTCCGGGGCCGGTTGAACCCAGGCAGCAGGCTTCAACTGTTGCTGCAAGGTGGATGAGATGAAATCATGGATCAGTGACTGTTCCCGGAACCGGACCTCATGCTTGGTGGGATGAACATTGACATCAACCTTGTCCGCAGCAATCTCGATAAACAGAACAACGACCGGAAAACGTCCCTTCATCAGCAGATGGCGATAACCATTCATGATGGCATGTTGCACGACACGATCACGAATATAGCGACCATTTATGAACGTATAAATATGTGACGAAGTTGAGCGATTAAGGGTCGGCTGACCGAGTAAACCATGCAAACGGATTGAGCTGACCGCGTCCTCCTGATCCACAGGAAGCATTTCGGACACAAGAGACCGGCCAAGAAGTGTGGCGACACATTCCAACAA
>JAKIUD010000118.1 GCA_021647765.1 Desulfuromusa sp. | reverse complement strand
TCTAAACCGATAGTGGTAATCTTCATGGTGGTCTCCTCTCGTTTCTGTTGATGGAATGATTGATTACCATCATGGCGCATTGACGCCGATGAGTGAAGCGGGGGAGACCATCTCATCGATTTTGCTGCCAATTACCCTTAAGCTAGCGCCATTCGTATTTTTACTTGATACTATTCTTCTGGATTTATGAATGATCGAAGGGAAAACAGGCGGCCTTAAGGCAAGACAGATTAAGGCACTGGAACGGATTTACCGACGTAAATTGCCTGCCAATGAGATGATTACAGCTGAGCTGGCTCGCTATCTGACTGAATTGTCACACGAGCTAAAGCGTCAGCTTGGACTGATTATTGATCGTTCCGGGACGATCCAGTATGTCATTGTTGGTGATGACCGGGAAATATTGATCCCCGACCTTTCCAGGTATGCTCTGGGTCGGAGTGGCTTACGTGGTCTGCGTTGCGTTCATACCCATTTAAAACAGGAGCCTCTAAGCCGGGATGACTTGACCGACCTGGAATTGCTCCGCCTGGATGTCATAGCGGTTATTGGTGTTGGTGAGGATGGATTGCCAGGCCAGTTTTCTTACGCACAGCTATTGCCAACCAAACAAAAATCACAAATTGAAACCGTTACACTGAAAGATTTCCATCGTTTTAATCTTGATTTTTCTGCATTTATTCATGCCCTTGACCGGGGAATGGAGCGGGTAGCTGCCGAGACAATCGATCTTGCTGATGGCAGAGAACGGGCGCTGCTGATTTCTGTAGGGCAAGCGAGTCGGCTGAAGGTTGAAGACTCCATGTCTGAGCTTGACGAACTGGCTCGAACTGCCAACCTTGTTGTGATTGATCAGGTTATTCAGCGTCCTCGTAAGTTTAATCCGCGGTTTTTGGTTGGAGAAGGTAAACTGCGGGAGATCATCATCCGTGCTCTACAGCAACGTGCAACGCTGTTGGTATTTGATCAGGATCTGACCCCGAATCAGATCCGTTCAATTTCAGAAATTACTGAAATGAAGGTCATTGACCGCAGTCAGTTGATTCTGGACATCTTTGCCAAGCGAGCCCAATCCCGGGATGGAAAGGTGCAAGTCGAACTGGCACAGTTGAAATATATTCTTCCCCGTCTCTCGGGAAAAGGGACTGCCATGTCTCGCCTCATGGGTGGAATAGGGGGACGTGGGCCGGGTGAGACTAAGTTGGAAACTGATCGAAGACGCATCCGTGATAAGATCCGTCGTTTGGAAAAACAGCTCGATTCTCTTGGACGAGGGCGGATACAGCGGCGTCAGAAACGGATTCGAGCCGGGCTACCGATTGTTTCTATTGTGGGTTACACAAATGCCGGGAAATCAACTTTATTGAATGCGCTGACGCAGAGTGATGTCTTAACCGAGAACTTGCTCTTCGCTACCTTGGATACAGCGACTCGACGGCTCCGCTTCCCCTTGGATCGGGAAGTGATTATCACTGATACCGTTGGTTTTATCCGGGATTTACCGCCCAGTTTGATCGGTGCCTTTAAAGCTACATTGGAAGAGTTAGAAGATGCTGACTTGTTACTCCACTTAGTAGATCTGTCAAATCCCCGTTTTGATGAGCAGATTAAAGCGGTTAATAAAATTCTTAATGATCTGGATTTGGGCACCCAACAATGTTTGTTGGTATTCAATAAAATTGATCAGGTTTCTGCTGAAGATCTGCCAAACATATGCCGTCGTTATGAGGCAGTGTCGGTCTCTGCTCTCAATCGTAAAAGTTTCGGCCCCTTACTGGACGAAATGCAGCGGCGCTTCTGGAAAGACGAGGATATCTCGTCGCTTTTAAAAAGTTGAACTTGACTTTAAGACCCATTTTTATTAGTCTACAGTTAGTTGCGGCTAATGTTTGTGGTGGTTGGGTGGAGATGCTAAATGGTTAAATATATTTTAATATTATTGCTGCTGCTCCCTTTTTTTGGTTGCCAGCCAGCGCAGCAGATGATGGGGATTTTGCCTCCTAGCGAGAGAATTCCAGAGTCGCTTGTACCAGTGGTAGAACCTGTTCAAATACCACCAATAATTACCGAAAAAAATCACCACCCTGTGGTAACAAAATTAGAATTACCCGCCGCAACAACCCTTCCAGAACCAATTACGGAATATTTGCACACTGATTCTACTCTTCCCTATTATGGTGATTTCCCCCTGAGTGAGCATTCACGGGTTGATACCCTTATTGAACGATATATCGGTTCCAGTAAAGCAACATTCAGTCGCTGGCTTGAAAGAGCCGGACGCTATATACCAAAGATTCAAATGGTGTTCGCCGATGAGGGTGTCCCTCTTGATCTCGCCTATCTGGCTATGATTGAATCCGGATTTAATGTCCGCGCTTACAGCTGGGCTCATGCCGCTGGTCCATGGCAGTTTATCGAAAGTACTGGCCGCTTGTATGGCTTAAAAAATGATTGGTGGCAGGACGAACGTTTAGATCTGGAAAGGTCAACCCGTGCTGCAGCCAAGCATTTAAAATACCTGTATAAACGTTTTGATGGTGATTGGTTTCTGGCTGTTGCTGCCTATAATGCCGGTGGCGGGACAATCCGTAAAGCGGTCAAAAAGAGCGGTAGTCGGAATTTTTGGGTTCTGACTGAAGGTCATGTGTTGCGGGAAGAAACAAAAAATTATTTGCCAAAACTGCTGGCGGCTTTGACGATTATTAAAAATTTAGAGGGTTATGGATTTGCTGATTTGAAATTTTCTGCTCCCCTAGAATATGAAACTGTTACTCTGGAAACAAGTACTGACCTGGAAATAATTGCCAAGTTTTGCGGGATCAACTATCAGGAATTAAAAGAACTGAATCCTGAGTTGAAGCGCTGGTGTACTCCTCCTGGAAGGAAAGATTATCGGCTACACATTCCATTTGGCAGTGCTGATCAAGTTAGAGAACTCTACGCCGAACTTCCCAAGGATCAGCGTGCGCGTTACCACCGTCACCAGATAAAATCTGGTGATACACTCCAGGGGTTGGCGCGAAAATACCGAATTCGTATTAACGATATTATTGCGCTGAACAAAATTAAAAATCCACGCGCGTTGCAGATCGGCTCTAATCTCATTCTGCCTTTGAAGGAAGGGTTTACTGCTCTTCCCACAAATGCTTTGGAAGATAGTTACGTTCGTAGTCAGCGGAAAACTTATAAGGTGCGTAGTGGTGACAGCCTCTGGTCAATATCCCAACGTTTTAGTGTCACGCAAAAACAATTGCGGGTCTGGAATAAACTGGGTTGGAGCAATCTGCTTCGACCTGGGCAGATTCTTGCGGTTTCAAAAGCGGGGCGCCATACTATAGCAAAGGTCAAGCGACAAAAAGAGCCGTCCCGAAAACTGATTTATAAGGTTATCTCCGGGGATACTCTTTGGGATATTGGTCGGCAGTTTAACGTCGCAGCAGAACAGATTCGCCGCTGGAACGAACTTTCCCGTGATCATATCCTCCAGCCAGGTCAAAAGTTAACCTTAATGGTTTCATCTAGCCAGCAGGGTTGATAACCTCTCAACTCTCCTCTGATCCTGCAACTTTTGCTTAGCCATCTAATCAGTTTTTGCGAGTGCATCAATAAAAGGTATTTTTTGTCCCTCTGATTTTTTTGACATTTTCCCCGCAGGTTGTTAATGTTCGGCGCTGGAATATGCTGGGTTCTGATCTGTTCTATTGTCTATCTTGTCTAAGGATTACCTAAATGTTAAATATCTTGATTTCTTTTGCCTGTTCAGCTTTGTCATCTGCTCTGATGATGAGGTTTGTCACACCTAATATATGGATAGCTATGGCTGTTTCTGCAGTGGTTTTTGCGGCAATTTTTATGTTGCTTACCCGGATTACGATGAAAAAAGTGGGTGTTTTGATGGAAGTTGCACAGCGGGACATGCTGGCAAATCGAACTGATAAGGCAATTAAAGAACTTCAGAATGGTTTGAAATATGGTGCCTGGCAGATCTACGTTAAGCAGCAGATATACTCGCAAATTGGAACTATCTACTATTTGAAACGTGATTTCAAAGAGGCGGTTCCTTTTCTTGAAAAAGGTTTTGTCCGTAACTGGGTGGGTATGGCTATGTTGGCGATTACTTATATGAAAAAAAATAAAACCAGTAAGATGATTGAAACATTTGGCAAAGCAGTTTCGGGAAATCGTAAAGAGCCAATGGTTTACGCTGTCTACGCTTTTTGTCTGGATCGTGTTGGTGAACGAAGTAAGGCGATCGAGGTGCTGAAAAAAGGTATTTCCAAAACGAATGATGAGCGTCTACAGGAAAATATGAATATGTTGGGAGCTGGTAAAAAGATGAAGATGAAGGGTTTTGGTGATATGTGGTACCAGTTCCATCTGGAAAAGCAAGGGGCTATTATCAAAAAGCAAACAAAAGCAATGACCGGCCGCCGCAAGCAGGTCTTGCGGTAGGGCTTCCTATTTTTTTACGAGACCATTTATGGCCAAGAAGAAAAAAGTATCCAAAGCTAAAAAGCACGATTTCAATAGTGACCTCTTCAACAATTTGAAGGGGTTTGTTTTTTCTGATCAGGAACAAAAAGAACAGCAGTCTTTTATGCCGGAACAATCCAAGAAAAAGGTTGTTGGCTCTTTTGCAGAAGAGATGGAGATGCTTGGTGTCAGACATTTGGATAAGGATATTGATTTTGAAGAGGAGATACTCGACAGTTCTTTACCAGTAGATAATATTGTCGAAAAACCTGACGATCAGACAGATGAAGAACTTTTTTTAACTGCAATGGATGATTTACCCGTCCGATTTAAAGAGTATCTGCTGGAAAGTGATCCTCCGCCCTTGGCAGTACCGCGTCGGATGAAACAACTGAAACAAGGTAAATTAACACCCGATGCTTCCCTTGATCTCCATGGCTGTCAGCGTACTGAGGTTGAAGAAAAGTTACGCTACTTTCTACAGAATGCACAATATCAGGGTTGGTACACTTTGCTGGTGATTACCGGCAAGGGCTTACACTCCGATGCTGGAAAGCCAGTTTTACGTGATGCAGCGGAACAGTTTTTTTCAGCTGAAGGGCGGAAGCTTATTGCTGAGTGGGGACGTGCAACAAAACAATATGGTGGAGATGGCGCTCTCATTTTGTTTTTGCGCAAACAAAATGAAAGAAATGTAAATGATTTGTAAACCGATTCCTTTTGGGTGCGTTGAATGACATATAGACGCTCACTTAAACCTATAAAGGAGAAAAAAATGAAAACAGTTTTAAAAAAATCCCCGTTTATCTGGTCTGTCGCTCTGATGCTTATGTTAACACCTGTTGCTTTCAACTTTTCATCTGGTACCCTGATGCTTAGCACAGCATCCGCTTTCGGTGGTGCTGGCGGTGGAGCGGGTGGTGCTGGCGGTGGAGCGGGTGGTGCTGGCGGTGGAGCGGGTGGTGCTGGCG
>JAKIUD010000117.1 GCA_021647765.1 Desulfuromusa sp. | reverse complement strand
TTTCTGAAGAACTTCGGGGGCAATGCAAATTGTCCCCGATCATCAAAAGACCATTAAATATGAAAATATTGCGAACTGTACCAAATAATCACGGAATGCTTGTCAAAACAATGTGGCAATCAACAGCCATGGGACGCAGAAACGATCTGGTTGGTTCCGGTTCGCAATGCCGCCAAACAGTGACGGAACAACTGGGAGATGATTTTCGGGATGCGCGGGTATTGGGTAGCGGAGATTTTGTAGAACAACTTCTGTTGCAAGTAGAAGGAAAACCGCCACCTCTAAAATTGTCTTTGGAAAAGATTATTGAGCACGTTTGCGCTAAGACGGGTCTGTCGCTAACGGAACTGATCTCGCAGAGCCGTTCACAACAGATTGCCAACGCCAGAAGCATTATCTGTTATAGCGCTTTTGCCAGCGGTCACCGAGGTGTTGACATTGCACGCCGCCTCGGCATTACTGGCTCTGGTGTCACGATTGCATCAAGACGCGGGAAAAAGTTGCTGGCAGAACATCCTGAACTGCAGACCATGGTGTCGTGCTCATCCAGTTAATTTTTTAACAGCGTTACTACTCATACACTCGGATAAAATCTATTAGTAAACTTTATCTTGCTAAACATGACTTGTTAACTCAACAATTAAAAGGTAAACTCTTTCAAACCGTTTTAACATAAAAACCATCAGAGGAAATCATGGATATTCAGCTTGAAGCCTTAACAAAAAAGCGCCTGGAGCAGTCAAAATGGGCCTATACAACCCGCAGAATCAACCAGGAGCAAGAGTTTCAACTGTTGCACGGAAAATTAATCCCCCTGCCAGGAGACTTGCTTCTGGCTCGAGTGGATGAAATTGGACAGCACAAACGGCTGGAATTGGTCAGCAGCCGCCGAGCCAGCCTTTTCGAGGGGGATGAAATTGTTGTTGTTTACGGAAATCGCTATGCCCCAGATCAGTTTGAAGGCATTGTCCCCGACCACTTAGGTGCCTGCCGGCTGGT
Source organism: Desulfuromusa sp. (assembly GCA_021647765.1). Lineage (GTDB taxonomy): Bacteria > Desulfobacterota > Desulfuromonadia > Desulfuromonadales > Geopsychrobacteraceae > Desulfuromusa. Next base: position 4,654 of record JAKIUD010000117.1, on the reverse strand, counting down.
CGCTGCCGGGGGAGTTGCCGCACGCCTGTTGAATCGGCATGATCGGGTCAAATCGGCAACCCGGATCACTCCCTTGGGGCTTCTGGCAGATAAACAGGGACACCGCATCAACCTGAGCTCTGCACGCCTGCCGAAGGTCGACCTGATCGATCCGACTCCCCTGGTGCTGGTAGTTGCCGGAACCTCGATGAATTCTGGAAAAACCACGGCATGCGCAAACTTGGTAAAAGGTTTCGTCAGGCAGAATATCGATGTCGCTGCAGCAAAATTCACCGGCACTGGTGCCGGGGCTGACTACCGCGCCCTGGTTGATGCCGGAGCCGATCCGGTTTTTGACTTTATTGATGCCGGTTACGTTTCCACCTACCGGGTCAACCGCGATACCCTGCTGGATATCGTCATGACACTCGGTGCTGAAATGGCCGCAGCTCAACCAGAAATTATTGTTGTTGAAATTGCCGATGGCCTGCTGCAACGGGAAACTGCCCGCCTGTTCGCCACCCCGTTTTTTACCGACTGGATCGACGGGGTGATCTTTGCCGCCAATGATGCGCTGGGAGCTCAAGCCGGGGTGTCCTGGCTGACAGCCCGTCAGTTGCCGGTCGTTGCCATCACCGGGATTTTGACCTCCTCGCCGTTGGCACAGCGAGAAGCAGAGGGAGTATGCGGTCTGCCTGTTTACCATACCAACTCCCTGGCTCGCGCAAATATCTCCAGCTACATATTCAGCTGTCTGAAATTCAGGAAACAGCATCGCCTGGACAGCTCAAAAGCGGTCATGGCGATGGACGTGGAGCAGGGATGAGTCAGCTTCCCACTATATTTGCTGGAACCAGGCGCTGGTTACTGCTGCGACTGATCATCAACGGCACCTTGCAGGCGACCATGGTTATCGGCTCGATGCTGCTGGTTCGGCACGCCTTCAATGTCCTGCTCAACCCGGAGTTCAGCGATCCGGAAGTACACCTTTTCGACCTGGGGGAAGTCTGGCAGATTGGACTTTTTGCTGCTGGCCTACTCGGTTGCACCGCATTTGCCGCCTGGCTGCGCTTCATCGAACGAATTGATGCCGAACGACTGGGGCAGGAGTATATTCACCGGGTTCGATTGACCATCTTTGACCGAATGAGCCTCTTCGCACCCAGGGCTCTCAGCAATCGCAGTACCGGGGCTTCCATGCTGCGCTTTGTCGGCGATCTGTCGGCAATTCGCCGCTGGGTCAGCCTGGGACTGGCGAGAATTGTCGTGTCCGCAATCGTCACTTTGATCTCGATCGGGTTTCTTGGGTATCTGGATCCTTATCTGGCAATCTGCTCCCTTGTCATCCTTTCTCTCGGTCTGGCCTGGAACCTCCGACTGGGACCGAGAATGCACCAGGTGGTTTCGGAAACACGCCGATTACGGGGTCGACTAGCAGGAAACATCAACGAAAAAATCCGTTCTTTTGTGGTTATTCAGGCGTTCAACCAGCAGAAAAGAGAGCGTAGTCGGTTCAGCAGGCAAAGCCGGCAATTACGTAGAGCCATGATTGATCGATCCCGTGCTTCTGCTCGGATGCGGGTTGTCAATGATGGGGCAACAGCGCTCTCGATGGCAGCTATCCTCTCTCTTGGCTCACTGGAAGTCTTCCACAACCTGACCAACTCGGGAAGCGTGGTTGCGGCAATGGCGGTGGTTGGCTTTCTTTCAAATGCCTTTCGTGATATGGGTCGGGTTCATGAATATCTGCAGGGCTACCGGGTTTCAAGGCAGAAAATTATTGAATTCATGCAGACTAAACAACTTCGCGGACGTTCGTCGAAACGCCCTTCTCTGCAAATACAAAAAGGGACTATCGAACTGCGGAACATCCATCTCCGTGGAGCCTTGGAAAATATTTCGGGGATAGTTCCAGGTGGCTCGCGTCTGGCTATTGTCGGTGATAATGGTGCGGGAAAGTCGACCCTGCTGCAGCTGATCGCGCGCCTGGTCGATCCGAGTAAAGGCAAAATCCTGATCGACGACCAGAACATCGGCCAATGCAATCTCTCTTCGGTACGTGAAGCAATCGGCATTGTCAGCCCGGATCTGCCGTTACTCAAAGGATCGGTACGAAAGAATCTGTGCTATCGACAACCGAAGGCACCTAAAGAAGAAATTGAGCGGGTTAAAAAGCTATGTAAAATTGACGAATTGCTGAGCCAATTGCCGCATGGAGAGGATTTCCGTATCCAGGAAGGCGGTGTAAACCTGTCCCTCGGACAACGGCACAAACTTGCCATCGCTCGAGCACTGCTGGGGCAACCGTCAATCTTGATCGTGGATGAAATCGACGCCACTCTCGATCCGCAGGCGACCCAGGTGCTGCAGAATGTTATCCAAGAGTTCCCCGGGACGGTGCTGATGGTCAGTCGCTCCGCTGAGCGACTGGCGCTGGCCGATATTTACTGGCACCTGGCAGAGGGAAAGTTGGTTGCCGTTGAGACAAATGACCAGCAACAGGTTAAACCAGTCAGCTTAGCCCAATGAATTTGCCTGTCAATTCAATCAATCAATCAAGGAGTTCTCCCATGATCAATAATCTGATTCCCGGCAAAATCTATCATCGAACTATCGATGGCATGTCACAGATGAACTACTTTGTCTATATTCCCATAAAAAGCCGGGACGAAACCAGAATCATGTATACAATCCATGGGATTTCCCGCAACGCTGAAGAGCATATCCGGGGATTTATTCCCCAGGCTGAACGCTACGGAGCTGCGATTATTGCCCCACTCTTCACTAGGACGGATTTCCCCCGCTACCAGCAACTGGGAACCTCTGTCAATCAGGAACGAGCCGACATGGCCTTCGATCATGTCCTGCAGGATGCCCATGAATATCTGGGAATCCCACCTGCCCCGATGCGGATGTTCGGATTTTCCGGCGGCGGCCAGTTTGTCCACCGCTATGCCATGTTTTATCCGAAGCGGGTTGCCAGAATGGTTCTGGCAGCCCCCAGCTGGTACACCTTTCCCGATCCTGAACGTAAATATCCTTACGGCATCAAATCATCCCTGGACTGGCCAAATCTGAGGTTTGCCATGGAAAAATTTCTCCAGATTCCGACCCGGGTTCTAATCGGTGAAGAGGACGACCTGCGCGACAAAGATCTGAATAAAACCCGTGAGATTGATTCCTTCCAGGGTCTGAATAGGGGTGAGCGGGCTGAACGCTGGACAACCGCAGTCAGAGCTTTGGGACGTTCTTACGATATTTCCACAGACTTCCACCTGGAAAAAGTCCCCAATGCCAGTCATGCCTACGAAAGCTATCTTGCACACCCACCTTTTATCGAGCAGATATTCGATTTTCTGTTTGATGATCAGGCGGAATAAAGCGGGGACAGCAGCATAGATGGAACAGCAGATTCCCTCATTATACAATTCTCAGCCGTGCTGCTGCTGCTGTTGATTTTGAAAAATAATCGACTTTTCAGTTCACATTTAAGCTCCTCCAGCCAACCTGCCAATGGTCTGGATAGCACCACCTGCGATTCTTGCACAGCTCATTTACCATTTTCACGAGGAGGATTAAAATAAGAAGGACTTTCTTGCCCTCCCCTATCAACTAAATCAAAAGGTGAATTTATGACAAATAGCAAACTCGGATATTCGGTTGTTCTTTTTCTCATTCTCGAGCTATTCATGGTAGTTCTTCCGGTTTCAGCAGTAGAATTGCCGCAAGGAACCCTGGACGCCTCTCAACTTAGCACTCTTTTCTCCGGCAAAACCGTCGTGGCCGATTCAACAGATGGTAAAAAGCAGAAACTGGTCAGCTATTTCGGTCTTGATGGCCAATATCAACAGGTTCGCAAAGGCTGGCTTAAAACCGGTACCTGGAGGGTCAGAAAAGATGGTCGGCTTTGCATTGAACTTGAAGAAAAGAAACAGGATTGTCGTATTATAGTCCAGCGCAATAATACCTTTCTACGCTATGCCGTCAAGCTGGATGGTAATCATAAGCATGAACTGACCTACACCCGGTTCCGTCCGGGACAACGCTTGGCGCAGATGTCTAATACACCAATTTTACCTCCAGGAGCCCTGAGGAAGAAAGCGGTGGTCACATTGTTTGCGGATAAAACCGTTGAATCGGTGACCACACGCCAGGGACGGATCAGTCAGACTTACTATCATCCAGATGGAAAGCTTGAACAGTTGCGTGAGGGAACCAAGCGTTACGGAACCTGGCGAGTGAAGAAAAATGGTCGGATGTGCCTGCGGATGGAAGCTTTACAGGAAAAGTGCCGGGTTATCGCCAAAGAAGGCAACCAGTATAAAAAGTATATCATCAAGAAAAATGGCAACCATCAAAACAGTGTGTCTTACCGAAAGTTCAGTGACGGGAAAACATTTGAATAAAAACAGCTGAACAAAGTCAAGATCCATCTGACTTACCGGGTGTGTCTTGACTTTTATAGAGTCGGCGGAGGGGTATCATCTATACTTAAAACGGAACACGTAAAGTTTGCTCGGTTTCGCCCCGCCTGTTTGCCACTATGTATTTCGGTTCTATCCACCAAACAAAGGTGGATGTGACATAGTCTGACATTGTTGTGATGGATAATAGCTCCACAAGGAGGTATATCCATGAATCTAAATCAGTTTCGCGATAGGTTTCCCGATGAAGG
>JAKIUD010000031.1 GCA_021647765.1 Desulfuromusa sp. | reverse complement strand
CAGTCATTGCCGATTGGCCGATCATTGCCCTGATACTGTAACGGCTGAATTGAGTCCCGATCTTCGCCCATCACGTTGAAGGTTGCTGGATAAACAGCGTGGGGGCTACTGTGGCAGGCTTCACACATCATCGCCTCCATCTGATCGTGGCGGTTACGGAATAACCCTGCTTCGTCCTCTGTCCAGATATTAAAAGCATCCATCGAACTGCCCATTTCGAACTCTTCATGACAGTTCAGGCAGTCAGGTTCGTTGACCCATGGGGATCGTGGCTTGATCTCATCCACTGAATCGACAACCCTTGCCTGCAGATTTTCCATCAGTCGTGCCGCACTTTTTTTGCCTGCTTGATGTTCTTTTTTTAGCAGACTGAGGGCGTGATCTTCCATCGTGCCGTGACAGTTGGTACAGTCCATGAACTGCGCATGGTGGCTGCGGAAGAATTGAGTTGGCCCCCCTTCTCTTGAAGGATGGCACGCAGCACAAGCCTGATCGCCTTCACGGTCGGTCAGGAAGTTGGCGTGCCAGCCGTGGATCGCCGCTGACAGATTCAGTAGGTCGGGATTTCCCTTCGTTCCCAAATTCGGGTCTGCATGGCAGGATTGACAGAACATCGGCTCGCCATTGATTGCTTTTTCCATCAGGTTGGTTCCGCTGTTTTTGTCATGTGCTGCCAGAATATCAAGGCTGGTGTCGGCTGTCAGACCCGCAACCCCGGCAACTTTCCAGCCCCCGCCGTGACAATTTTTACAACCCATTTCGGTTGATACCGGGATGACGGTTCGGGTTGTTGCGAGGATCTTTCCGGTCGCCGTCTCTTTTGCGGTAATGGTGAAGACTGGATACGGATTAAAACTGCCATCTTCAGGATAGGGGACAACCGGGACAACAGCAGCTTTAAAAGCTTGGTGATCGGGCTCAGGCTTCATTTCGCCAGAGACCTTAAATCCTTCCAGCCCGGTGCCGGGAGGAATAGTTTCACCCAGGAGTTGACGGGCATTCTGCCAGAACTCGACTTGTCGTTCCGGATATTCAAAACCTTTTTCAGCTTGATAGTTGATTGTGACTCCATCGGTCATAATCTCCGGAGAGTCTCCCCGCTTGACCAGTTGGGCACGGATATCATTGCCGGGGCTCTGAATCATCCAGTAACGGCTGCTGTCGGAGACCGAGTGGATTCCCTGGGTATTCCACGCTAGAAGAACGTATTCATCCTTCTCTTTATCGAATGGGGGAATGGTCAACGGCAGCTCCTGCGATTCGACCAATTTATTCCCGCTTTTCTGCGGGTCGATGCCGTTCAGATTATAAACAATATAGTTGGCTAACGCCCAGCGTTCTTCACGGGTGCCCATGAAATGTGGCATATATTGATTCAGTTTGCCGAGTCCATTCAGCTTGGCATCCATACCAAAAACATTATCGTACTTAGCCACCAGTGGCTTGATATCGTTGAGAATTCCGTCTACTGAATGACAGGCGCTGCATTGAAATTTAAACAAGTCATGACCCGCTTCCAGTAGATTTTCATCGGTGACTTCTTTATATTTGCTCCATTTGGCCGAAGCTAGAAATCCCGCTTTTTGGACTGCTGGCACATCTTTAACAAAAACCTGATTCGAATACATATGATCATAGATGATAAAAGGACGGCGACTTCCTTCGCGGATGAACTCAAATGCGCCAAAGTAGACCAGAGAGATGCCGACAATCACAAAGCAGAAGATTTTTTGAAAACTGTTCGGCAGACGGATGGTCATAATCATCGAGGCGATAAAGAGAATCGGCATGACCCAAGTCAGCAGTTGGATGTAATCGGCGATTTCCGGTGATTTCTCCAGCATGATAGTTTTTGCTGGTTCCGGGATTGCGATGAAATACCACCAGCCACCTCCAACCATCAAGGTAAAGGGGATGGCAACCCAGGCGGCACAGGTGCGCATGATTTTTTGTCGCAGTTCTGCATCTTTGAGAAATGCCGCGGTGACAAAACCGAACACCCCACACAGGGTCAAAGAGATACCAGTACGGAAGATCAACGACGGCCAGAAGGTGGGGTTGAAGAAGCCATCCCAGAAATTGTGCGTTTCAATCCAGGCACCAGGGGTGAGCATATAGCCGATGATGCCATTGATCAAAAAGAGTGACATCCAGGCACAGAAAAAATAAATCCAGCCAACGATAAGGTGGTTCTTTCGATCCATCTTGCCGAAAGTATAAAAATAAATAAACAGGGCAACAATTTCGCCGACGAAGAAAACCCATTCAGCTGCCCAGCCGAAGACAAAAGTATGAATCAGGCTGGAGGTTGCGGCCGGATTTAACAGGGCAATCGTCCACCAGATCCCGACTCCGGTCAGTCCACTGAAGACCATTGAAACCAGTAAGAAGAATTTACTGTGTTTTTTGACATAGTCAAGGAGTCCCGCGTCATCTTCTCTGTAGGCTTTTTTCTCCAGAGTGATCAGAAACAGACCACCACCAACGGCAAAATGCGAGACCAGAACATGGACGACAGCAACCAGTGCAATCAGAAAACCACCACCATAAGTTGTCAGATCCCAGATTGGATAGTTCATTTTGTCACCTCCTTGCGGCAGCCAAAGGCAAGTTTAAGCATGTATCCAATCAGGACTAACCCAAGGGCAAAAGTCACCAGGAAAAAGATCAATGGTGAATATTCTGGTTCTACGGCCAGATCAGAAAGCTGAAAGTAGGGCTCCAGATAAGCAATTCGAACCAGGTCGCGCATAAATATCATCATAATGATTGTCACCAGGGTGATCACGGAAGACAAAACAACCTGTTGTTTATAACCAGAGTAGAGGGCAATAAACGCCAGAATGATTCCGAGCAGAAGGAGAATCGTGCCGTAACTGCTCCCTCCCATGAAAACCATCATAACTTTTTTAGGCAGGGCAAGCAGAAACCAAACACCGATGAAAATCTGAACTGCGGTAGCATAAGTAAAATAAGTCATCCCTTTGGCGATCAAAGATTCTCGTTCAACGGAGCTTTTAGTGAAATGGAAGTGTCCAACCAGGGCAAAGAACAACCCGGCAACGGCAACAGAACCAACGACAAAGTGGAGGTAACGGGGGTATAAAGAGGGGTCACTCAGATTGAGCAATGTACCATCCTGATTGTTGAAATAAGCTTGCCATTTTTCCGGTTGCATCATCAGGGTCATATTGTTGCTGAACAGAAAGCCAATATAGAGCAAAATGAGGACGGAAAACCCTAACATGAAGATGCGTGAGCTACCTAAGGCATCAAACTTGAAGTCGTAGATATATGCCCCGTAATAAGCAAGAATCAACAGGCCAAAGATGGAGAACCACCAGACTGCCATCAGCACCGAACTCGTATAGATGAACTGACCGTAAAGAACCTGGACGAACAGCAGCGGAGCAACACCCATATTGACTGCAAAAGCAATAGTATAGGGCCACTTGTAGCTAAGTTCTTTGCCGAGAAGAGTGTTCTGTTCGCCACCACGCAAGGAACTGATCAGGGCAATGATGCCGCCACCGAGCATAGCGTTCATAACCAGGATATGCAGCAGAAAAGTTAGCATCAACAGAACATAGAACCAGCCCCAGGGAACAGAAATGGCATCAGGTGTAGGAATTAGTATGGCAGGATTCATCGATTCTCCTCCAAAAGATTGGTTGATCAGCAGTTTTTTGAGCTGAAAAAAAGAGCGGCATATATGGCTCTCCAAGTACATATGCCAATTGAAAGTTAGCACGATAATTAGAAAAAAAACAACAGAATCCCCTAAGAAACGGGCGGGTTTGACTTCTTGTTGTGGCGATCCGATTCTGCTATCTTGTGACAGCTATAATTACTTAAGCTTAAGGAGATGTTTAATGAAAATTACTTCGTTGGATCAAATTCCAGCAGCGCCGATGCAAATGGAGGGTGCTATTGGTGTGGACAAGCAGGTTCCTCTCGGCAAGGCCGATGGTGCCCCTAACTTTTCCTTTCGGGTTTTTACGGTTGCCCCCGGGGGGAACACTCCCTACCATGTACATGACTCAGAACATTTGAATTACATTCTTCAGGGCGAAGGTGTTCTGGTGGATGAAGCGGGGGCAACGCATCCGATTAAGGCGGGGGAGTTTGCTTTGGTCAAACCGAATGAAAAGCATCAATACCGCAATACTTCGACAACCGACGATCTCAAAATGATCTGTGCGGTGCCATCCGCTTACGAATAAACCAATCAAATGGTTGCTTTTTTAAAAAGAGTTTTAGCTCTGCTGGATTTTAACTTGGAGAATAATCAGGAGGAATGAACACTATGAAGAAAATGATTTCGTTGTCCTTAATGTTGTTGGTCTTATCTTTTGCTTCAGCGGGTTGGGGCAAAGATATCAAGGCGGCATTTGTCTATGTTGGTCCGGTGGGTGATGGTGGCTGGACCTATGCTCATGATCAGGGGCGGCAGGCGATGGAGACGCTCCCGTTTGTCAAAAAGACCACTTATATTGAATCTGTCCCCGATGGTGCTGAAGCAACCCGGGTTATTATGGGTCTTGCCAGCAGAGGGTACAATCTGATTTTTACCACCAGTTTCGGCTTTATGGATCCGACTCTTGAAGTGGCTAAACGGTTTAAAGATGTCGCATTTGAACATTGCTCCGGCTACAAAACGTCCGAAAATATGGGTAACTATTTCGGTCGTTACTATCAGGGAAAATATCTTTCGGGAATTATCGCTGGGGCAATGACTAAGTCTAATATCATCGGTTATGTCGGTGCCTATCCTATCCCGGAAGTTATCCGCGGGATCAATGCTTTTACCCTGGGTGTTCATGAGGTCAATCCGAAGGCAACCGTCAAAGTAGTTTGGACCCAAACCTGGTTTAATCCCGGTTTGGAGCGGGAGGCGGCTGATTCCCTTCTCGATGTTGGTGCCGATGTTCTTTCCATGCATCAGGATACTCCGGCAACCTTGCAGGCGGCTGAAGCGCGTGGTGCTTTCGCTATTGGTAACGATTCCGATATGCGTCAGTATGCTCCCAAAGCTTTCCTGACGGCACCGATTTGGGATTGGGGCGTTCTCTACAAACAGTTGGCAACTCAGGTTCATGATGGTACCTGGAAAGCTGAGTCAATCTGGTGGGGGATGGAAACCGGGATTGTCAAGTTGGCTCCCATTAGTGATAAAGTTCCGCAGAAAATTAAGGATCTGGTTGCTGAAAAGCAGAAAGCTTTAATGGAGCACAAGATGAAGGTCTTTACCGGTCCACTTAAAGGGCAGGATGGAAAAGTTCTGCTGGCTGAGGGTAAAACCTTCAACGATAAGGAATTGCTGAGCATGAACTTCTTTATTGAGGGAGTTCAGGGGACGATTCCAGAATAAGCTTGTTCCGTAACACCGGGAAGAATTGATGAGAGGTCGCTGATAGATAATATCGGCGACCTCTGTTTATTTTAGCAGTTCTTTGGCAATAATGTGTGAGAGTTGGCTGGGCGATGCAGTACTGTTTGAGTTGAGTGCAAATTTTGACCGGAGTGAGAGAAACGAAAAAGAAGGTCGGAATCAGAATCATCGGGGTTTCTGATCCCATAAAGGTGAAGTTCTTTCTCAAACCGCAGAGAGAGGCAGGTGAGTCCACTCATCCCGTATTTTTCCTGAAAGGCAATGAACTGCACGACCCCGGAGCGGTTTTACGCTTTGAGATATACCAACAAAGTAATAATTTTCGATATTCAAAACATCACCACTCTCCAGTGTGTCGGGAGATGGGATCCTTTCAACCCATCAGATTTTCACTCACAATTAAAGTATCGCAGGAACGTCTCTGAATGTGAAATATAAAGTAAGGTAACAGGAGAGGGTTGACAGGTCACAACTATCAGTCTAGAGTTAAACAAACGTTTAATTGTGGAGAAAAAATGGAAGTAACAGGTGAAGAGTCCACGAAAGAATTACGATCCAGAGAGAGAATCTTGGCTACGGCTGTGGTTCTTTTTGCCCGGCAGGGATTTGATCGAACCGGAATGCGTGAGCTTGCCCGAGCGGCTGATGTCAATCTGGCTATGATCAATTATTTTTTTGGCACAAAGAAGAAGTTGCTGGCGGAGATTCTGGATACATTTTTTTCCGAATACTTAACCATTGCTCGGGTCGAATTGACTGGTGATGGGGATGTTTTTTTGCGATTAGAAAAATTTATCAGCAGAACTATCTATTTTTTTGCTGCACGGAGGGATTATCTAGTGGTTGCTTTGACCGACTTGAACCACAATGATCCGGATGTTCTGGAATATAAAGCGATGTGGGGGCGGCAGATGGTTGAGATTGTGGAACAGAACGTCTGTGGGGCGCTAGGGGTTACGGTGACACCGAAAGTGATGACCCCCTTGTTAACCTCGATGATGGCATCGCGCTTTTTATTTTCTCCGGTTGTCGAAAAAATATCTGCCGGAGAAGCAGACCTGCCCGATTTTGAAACCTATGCGCAAACCGTCGTAGCGGTTTTTCTGCATGGGGTTGTACCGGGTTCGGATAGTTCTCATGCGTCGGTCTGACAAGAAAAGTAACTTGAGATGGCAGAGAAAGAGAGGCAAAAACAGATGAACTACAGGTTTTACAGGTTGTTGCACCGTGTCGCAGTGGCAACTTTTGTTTTTGTGCTGCTTTTTGTCATGGTGTCAGTGACGCCTGGTTTATCCATGACCTTGGATGAAGCTATTGATCTGGCACTGAAGAATAATCCTGATCTGCAAAAACAGATGTGGAATAAGCAGCTTGCAGAGGAGGATGTCTCTGGTCTGAATGCACAAAACTTTGGTCAGCTGAATATTGTCTCTTCATATAACCACTACAACCTTCCTCGGACTTTGGTGCCAATGACACCTGCGGCCATGCAGAGCAATCCTGCTGGCATTGCTACGACTCAAGATTTGTTGAACACCGCTATCGTCTATGAAGTTGAGCTGTTCAACGGTTTTCAGCAAACCCGCTCGATAGAAGCCTCTCAATTACAAAAAGAGATGGCAATTGCAACATTAAAGCTAAGTCGAGAGCAATTGATCTACAATGTAAAATCTCTCTATGTGAACATCTTGTCATTGCAGGCACAGCACCAGGCACAACAGAACTATGTCGATGCTTTGCAGCGACTTTATGAGGATGTGCAGTTTAAATACAAGCTGGGAAAATTGGCAAGAATTGATGTTTTAAAAGCTGAAGCAGACTTAAGAAATGGTCAGGGTCAGTTGGTACAGATTGGTGCAAATATTACTATTTTAAAGGGATCATTAGCAACATTGCTGGGAAGAAGTACGGTTGGGAACTTGGCAGCTGTTGACCTCCCAATAGATGGAGTGATGTCGATCCATAGTGATTCTAAGCTTCAACTGGAAAATTTGCAGCGCCTGAAAAATGCGCAACGAGCGGTTGAGAAACGGCAAAAAGAGGTTGATGTGGTTTCCGGGAGCCTCTATCCCCGAATTGCTTTTTCCTCATCCTATGGAATTAATTATGGTCCCAATGACTCTGACAACCTCAATAGTGGTGATTGGGAAAATGAGACTGTTTGGCAGGTGGGCTTGAATTTAAGTTGGAATATTTTCGATTTTGACAGAAGCCGTTCGAAGATCAGAAAAGCACAGATTCTCGAGCGCCAAAGCCGCCACGACAAAATCAAAATTGAGCTAGAGGTAAAACGTTCCATTGATGAAGCCATGACTAAGGTGAACAGTGCCCTTAGCGATTATCAGACCAGACTGTCAGAAGTTACCTTGACCCGCGAGGCCGAAAAAATTGAACAAGTTCGCTTTGATCAGGGAGCCGTTGATATTAATGATCTTCTCTACACTAAAGCCCGGAACTTGTTAGCTGAAAGCCGCTTTATCAGTGCTGGATACAGTTGCCAGATTGCTCGATTCTATCTCGACTATCTGCTTGAACAGGGAGAAACACGATGAAAAAAATAATTATCATTTTACTTCTGATTGTGGTGATTGTTGCCGGTGTTATGCTGGTTAAAAAGCGGAAGCAGAGCGTTGCTGCGGCTGCGACTGCGACTCCAATCAGTTATACGATTAAGACGGTTCTCCCTGCAGAAGAAACCGTTTCTCAAACCAGAACCTTTCTTGCCCGGCTGGGGGCAACTCACAGTGCCGCCATTTCTTCAAAATTGAGCGGCCAAATCAGTCGTCTGCTGGTGACGGAAAACCAGCAGGTCAAATCGGGAGAGTTGTTAGTTCAGATTGATAACCACGAAGTTAAGGCGACTATTGCTGCTTTAGAAGCGAAGTTTGGTGCGGCAAAAAAACAGCGGGATTACAATCATCAGTTATTGCAACGGGATCGCGAACTTTATCAAGTGGGGGGAATTGCACAAGAAAAATTTGATGCTTCAACTCTGGCATACAGTACAGCTGCAGCCAATGTCGCAGAGTTGCAAGAGAACATCAACGGTCTCAGGAACCAGCTCGATTATCTAGACTTACGTGCCCCTTTTGCCGGGATTGTCGGAACCATATTTTATCGTCAAGGTAATTTGGCAACCCCGGGTCGACCCATTTTGTCTCTAAATTCAAAATCACAAAAATTGACATTTGATTTCTCCCTCGAATCGACAGCGGTGAGAGCCGGACAAATCATTAAAGTTAAAAATGCTCCTGTCGGTCACGTGACTAAAATATACAATGATGCAAAAAATGGGCTGGCGGTCGCGGAAGGGACTCTGGATCAACCGCTCGCTCAACCGAACGGCAGTTTCCTGACGATAGCTGTCGTTATGCAGACGGCACAAGGGTGCGCTGTTCCGCTGGAAGCATTGCTGCACCGGACGGATGGTGTCAGTCTGATGGTTTATCAGGATGGTCGATTTATTGAGACCCCGGTTCAGGTTCAATTGCAGAATCATCAATCGGCATTAATTTCCCCATGTGTGACTGCTCCAGTTGCAATTGCCTCGGAAGCTAAGTTGAGCCTGTTGCCCGGTTATGACCATTTCAAAGTGATGACAGGACAGAGCGATGAATAAAAGCTGGGTTGAGCGACTACTGGGTCGACCATATTTTATCTACTCTTTTCTCACTTTGTTTCTGCTTCTGGGATTTATCGGCTACAGCAAGATCGACCGAAAGCTTTTTCCTGAATCAAATTATCCGGAGATTGCGGTTGTCATTGTGCAGCCTGGAGGCTCGGCAAAAACACTGGCTGCCAATGTCAGTGTTCCGGTTGAGGAAGAACTCTACACACTGGATAAAATCCGTCGGGTTTTTTCAACGACAATCGATGAAGTCAGTGTCATCCATGCTGAATTTGAATACAGCAAAAATCTGGATATGGCGGCAAGTGATGTCAACAATGCCCTCACCAAGATTCGCTCGTTGCTTCCGACCGATATTCTAGAGCCGCAGATTCACAAAATCTCGGCTGCGACAGCTCCAATTCTGGTGGTCTCCATCAGCCCTACTGGTGCTGAAAAGCTGGAGGATATTCGACAATTGGCTGAGAACCAATTGCGGCAACGGTTTATCCAGCTCCCGGGGGTGGCCAATGTGGATATTTTTGGCGGCTATAAGAAAGAGCTGCAAATTATTGTCGATAAACAGAAACTCGACCGTTATGGCCTTGGAATCGGCACGGTTCTGGCTGTTTTGAAGTCAAACAACCGCGACTATTCCATCGGCTTCCTGACCGATGACAGCCGCCGTTATTTGCTGAAATCACCGGGGCGGGAAGAGAGTATCTCTGGACTGAAATCTCTGCAATTGACCCCGTCACTGACGCTGGCAGATGTCAGCACGATCTATTTTGGCCATTATGAAAACAGTGCTGCTTACTATGGAAACGGAACTGCTTCGATTGCACTGGCGATTCAGCGGGGTCTCGATACTGATGTGATCAGAACCATTGAAACGGTTGAGACTGAACTGGCAAAAGTAAAGGTGCAATATCCCCATCTCCATTTCGAAATTACCGATACGCAGAAAGATACGATCGTCCAATCGACGGAGAATATGTTCTCATCATTGCGGGACGCAATTTTGATGTCGATTTTTGTGGTTTTTCTATTTCTTGCCAGTTTTCGACAGATGCTGGTGGTATTGTTGACGATTCCGCTGGTTTATGCGGCGACAATCGCTCTAATGTGGTTGGTAGGAATCGAGTTCAATGTTGTCACGCTGACCGGGATTATCCTGGCATTGGGTTTGCTACTTGATGATGCGGTTGTCGTGATGGAAAATATTGAACGGCACTACAAGGAGCTGGGTGTCGGGATTCACCGGGCGGTGCTCGATGGAACCAGGGAGATTATGTTTGCCGATCTTTCCGGTACCGTCACAACGATGATCGCTCTGGCTCCGATTCTGTTTGTTGGTGGTTATCCGCAAACTGTTTTTCGACCGTTAACCTCAACCTTACTACTAGCGTTGGCCGCATCTTATATTATTTCCATCACTGCGGTTCCGCTGTTGTCAATGAAAATTCTGCAACTGGATCATCCATTGCTATTGCGGCTTGAAACCTGGTTTCACCGCTTGACCAGTCGGATTATGGATGCGATTCAGCAGTTTTTCGCAACGGCTGTCAACGCGGCATTAAGACGGAAGACGGTCGCAATTGTTTACTTTGCTGTTTTGTTCATTGCCTTTATTGTCAGCGTCAGGGGTGTTATGCCGGTTGTCGGGCGTGAACTGATGCCGCCAATGGATACCGGTGGGATAAAAATCAATATCACTACCGATCCAAATTTGCCGATCGATGCCAGTCAGAAGATTGTTGCCGAAGTGAATCAGATTGTTGCCGAGTCCGGCCAGCTTGATCGGTTGTCTTCTTCTATCGGGAGTGAGCCGGGGGTATTAAGTCTTGGCAGCGGATCTGGGACCGATCGGATTGCGGTTACGGCAACCTATGTGAATCGTTACGAAAGGGATGAATCAATCTGGGATATTGAGCATCAACTTCGGCAGAAACTGGCGGACATTGAGAATATCAAGCGCCTCGAGGTTGTAGATTACGGGGCAACCGCCCTTGCAAGTATCCGGGCCAATATTGATATTAAACTCTCCAGTCCGAATTTCACCGATCTGGTGACTGCGGGAAATCTGGTGGAGAAGGCGTTATATCAAACCGGTGGGGTTGTTTCTGTATCACGAACCTGGGATATGGATAAAACGGTCTACAATCTTGATATCGATAAACAGCGGGCCGCTCTCTATGGCTTGAAGAGTACCGATATCAATAGCCAGCTTCAGGCCTTGTTGCACGGAGCTCTAGTGGCAACCTTTCCGGCGGCCAATAGTATCGATTTCGGGGTGATGGTCTGGCTTCCCGCCGCCCAACGTGACCGACCGGAGGTGCTGGAGACACTCCTGATAGAGACTCCGACGGGGGAGAAAATTCCATTGGGGGCGGTGGCTTCCGTCAGTCGGGTTTTTGAGCCCGGGGTTATCAGTCGTGAAGGGCTGAGCTATACCCTCAATGTCTATGGTTATCGTGAAAAAGCGGCAATCTCTCATATTATGGACAATTTCGAAAAAGCTTTTGCGGGGACCACTCTTCCCCCTTCCGTTTCAATGGAGCAGGTTGGCGATATTAAGCAATTTAATAATTCTGCTAAGCGGATGGGGTCGGCGGTTGGTTTCGCTGTTGTGTTGATTTTCTTTACTCTGATTACCTTTTTTGATTCCGTTAAAGTTTCGCTGATGATCCTGTTGTCTATCCCGCTAACGATTATCGGAGCGGCTTGGACGCTGCTACTGCTCAATTATCATGTGGCGATGCCAGCGATGATGGGGTTTATCCTGTTATCAGGGATTATTGTCAATAATGCGATTTTGTTGATCCATTTTGCCCAGGAGAAAATAGCCGAAGGATTCAGTGTCAAAGATGCCATGCTGGAAAGTATTCGCATCAGAACCCGACCGGTGTTGATGACGGCATTTGCTGTTGCTGCCGGGATGCTGCCGGTTGCTCTGGGGTCGGCAATTGGTCTGGAACGCCTTGCGCCGCTTGGGGCGGTTGCCATCGGAGGGCTGCTGATCGGGACAATTTTGACCCTATTGTTTATTCCATTGATATTTATTTTGACGACCAAGGAGAAGCCGTTTGCTGATCGGTAGTTGGTTGCAAGGTTAAAGAAGGGGGAGCGGGGCAGTGTCCCTTCTCTTGCTCAAGTAACTTTTGTGGAATCATGACTTCATGTGTTTGACTTCGAGCGGATTGCTTCTTTTTGGGGAGGCAACCCGCTCTATTTTGTATCGGTCGATCTTAACTGTTTTTCTTGTCTTTATCGATTAAAAAAGGTTTCAGCAGATCAATCGGCATGGGGAAGAGAATAGTTGAATTCTTCTCAGCGGCGATTTCGGTCATGGTCTGCAAGAATCGGAGTTGTAGAGCCCCTGATTGGGAGGAAATTTGTTCTGCAGCTTTTGCCAGGGTGGCAGATGCCTCAAATTCACCAGTGGCATGGATGACTTTAGCCCGCCGTTCCCGTTCTGCTTCTGCCTGGCGTGCCATGGCTCGCTGCATCTCGGTTGGTAGATCGACGTGTTTGATTTCGACATTGGAAATTTTCACCCCCCAGGGATCGGTTTGGCGATCAAGAATTTCCTGCAGATTGTGGTTGATTTTATCCCGCTGTGCCAGCAGATCGTCCAGCTCCACCTGTCCCAGCACGCTCCGCAATGAAGTCTGAGCCAACTGACTGGTTGCATAGAGATAATTATCCACTTCAATCAAAGCTTTTTCTGGCTGAACAACCCGGAAATAAAGGACGGCATTGACTTTAACCGAGACGTTATCGCGGGTAATAATATCTTGTGGCGGAACATCCATGGCGATGGTGCGCATGTTGATTTTTTTCAGCTGATCAACAATCGGGATGATGAATTTCAGACCCGGTCCTTTGACCCCCGAGAAGCGTCCGAGGCGAAAAACGACACCACGTTCATATTCAAGCAGTATCCGGATGGAAGAGCCTATGATAATCACCACGAAAGCCAGTGCTATAATCAAGAAAAAACCAGATCCCAGTCCAAACATGTTTTAGTCCTCCTTTGGCTCGATTTTTTCCATCGAGCTGATGGTTTCAATTGCTTTAACTTTCAGTATCAATCCGTCCATAACCCGAACAACCTCGATGTCTGCTCCGGCTTGGATCGGCTGATCGGAGCAAGCCTGCCAATCCTCGCCATGGACAAAAACCCGTCCCTTACCATTAATTGGTTCGATGGCTTCGCCAGTTTTTCCGATCATCCCTTCCTGTCCGGATGTAATCGGCCGGCGCTGAGTTCGAATCACCATCCAGGTGGCAAAGGTGATAAATCCAGCACTGACGGTCACTGTTGCAGCGATTACCGCCCGGGAAATTTGTAGATAAGGTTCGCTGCTGTCGATCAGCATTAACGAGCCGAATGCCATCGATATAATTCCACCGACAGCAAGCATTCCGTAGGAAACAACCTTCACTTCAAGGATAAATAGCACAATAGCGAGCAGAATCAACAATACACCGATGTAGTTGACCGGCAGGGATGAAAAGGCAAAGAGTGCCAACAAAATCGCGATTGCGCCGATTGCACCGGGGAAAACAGCCCCTGGCTGGGAAATTTCAAAGAAAATGCCGATGATTCCGAGCATCATGAGCAGATAAGCGATGTTTGGATTGCTCAGGGCATTAAGAATCTTCTGCCGCCAGTTCATCTCTACTGGTTCCAGAACGGCGTCGGAGCTGTGAAAAATCTGCGTCTTACCAGCACGGATATATTTATAGCCGTCCAGTTGCTTCATTAAGCTTTTAGTATTGTCCGCAATAAGATCGATGACCGACAGCTCCAATGCTTCCTCTGCGGAGATTGAGACGCTTTCCCGTACCGCCTGCTCTGCCCAATCCTGATTGCGACCCCGTTTTTGCGCCAGACTTCGGGCATAAGCAGCGGCATCATTCTCAACTTTTTCCATCATGGTGCTATCAGGTTGGTTGCCGGCGCCGATGGCAACCGGGTGGGCTGCACCAATATTGGTTCCCGGAGCCATAACCGCAAAGTCAGCCGCCAGAGTTATCAGCACTCCGGCTGAAGCGGCACGCGCTCCTTGGGGGGCGACATAAACAATTATTGGAATCATTGAATTTAGCTCGGCTTGGATAATGTCGCGCATCGCCGTATCGAGACCGCCGGGGGTGTCGAGTTGAATCAGGATGGCTCGTTCACTGTTTCGATTGGCTGTTTTGATCTGTTCATCTATAAACGAGGCGGTCACCGGATTGATGGACGAGGCAATATTCAGGTGCCGGATGATTGATTCTCCGGTACTGCCAGAGCTGGCTGGTGAACCTGCAAATAGAATCAGGCTCAGAATTATGCAGGGGGCAATTTTATTCATATCTTTAGCTTAGCGTTGATCTGTCAACTGTCAATTCCATCATAACAGTCAATGGATAGAAAAAAGAAGGGGCATGGCAAAAAAATATTGATTTGTATGGATGAAACAAATATACTGCCAGATTATTTTAAATGGGTCTTGGCTGAAGGTATTGATGATATCAGGGTCATTTTAAGACAAATGTTTTAATGCGGGTGCCGGAATTCTCTGGGCACCCTCTTTGTATTTTGTTCTCTTTCTCACGGGTGCAGTCTATGAGTCTCAAAGATCAACTTATGCAGGACATGAAAACGGCGATGAAAGCCAAACAAGCCGACCGTCTTGGAACAATCCGTCAGTTGCGCAGTGCAATTAAAAATAAAGAGATTGAACTGCGTCAGGATCTGGATGATAAAGGTATTCTTGGTGTGATTGGTACCGCAGTGAAGCAACGGCGTGAAGCGGCGCAGATGTATAACGATAATGGTCGCCCCGAACTGGCAGCTAAAGAAGAGGCTGAAATGGCTGTTTTACAGCAGTACCTTCCTGCCCAGTTAAGTGAAGCGGCAGTTCGTGATATTGTGACGGCGGTTATTGCTGAAAGCGGTGCAACTTCGGTGAAGGATATGGGAAAGGTTATGCCGCAGGTTATGGCTAAAACCAAAGGTTCAGCCGATGGGAAAATGGTTAACCAGCTGGTCCGGGAACTGTTGGCAGAATAATGAGGAACAATTTTGGGACTGGTTGATATTGCCATATTAGGGATCCTCGGTTTTTTTCTGTTGAAGGGGATTTTCCGCGGATTATTGAGGGAGGTATGCTCGCTGCTCGGATTGGTACTGGGAGGTGTCTTCGCTTTCACCTTTCACCTTCCGCTCGCGCAGTTTTTGCAAGATTCTTTCAATTTGTCGGCGCAGCTGTGTGTCTGGGGTGCTTTTCTAGCGATCTTTTTTCTGTTGATCATTCTCTTTGCTATACTTGGCTTTGTTTTACACCGTTTTGTAAAACTTATTTTTCTGGGTGGTTTTAATCGGTTGGCCGGGGCGATATTTGGAATTATTCAGGGCGTTGTTATCCTCTCAATGCTGGTTCTTGCGCTCAACTCATCGGTTGCTCCAAGGGCTGTCAGGGGGACGCTTAAGAACTCACAGTTGGCACCCCCTTTTGTTGCTCTTGGAGAGTCAATATTTACCGGGAGTCGGAGCTTGATAGGTCGGTAGCGGAGCAACCTTTAGGCGAAATCATAAATGATCTGTAACGAAGCGGCATTGCAAAGACTTGAATACCCGCGTTTGAGAACCCTTCTGGCAGGTCAAACGCAGTCGGAACCGGGTTATTTACAGGCAGAACAATTAGCCCCATTGCTTGATCAGGCTGCTGTTGAGAGAGCATTGACAGAGGTCGATGAGGCGGTTCGGTGGCTACTTGATGGACAGGCTCCATCTTTGGGCGGCTGTTGGGATCTATCCGCATTGCTGGAATCTGTCAGGGCTGAGGGGAGCTTGCTTGCTGCCGACGATTTGCTGAAAATTGCGCAATCATTGCGGGTTATGGGTGATTGCCGGTACTGGTTTAAAGCACAAAACCAGCAACTTTCATTAGCCCAATTAGCTACCGGGATAACAACGTTGCCTGAGTTACAGCGGCGCTTGCAGGGCTCAATTGGCTCACGTGGCGAACTGCTCGATAGTGCCTCGTTTGAACTGGGTGACTTGCGTTATCAGATTCGTCAGACTCGCAGTCGGATCAAACAACAACTGGATCAATTGTTGACCGGGGATCGTTCTTCCTGCTTGTTTCAGGAACGTTTGATAACCACCCGCAATAACCGTTATGTGGTGCCATTAAAAAGTGATTGCCGAGGCCAGTTAAAAGGTTTTGTTCAGGATGAATCAGCAAGTGGGCAGACCCTCTATCTGGAACCTTCTCAGGTGTTGGAAGGGAATAATCGCCTCCAGCAATTAGCTCGTGAAGAACAGCGCGAAGAACGACGAATTCTGTTGCAACTGGCAGAACTGGTACGGCGTGATGCCACGCTTCTGCATAAAAATCAAACTTTGCTGGCGCAGATAGATCTTCGCTTTGCGGCAGGACGATTGTCACGTCACTATCACGGCTGTCGTCCTGAACTGGTTGAAAATTCAGTTATTGAACTGAAGCAGGCACGTCATCCGTTACTGATGGAGGTTGAGGGTTATTTTGATCTTTCTGCGGCAGTTGCGGTTGATATCTTGCTTGAAGAGAACTGTCAAGCTCTGGTGATCAGCGGTCCGAATACCGGGGGAAAATCGGTTGCATTAAAAACTTTAGGGTTGCTGTTATTGATGGTGCGGTCAGGGTTGCACATCCCCTGTCATTCCGATAGTCGGTTGCATCTCTATCAGCATCTGTATGTTGATATTGGCGATGAGCAGAGTATTGAGGAGAGCTTGTCGACTTTTTCTGGCCACTTGCTGAAAGTTCGAGAAATTCTTGAACACGCTGATGCTGAAACACTGGTATTGCTTGATGAGGCGGGAACCGGCACCGATCCGGCAGAAGGGGCGGCATTGGTGCAAGCGGTTCTTGATCAGCTTTGCCAACAGGGGGCAAAAACACTGCTGACAACCCACCTTGGCCAGTTGAAACATTTTGCTCATGAACAGGCAGCTATTGAAAATGCAGCCGTTGACTTTGATTCCGAAACGTTGGCTCCGACCTACCGATTGCGTTATGGAATCCCGGGTGCCAGTAGTGCTCTAACAACGGCTAGACGTTTGGGGTTGCCAAAGCAGGTTATCCAGCGAGCGGTGCAATATCTTGGGGAAGAAGAGCATGATCATAGTCTTTTGCTCTCCAGGCTAAATGCGCGCCAACAAGAGTTGGACGCTGAGTTGTTGCAGGTTAAGCAGTCCAGACTTGAGGCGGATACGGCGCAGCAGTTGCGAAAACAGCAATTGCGCCAGATCAAGGAGAAAAAGCAGGAGATTCTTGCTCGGGCAACCCGCCAGGCTGAGGAGCTGATTACTGCCACCGAAGCGCGCATGAAAAAATTGCGTAAACGTAAGACTGACCCTGTTTTACCCCGGCACTTTGTTGATGAACGGCAGTACTTGTCCGCTGCCAGAGAAGAGCTGAAACCATTTAAACCCAAACAAAAACGTGTGGGGAACATTCCGGTAAAATTGGAAGTTGGAGAGTTGGTGCGAATTTCAGTATTGGGGGTTGAGGCACAGGTTGAGCGTTTACATGGTGCAAGCATTGAACTCCTGGTGGGTGGAAAACGGATGCGGCAACCGCTTGAGGCGTTGGAGCAGTTTGAACCACGCCGCTTTGCTGCTACGCTTAATGGTAGCGGGCAAGTCTCCCGCAAAGTGGTCAACCGGCAGATCAGCACCGAGCTGAAAATCATTGGGCAACGGGTTGACGAAGCACTGTCGCAGCTGGAGCGCTTTATCGATGATGCTCTGCTGAACAATCTGCAACAAGTTGAAATTATCCATGGCGCAGGAGAAGGTATTCTGCGCCGGGCAGTACGTGAACATCTCGCAGGGGAACAGGGGGTTACAGCATTTTATGCTGCTCCAATAGAGCTGGGTGGAGATAATATAACGATTGCCGAACTGAGCAATTAATGGTGACTTATCCCTTCCAATTTTGTGAGTACATCAATTGATGACTGGGCAGATTGCAGAAAGTAAAATCAATGAAGTCCGTGAACAAACTGATATTGTTGAGCTGATTTCGCAATATGTCAGTTTAAAGCGCTCCGGTGTGAACCACATGGGGCTCTGTCCGTTTCATTCGGAAAAATCACCCTCGTTCAGTGTGAATGCTGCGCGGCAATTTTTCCATTGTTTTGGTTGTGGTGTTGGTGGAGATGTTTTCTCTTTTTTGATGAAGACTGAAGGGCTCACTTTTCCTGATGCGGTGCGGCGTTTAGCTGAACGGATCGGGATTGATCTGGAAGAGCGTACTCTGACCCCGGAGGAGGAGCTTAGGCAGCAGCAACAGGAACGTTTTTATCGTGTCAATGAGGTTGCCGCAAGCTACTTCCATCAGTTACTGATGGAACATCCGGCGGGTGACCCGGCAAGAAAGTATATGAAAAGCCGTGGCTACGGACGTACAGCTGCTGGAGAATATCAAATCGGTTTTTCTCTCAATTCTTGGGAAGGACTGAAAAAACATCTGGAAGAACAAGGGTTTGCTGCTAACGATGCGCGAACTCTGGGATTGATTCGACCGCGTAAGCAGAACGATGGAGATTATGATTTATTTCGAGGACGCCTGATCTTTCCCATTTATGATCTGTCCGGGCAGATTGTCGCCTTTGCCGGGAGGGTATTGGATGACAGCAAGCCCAAATATATCAATTCTCCTGAATCGCCAATTTATTCCAAAGGGCGGGTTCTGTTTGGTCTCTATCAGGCTCGACAGGCGATGCGGAAGAGCGGTGAAGTTCTGCTGGTCGAAGGTTATTTCGATCAACTGGCCTTGTACCGAGCCGGATTTCCACAGGTTGTTGCCACCTGTGGAACTGCTCTCACCGTAGATCATGCGCGAATTCTCAAGCGCTATGTGCAGCGGGTGGTTCTGTTGTTTGATCAGGATGCTGCGGGGAAACAGGCAACATTTAAGGCAATGACGGTATTACAGGAGGAAGGGATCCCTGCTGTGGTGATTGAGTTACCAAGCGGTGATGATCCAGATTCCTTTATTCAAAGCCAGGGAGCCGAAGCTTTTCGCATCAGGCTTGAAAAAGCACGCTCGGTTATGGATCTTTTTATTGATGATGTTCTGAGCGAAGCGGGCAGTGGCATCGAGCAGAAAGTTCAGGGGGTGGAGCGGATTGTTGGACAGATAGCTAGATTAAGTAGTGAACTGGAGCAGGATCTTTATTTGAAGGAATTAGCTAGACGGAGTGGTATTGACCTAGAACAGTTGAGACAGCTGAAGAAGAGAATCAATTGCGGGCAGCAGAAAAAAAAGGCCTATTTGCCGCCCCCGCCGCCAGAGGAGGAGTATTTCCCCCCGGAGACACCTTTCTCTGGAACCCTGGCGGGAGACTCTCATGAAGTGGCAATCCAGACTAAAGACAATCCCGGTTGGAGTCGTTCTGAAAAAACCTTACTCTGTCTATTTTTGCAAAATTATGTTTCTCAGGAAGAAATAATTGTAGCTGGGGGGATTGATCTTTTTATCCATCAAGACGCACGGGAAGTGGCGCAAATACTGCTGGATAATTCAACTGGTGGCAAGGTCGATTTGCAATCATTTATTGACAAGCTTGACCCCGATAAAATTCGTTTATTCACTGCCTTGTCAATATATGATCAAGGACAATTCAGTGAGAATATTGATGCTATTTTTAGGGATTGCTTGAAATCTTTGCAAGACGAACAGGCCAAGCGGAAGCGAGGGGAATCGCTTGATAAAATTCGTCAATATGAACAGGGAAAAGACACAGAAAACCTAAATGATTCATTGAAAGAGTTTACAAATTTAAAGTAGTCGTTACACTTACTAATTATATATAAGTCTGAATCTATTCAGGCAGCAGAGGAGAACAGAGTTATAATGGCTAAAAAAATTAATCCCGATGAAATACAA
Organism: Desulfuromusa sp.; assembly: GCA_021647765.1. GTDB lineage: Bacteria > Desulfobacterota > Desulfuromonadia > Desulfuromonadales > Geopsychrobacteraceae > Desulfuromusa. The sequence goes on along the minus strand of JAKIUD010000031.1, from coordinate 17,562 downwards.
CAACTGATCGATATGGGAAAGGAAAAAGGGTTCCTCACCTATGATGAGGTGAATGACATGTTGCCAGCCAACATGGTGTCCTCGGAGCAACTTGAGGATGTTATGAGTTTGTTTGGTGAGATGGATATTGAAGTTGTTGAGTCTGAGAGTAAAGCTACGCATCCAAAGGGAGATGAGAGTGAAGAGGATGAGCGTGAGGTTGAATTAGAAGCAGGTACCCTTGGTCGAACCAGTGATCCGGTACGCATGTATCTGCGCGAGATGGGACAGGTTGCCTTATTGACCCGTGAAGGTGAAGTTGAAATTGCCAAACGGATTGAAGAGGGTGAAGCTCAGGTGACGAAAGTGGTGATGCGTACCCCGATTGCAGCTCAAGCGGTCATGCAACTTCTTATGCGGCTCGAGAAAGAGCAAAGTCGAGTTTCAGATATTACCCGTGATTACGATGAAGAGGAGGGTGGCGAAGCAGAAGGAAAGCAGCGTAACCGGCTGATGGTGATATATGAAAAGCTTAATTCCCTGGAGCAACAGTTTCTGGAGATCCAGACCGCTCAGCAAGGGAAACTGAGCAAGAAAAAACGTTTAGAGCTAGAGGCTCAGGAGGCTGCAGTTCGTAAGCAGCGGATCAAGTTGCTACGCGATATCCGGCTGAAGGATTTTCAGGTCGCCAAGATTGTTGATCGTCTTAAAGATATGGGTAACCAAGTTAAAAAGGGGCAGGCAGAAATTGCAGATTGTGAACAAAAGGTCTGTCGGCCTTACAGTGAAATCAGCAACTACCTGACTCGAATGCGGCAGAGCGAGGAGGATGCACTTGCCGTTGCCGATGAATTAAATGTTGCTGGTGATGTTCTTTTGTCGGTTGAAAAAAGGTTACTGGCAGCTGAGCGAAAGTTTAAGCAGGTAACCGAAGAATCTGGATTTGAACCTGGTGACCTGCTGGAATATCTGAAAAATGTCTACAAGGGTGAATGGATTGCTAAAAAAGCAAAAGCTGAACTGGTTGAAGCTAACCTGCGCCTGGTTGTCTCAATTGCAAAAAAATATACCAACCGCGGATTGCAATTTCTTGACTTGATTCAGGAAGGGAATATCGGCTTGATGAAGGCGGTTGATAAATTCGAATATCGCCGTGGTTACAAGTTTTCAACCTATGCAACATGGTGGATTCGTCAGGCAATTACCCGGGCTATTGCTGATCAGGCTCGGACAATCAGGATTCCTGTTCACATGATTGAGACGATCAATAAATTAATTAGAACAACTCGGCAACTGGTTCAGGAATGTGGCCGCGAACCGACCCCGGAGGAGATTGCCGAGCGAATGGATTTGCCCCTGGATAAAGTTCGGCGGGTCCTGAAAATTGCTAAGGAACCGATCAGCCTGGAAACTCCGATTGGAGAAGAGGAAGATTCCTCTCTTGGTGATTTTATTGAGGATAAAGGGGTTGTTTCCCCTCTTGAAGCGGTTCTCAAGGGAAATCTTTCGGATCAGACTTCGCGAGTTCTGGGTTCGTTGACCCCTCGGGAAGAGAAAGTTCTGCGGATGCGGTTTGGTATCGGAGAAAAATCGGATCATACCCTTGAGGAGGTTGGTCAGGATTTTAATGTTACTCGGGAGCGGATTCGACAGATTGAAGCCAAGGCATTACGCAAGCTGCGGCATCCCAGCAGGGCAAAGCGACTGAGAGGGTTTGCTGCAATTGATTGACAGATATTGAATTACTGTTTAATGTTGGTAAAAGTCGCTTGACAGTTGTGGGTCACTTTTCTTATTATTCTGCTCCTTTGTGCAAAGGGCCCATAGCTCAGTTGGTTAGAGCCGCCGGCTCATAACCGGCTGGTCCCAGGTTCGAGTCCTGGTGGGCCCACCAATTTAGGATGATCTCACGGTTGTTGTGAGTTTATAAGTTATTAACCTTGGTAGTCATTGAACTGCCAGCTTTGTCAGGCAATATAGATTGAACGGAAACAATCGCTTAAAAAAGTTGACGCTTCCTGATATTGAACCGCAGAGAGGCGAAGAGATTGCGACACAGTTCGCAATTGTGGGGAACTAGATAATCAAAGAGTGCACCGGAAAACCGGTGCACTCTTTCTTTTTGCAGGAGAGGGCAGGTGGTCAAGCAGAAGACGACACATTTATCTGATATTATCGGATTTCTAAACCAGCTTTGTCCTCCTGATTTAGCTGAAGATTGGGATAATGTCGGGTTGCAGGTTGGTGATGCGACCGCAGAGATTGATAAAATTCTGGTTTGTCTGGATGCTGAGGAAATTGCCATCCAGGAGGCTCTACGTCAGGGGGCTCAACTGATCATCTCCCATCACCCACTGATCTTCAGACCAATAAAGCGCTTGACTCCGACAGATATGACCGGTCGAGTTCTGTTTCAAGCCATCAAGAATAATATAGCTGTTGTGAGCGCGCATACCAATTTGGATCGTGCCACAGATGGATTAAATGATTGGCTTGCGGAACGACTGGGAGTGCTCAGTGCCATTCCTGTGGAACAGCCGACAACCGGGAATTTTTATAAATTGGTTGTTTACGTCCCCCTTGGCCATGAAATGGAAGTCAGGGATGCTGTTTTTGCAGCTGGTGCCGGACAGATAGGAGCTTATGACCATTGCTCGTTTAACAGCCGTGGCACCGGGACATTTCGTGGCAACCAGGAGACACAGCCGTTCATTGGCATCCCCGGTGAGATCGAAGAAACTGAAGAGGTGCGGTTGGAAACAATTGTTCCCGCTCCGGTTTTAAATAAAGTTGTTTCACGAATGTTGAAAGTCCATCCCTATGAGGAAGTGGCTTATGATCTGATTCCATTGGCAAATGAACATTTGCAGGTTGGGCTAGGACGGGTTGGTCAGCTGAAGAAAACTATTTCTTTACAGCAATTTGCGGAACAGGTTAAGGAAAAATTACAGATTCCAGCCCTTAAATTAGTTGGCGACTTAGACCAGAAGATAGGTCGAGTGGCTGTGTGTGGTGGAACTGGTATGTCGATATTCTCTGCTGCAGTGCGCCACGGAGCGGACTGTCTGGTGACGGCCGATATCAAGTTCCATGAAGCACAAAGAGCCAGAGCTGCGGGGGTGGCGTTGATTGATGCCGGACATTTTGCTACGGAACAAATAATGGTAGCAGAGCTTTCCGGTCGGTTGAGGAAAATTTTTGCGGAACAACAATTAAAAGTTGAGGTAATAGAAATGACAGCAGAGCAGGATCCCTTAATTGTATTCTGACTGCACAACATGGATGAAAGTGGAGGTTATTAACGTGCAAAATCAAATGAACCTGCTGAAAGATCTTCAGGAAATTGACCAGGAAATCAGCTCTATCGAGGCAACCCGTCATGGTTATCGTGCTGAGTTAGATGCTTTTTCGGCTGATACGACCAGAGTTCAGGAAATGCTTGATCAACTGAACGATGAGGTGGCTCTGTTGCAGCAAGCAGAGGCGGAGCTGCAACAAGGTTTACTGAAAGAACGGGATAATGTGACCCGTGTCGAAGGTCGCTTACCCGAGATCCAAACCCAGAAAGAGTATGTTGCTGTTCTGAAAGAGATTGATGTCGCCAAAAAAGCGAACAAGGAAATCGAAGAACAAAAGCAGGCAAAACAGCAGGAAGTGACTGCTCTTGAGAATGATATTCAGGAAAAAGAGAGCGAGCTAGCCGATATCCAGGAAAAATCAGAAGCACGCGGTGCTGAACTGTTGCAACTTCTGGAGGAGTCTGAAAAGCTGTTACTGAAACGAACCAAAACACGGGAATCGGTTGCTGCAGAGCTTCCCGTAAGTCTGTTGCGCAAGTACCATACTCTATTCCAGCGGCGTGGTGGTCTGGCTCTGGCTCTGGCCAGAAATGGTGCTTGCCTTGGCTGTAATATGCAACTTCCACCACAACAGTATAATCAGCTGTTAAAAGTTGAAAAAATACAAACCTGTCCCCATTGTAACCGGATTTTATACGTTGAAATTGACGTTTAATCTTCAAGGTTGAAAGTAAAAGATAGCTGGTCAAAGAAGGACAGATGATCGCCGCCCATTTGTATTTTGGGGGGAGGAAAGTCCGGGCTCCACAGGACAGGATGGTTCCTAACGGGAACCGGGGGTAACCCCAGGGAAAGTGCCACAGAGAGGAAACCGCCCTCCTACGCCAACTTGGCGTAGGAGGGTAAGGGTGAAAGGGTGAGGTAAGAGCTCACCAGTTCTGGCGGTGACGTCGGAAGCTCGGTAAACCCCATCCGGAGCAAGGTCGAATAGAGGAACGTTTGAGGACTGTCCGTCCGAAGTTCCTGGGTCTGGCTGCTTGAGACTGTTGGCAACGACAGCCCTAGATGAATGATCATCACCCTGCTGTGGGTAACCATAGTGGGGAACAGAACCCGGCTTACGGACTTCTTTGGCCACTTTATTTGCGACAGTATGATATTATCGTACTGTCGCTTTTTTCTGGAAAAGCAATTGATTTAACAGAAAACAGCAGAAGGAGTCTGGAATGTTATTAAGTTTTGACCGCTGCAATGGTGAGATTGATCAGCTGATTGATCGGCTGATCAATGAAGTTGGTGTTTATCATCCAGAGATGATTCGCGAAATGATCTTGGGAGCCTTGAAATCAGGGCAGGAAAATGATTACCTGGCAGATCAGAAACTGATACGCACCACTCTGAAAGAAATGCGCTACACAAATAAGGTTTTTGCTCCTTATCGGGATCGCAAGAAAGTGACCGTGTTTGGCAGTGCCAGGACTCCAGCCGATGCACCAATCTATAAAAAATGTGTTGAATTCTCCCGGATGCTTGCCGAGAAAAATTATATGGTGATTACGGGAGGTGGTCCGGGAATTATGCGGGCAGGAAATGAAGGAGCAGGGGTTGAGAATTCGTTTGCTGTCAACATCCGCCTTCCATTTGAGCAAGATACAAACCCGGTGATGGATCAGGATGAAAAAGTTATCACCTATAAATATTTTTTCAATCGTAAGGTGGCTTTCCTTAAAGAAGCCGATGCGGTTGTAATGTTTCCAGGAGGGTTTGGCACTCTGGATGAAACAATGGAAATAATAACTCTGATCCAAACCGGTAAAAATCCACCCATTCCGTTGGTCATGATTGATGATAATGATGGATATTGGGAAGACTGGCTTGAATTTATTCGTGACAGTTTATTGAAGCGGGGGTTGATTTCCGGTGAAGATTTTTCCCTGTTTACCATTACCAAAGATCCGGTAGAAGCGGTTCAGGTGATTGATGAATTTTACCGCAACTATCATTCGATACGTTTTGTTAGAAACAAGATGATTATCCGCTTGAATAAGGCTCTTGATTCTGATCATCTGCAAATTTTAACCAGAGAGTTTGGTAAAATTCTGATTCCAGGTGGAAAAATAAGCTTGAGCTCCCCTTTACCGGAGGAAAATGACCAACCCGATCTGAAACATCTCCCACGCTTGGTGGTTGACTTTAATCGGCGCAGTTACGGGTTGCTTAAGTCTTTTATCCGCCGCATAAATTCTTTTTAAGATGTCTGATAGTAAAGGTCTTCCGATCAGTCGAGTACCGGCATATTTGCCACACCAGGATTTACGCCAAATGTTGCGGCTGGTACGTCTATTATTTCGGTTGAGTCAGTCAGATATCTACCGTCGCCAAGTTTTTCCTGAATTGCCAGAGGTTGCCCGGTTTGATCCTGGTCATGCTGCATTGATGATGGGGTATGATTTTCATTTGACTGCCAATGGCTCACGACTGATTGAGGTGAATACCAATGCGGGTGGTGGTTATATCGCTTGGTTAAGTGAACAATTAGCTGGCAAGGTGTCTCCTGCCCATCTATCAAATCGTTTTCAGCAGCGCTTATTGCAAAGTTATCTTCAGGAATGGCGAGATTTCTCCGGTGGAGATCAACCATTAAAAAGAGTTACTGTGATTGATGAAGATCTGGAACATCAACCCCTTCTTACAGAGATGGTTGGTTGTTGTGACTGGTTGTGTCAGCACGATATTGATGCTCAGACTGCTTCCCCTGAACAGCTTCAGATCCGTTCTGGAGGAGTCTATTTGCATGATAAGAAGATTGATCTAATCTACAATCGACACTGCGATTTTTATCTTGAAACTCCCCTGATGGCGGAACTTAAATCGGCTTATCTTGCCGGTTTAGCTTGTCTTTCTCCCAACCCTTTTGCTTATGGATTGTTGGCAGATAAGCGGAGAATGGTGCTCTGGTCTGACGCGGCAGCTTTGGAAGGTCTGGAATTGTCCGCATCGGATAGGCAGTTGTTGCTGGAAATGGTTCCGCCCAGTTTTTTGTTGTCCACGCAGAATAGGGATGATATCTGGTCTCGACGTAAAAAGCTAATTTTCAAGCCTGTCACCAGATTTGCTAGTCGTGGTGTGCTGATGGGAAAAGGAATCACAAAAAAACGTTTTGCTGATCTGGATCCGCAAACAACTCTCGTTCAGGATGTTGTCGTCCCGTCAATTGAAACATCTGAGAGTGGTCAAAAGTTTAAGGTAGATTTGCGCCTGTTTGTTTATCGCGACCATCTGCTTGGAGTAGGAGCCAGGTTATATCAAGGGCAGGTAACCAATTTGAGGACAGAAGGTGGAGGGTTTGCGCCGGTCAGAATTGTTTGAATTTTTTTTCGATCGCTCCAATACCCGCTTAATCGATTTCGAAAACTTTAATAATTTAAGCTTAGTTATTTAGGAGCGTCCCGCTTCTTCGCTTCTTACGCTTATCGCAGTCCTTGGAAGTTGGCATCAATCAGTTACAATTCAACCGATCACCAGTAAGTTCACTAACTCATCACTGGTGCTGGTAACAACTGCCCTCCACATGCCCAGAGCACTGATACTTTTCCAGCAGGCCGGGCTTGAACCAACCCCGGCTCCCACCGATTATTTCAGCAAACCTTTCAAGAGCTGGTGGGTTTTTCCCTCCGCAACAGCCCTTTCCCACACAGAATACTGGGCACATGAACAACTGGGAATTCTCTGGTCTGATGTGGTTAAGCAAGTTGAGTTGATTACGGCGAAAAGGAAGTAATCATCCCTGAAAGGTATGATTATCTGTAATCAGGTACATACTAAACAGTTCTAACTACGTTATAAGTAGTCTAAAATTGAGAGCTTTGACAATCTGGCACTAACAGATAAAGCAGCCTCATAAGCCTGCTCAGTTTGAGTCATATCTGATAAAACTTTGGCCAGATCGGCATCCTCATATCGGGAAAGTTTTTCCTGCATCTGCAATTTAAACTCTGCAGTCATCGTGTTGACATCATCAAGATGAGCATTGATGTTTCCCATCTGACTTCTCTGGCTACGAACTTGCTCGGAAGCATTTTCAATGCTGGTTAAACTGTTATTCAACGCATTAGTATCATTAGCATTAAGAGCCGTTTCCAAATCAGCTAATGTCTGAAATAAATTAATCGGACTCATAAATAACTCATCACCACTCAGATTTGTCTGAACAGTTTGTCCGGCACTGATTTCAACTAACTTATGGTCACTAGTCCCCTGGTAGACGACTGGATCACCACTGAATGGTGGAGTGTTTTCTGCGTAGCCAGAAAAAATATATTTGCCATCAACATTGGCATTAGCGATATCAAAAAGCTCTGTTTTCAATTGAGCAACCTCATCGGCTAAAGCCTGTGAGTCCTCAGGAGACAGGGCACCGTTGATACCATAAACCGTAATCTCTTTGGCTCTGACGAAAAGGTTCTCTGTCGCATCAAGATAACCATCTAAAACATTCAATCCATCCTGGGTTCCGGCAATTGTATCCATATAACGATCTGATGTAACGATCTGGGTTCTTGAACTAAGGATTGGGCCAATCGAAGCCGGATCATCGGAAGGGCGCTGAAGGTTCTTACCATTTGACGCCTGTAGATAAAGTTGGTTTAAATCATCACTGGTTCGATCCAGATTAAATTGAATACTTCTATAGGTAGACATCTGGGTTACTTTCATTTGTTTCTCCTTACATTCTCATCAGAGTATCGAGCATCTCGTCAACAGTTGTCAGATATTTAGCGGCAGCCTCGTAACCAGTCTGATACTGAGTCAGCAACAGCATCTCCTCATCAATGGAAACACCAGCTGTTGTGTCTCGCATATTCTGCATTTGAACCAAGGCATCTTCGGCACTATCCAAACTAAGAGAATTCTGGCTCACTTCAAGGCCAACTCCGGCAGCAATTTGCGCATAGAACTCACCAAAACTACTGGTTCCATTAATAAGAGGCTGATTCTGTAACTCAACCATTGTCAGACAGTTACTATTGTCTCCCGGTTGATTCCCCGGGGCAGCAATTGTTCCAGTTGCGACCTGAGACGTATCAGTTAAAACCATTTCCAGCGTTGCAGCAGCCCCACTCCAAGGATCGGAACCACTATTGCCAAAACTAAAGAAATCGATACCCGGATTACCATCTAGATCAACACCACTATTCTGAACAGCATTGACTGAGGTTGCCAATTCGTAGGCTAGTTTGTCGAGATCATCAATGACCGAAGGAACGTAATCATCGCGCAAATCAAGCATTCCACGAATCTCTCCGTCAAAATCTTGCCCGGAAAGTGTTGTCGTTGAAGCACCACTGTTTAGACTTAATTCCAGTGAACCGGAAACCCATTGTGTAGAGATATTACTTGCAGTATTAGCAGTTACAAGAGGCAGACCGCTCGATAGCTGAACCGAAACCATTCCATTGGATTCTTCAAAATAATTAATACCAGCAACACTGGAGACATCCTGAAGAAGCAGGTCGCGTTGATCACGCAAAGCGTTAGCAGAAATTCCTGTTGTTTCAGCTGAAACAATCTGAACATTAAGATCAGCAATTTCCCCTAACTGCCGATTTAAATCGGTGACAGTTCCCTCAAGATCATCATTGATCCCCTCCTGGACAGCATGTAAATCACCGACCATTCTTTGCAGGCTATTAGCAAGATCATTACCTTCCTGCATGACTTTTTGGCGATAGACGCCCCCGGAAGGATCGGTGCTGAGTTCCTGCCATGAATCGAAAAACTGATCAATATCACTCGATAAATCAGCCTCATCAATCCCAACAATACGCTCAATTTCAGCTAGTGGAATATCTTTAGCGTCTGTTTCTCCGTAGTCAGCCGTTTTATCTATCAACTGTTTCGTAACAAACTGATTACCTTCACGAGTAATTGAATTGACCACGGCCCCCTGACCGATCATCTGATCATTAAAGCGAAGGGTCGGTGTAGATGTCAGATCCAAAGTTTGCTTCGAATAGCCCGGGGTATTAACGTTAGAAACATTATTACCTGTGACCTCAATTCCCTTCTGGTTGGTACTCAGACCCGTCGTTCCAATATTCAAAGCTGATGTCAACCCACTCATGATCAGACCTTTCCAGTCAACAACAAGCCGGATGGTGATGCTTGTAAGGGATTTCCATGCTGTCCATATGCAACAGGTGTTAACTGCCGGAAGCAGCAATGCATTGCTTCACGCAGATAACCGAGGGTCGTATGCAGCAACTGGGCATTACGAATATTCTCATCACGAATGCGACTGGCAAGCTGTTTCAGCTCCGGAGAACACTCCACAGATAGAGCCTGCAACTCCTGAAGCAGCAACCCTTTCTCCTCTTGGAGGTCCTTCAGTTCCTTCGCTTTCAGGTCACGTGCGTAGCAACGTTCCCGCTGAATCAACTCATCCAGACTCATCAATTTTTGCAACAGTTCCTGTTCCATAATTCCACCCTATCCATTTGGTACTAACGCTTGAGGTTGATTAGCTCCTGAAGCATTTCATCCGTTGTGGTAATAACTTTAGATGAAGCTGAATAACCATTCTGAATGGTAATCAGATCAACAAATTCCTGGGCGAGATCAACATTGGACAACTCGAGGCTGTTTGTGTAGATATTTCCCTGCGATGGACCCGCAATACCGACACTTGGGTTCCCAGATTTCCCACTCATAGAATAAAGGCTTCCCCCCTCTTTAACTAACCCCCCGGGGTTACTGAATGTTGCAAGTGTTAACATTGCCACATCAATCGTTTCTCCATTGGAATAACTGGCACTGACGGTTCCTCGATTGTCGATACTGACCTGCACAACCTCACCTGCGGCATAGCCATCCTGTTCTTGAGAAATAACAACCGAACTACTACTAAACTGGGTCGTATTGAAAATCATGTCAATCTGTTGTGTCGAATCAGATCCGTTATTCCAGACAATAGCATCGGCTGTCGTACTGCCACTGCCACCGGTCAAAAGATTACCCGAGCTGTCAAACGTCAGATCACCGCTGCCAACTTCAGTGAGAGCATCAGATCCGGCAACACTTGAATCCAGTTCAGAACTATTGACTGCGGTATACCATTCCCATGTCTGGGAATCAGTCTTGTTAAAATAGGTCGTTGCCAAGTGAGTATTCCCAAGAGAATCATAGACTTGTGTCGACGTTGAATAATTTGAAGTCGCAACTGGATCACTGATATCAAATGGACCAACCAGTGGAGAACTTGCATCAAGATTGGTCGTCAAGGTCAATTCACCAGTCTGATGAGCCGGTATCTGACTATTGATATCAACCAGAATATCGGTCGGATCCCCGCCAGCCAACGTACCGTCAATATTGAACGATTTCCCCTGAACCCGGTAGCCATCTGCGTTTACCAAGTAGCCATCTGAGTCAAAATCAAAGGAACCATTGCGCGTGTAGAGAACTTCACTCGAGGCCTGATCACTGACCATAAAGAAACCATCGCCCTCGATTGCCAAATCGGTAGAACTGGCTGTACTTTGGAAAGAACCCTGGCTGAAACTGGTCTTGACAGTCGAAATCTGCGTCCCGCGACCGACCTGAGAATCACCACTGGAACTGGAAATACTGGCAGATAAAACATCTGAAAAAAGGGTACTGCTTGATTTAAAACCAACTGTGTTACTATTGGAAATATTATTGCCGGTAACACTCATTGCCTCGGCATTGGCCTGTAGGCCACTGATTCCGGTGTAAAGTGTGCTGGAAAGTCCCATCTTATCCTCCGTTACGCACTGTGCTATCGCCCGGATCAGGCAATGACAGCGCTGTCTATATTAGTAAAAATATTTTGTTGTAATTGTTCCTGCCCAACCACAGTAATCACCTGTCGATTTGTGACACTGATCAACAGGGCCAATTGTTCCAATAACACCAGAGATAGTTTTCCTCCCTTGTTATTCAACTGTTGGACCGCTGACTCTAGACGCCTGAAATCCTGAGCTGAAAGTTTCAGCTGGCGTTGTTCAAGACGTTGTCTGGCGTGTCGTGAAAAACTTAGCCGGGGGCTGACCGAGTGTGGATGACTTCTCATTGTGTCATCACTGCAGAAACATCACTCAACAAGATCTCACCAGCATCGGTGACCAAAACACTATCTGCGGTATCGAGATTGATCTCATCAACTGTAGCTTTGATCAATGGCTGAGCTTCGAGCACATTTCCGTCGCTATCAGTTGCACTGATTTCCATTTTGTAAAGATCTGCTGGCAATTGGTTGCCGGAACTATCGGTACCGTCCCAACTGACAAAGTTATCTCCAGCTCCAACCTCGCCAAAGTTGAGGCTGACAACAACATCACCATTGCTATTAACGATATTCATGGAACTCTCTGCAGCAGGCTGATCAAGAGAAAACCCGAGTTCAAGAGAATCTCCCTGCAAATAAAAACTGTCACTGGGGGCCGAAACCTTCTGCCCAAGCAGAGAAAAAGCCGACATTTGATTACTGCTACCTTGAGCCGCAATAAGTTCATCCAATTTTTCATTGGTCGTCGTTTGCTGTTCCAGTGAACTAAACTGAGCCAGCTGCGCAATGAACTCGGTATCACTTTGAGGCTCAAGGGGATCTTGATTCTCAAGTTGAGCAACCAGAAGGGTCAGAAAATCATCTTCTCCAAGAGTGTTGCTCCCGGTGGCAGAACTGGTATAGTTCTCGTTATTGGTGACTGCACTATCATTTACGCCGCTGATTGCCATTCTGACTTCTCCTTATTCTTCTAAATTCTGTACAGTTATCAGGAAGGTGTGTTTATAGAATTCAGGTACGTTGTTTGTGCATTCATCTCCGACATCAGTAATTCCAGAGCAGTATATTCAGCCCGCAAATTGTCCTCCTTTTTGATTAGGCGCAGCTCCATAGAATTGATTCGATTATCAATCCGTTTGATATTGGAATCGTAGCTGTCCTGATGTACGGCATAAAGACCATCAACCGAATCAGTTCGCACATCGAGGTAATCACCAAACATATTGGCAACCCCATCATCACCATTCGGACCTGTAAATAGTGTGGTAAGGCCCTCTAGATCATTATCAATAATATTGTTAAGGGAAGTACTGTCGATACTGATTGTGCCGGTTTTATAGTCAGTTTTAAGGCCAAGCTGCGATAAACTTGTCAAACTGCCACCAGTATCAATCTGGGTAGTTAACAGTGATTGGAGCTTTCGTTTTGTTGATCTGAAACTGGAATCGTTTCCCCAGTCGGCATCTTTCTGCTCACCAAGATAGTTGATGATATCGTTGTAGGAACTGACAAATTGATTCACTTTCTGCTCAATAGCTTCATTGTCAGTAGCAACCTTCAGGGTCAAAGTTTCACCACTGCTACTTAAGTCCAACAGATCCAGAGTCACCCCCGGAATCGCCGAATTTATTGTATTGTCGTTACTGTAGATATCGATATTATCCACAACAATATGTGCCTGTACGGCATTGCGAGTGTGACCGTCTGTGGCAGTATCAATATTGATGCTGCCACTGCCAAGAATTTCGGTCGTAACCCCGGCCTGGTCACCACTGAGGATCATCCGATAGCCTTCTTCTGTCCCATCATTGATGATTGAGGCACTGACGCCACTGTCGGAATCATTTATCAGCGATGCCAGCTCATTGAGAGAGACATCAATATATTCAATTGTGGTCTCACCAATAGTCAGGCTGCCATTCAGAGTTTTACTGTCAGTATCGCTAAAACCTTCAGGACTGACATCTTTTTGCACCTCTGCCAGGCTCACAACCTCTATTGAATAAACTCCCGGCAAGGCAGAACTGTCAGCTGAAGCACTGAGCAGCCCTTCGTTACTGGAACTCGCCGTATAGGAGGACAGTTCACTAAGGGAGTCCATTTCTTTGATAGCATCGTTAAGAGCACTCAGCTTTCCGTCAAATTCAGAATATGCGTTGAGTTCTTCCTTAAAGTAGGTTTTGTCTTCCTCTAATCGATTTATAGGCTGCCGTTCTACATCCATTAACGCCGTAATGATTGCTTCAGTATCTAATCCAGATGCCAGACCCCCAAAAGTTATTTGTCCCATACCCATTCTCCTTTTAAAAATTGAGCCCTGCGAAAGGACCAATGAAGTCCTGTCGTACTTGTCCTATCTTTTCGGAATTGGAGAAATCGATTTGTATTGGAATACTGTTATTGTTCTGTCGCTATTTGAAATATTTTGTTACATGTTGTTACTTATTAAAAAAACCGGCGGATCAATCGGTTAGGAGATTAAGAACGGGAAGCTAAAATCTAAGTTACGAGTAAATAAAGAAGAGGCCTAGAGTTCAGGAACAGAATCTCAATAGTTTAAATTGTGGTCTCTGAATCTTTTTTTGGGAGGATAATTTGGAAAAAACCTGTATTTGGTTTTCTGAGTTTTGATGATTGAAACTATTTTGTCTTTAAAAAAAAGGTAGAAAATGTGGGAATAGGAAGGTAATGAGAAAAAGAAAGATGAACAGAACAGTTATTTCCCATGCTGTTCAGTTCACGTAAGCCTGTTATCAAGCAGGAGGTAACCGGAACCCCGAATTGTTTTTAAATAACGTGGATTCAGGGGGTCGTCACCTATTTTCTGGCGAATCCGGGAAATATAGATATCAATCGAACGATCAAAACCATTGTACTCCGAACGATAAAGGATCTGATGAATCTTGTCGCGGCTGAGGATTGACTGAGCATTTTCAGCCAGGCACCAGAGCAGATCAAACTCTCGAGCTGTCAACAAAATATTTTCACCATGACACCAGACCTCACGACGACCTGCATCGATTGTTAATTCACCTAGCTGAATCACCTTTTTTTGTTGATGGCATGCTTCCTCATCACGCCGGAGCAAAGCTCTGACCTTGGCCTGCAACAATGTTATTGGTACGGGCTTGATAAGAAAATCATCAGCTCCAGACTCAAGTCCCAGCACCTGAAACATTTCATTGGCTTGCTCAGCGAGCATCAAAATCGGACCACGAAAACCTGTGCGAATTGTTTTACAACTGGCCAGGGATTCCAGTGATGGTGCTTCAAAATCGATCAGAACAAGGTTGGGACGAAAACTGGCCAACTTTTTTCGATCCAGCCGATGAAGGCACTGCAACCTTACTGTATAACCATCCGCTCGCAACCTTTCGGCAAGCTCTGCATTTACTTCACAGTCTTCAACAAAAAGTAGCAGTTTTTTTTCAATTTTTAGGGAAGATCGGTCCAAAAAGTACACCTGATTCCGCAGTTAAAGATTTTACTTCACATCTTTTTCATGAAAGCTATGGTCTATTGATAATTCCTCGACGATAAATCGCAAAAACTTTGGGAGCATCCTGTCGAATTTGACGGACATCCCCCGCTAACAGTGATTGCATCACCAGACCCTGGATTGTTCCAACAAAAAGATTTGCTGCCGCTTCCACATCAAGTTCTGGATCCAACTCCTTCTCAACTATTCCTTTTTTGATCAGCTGATGCAGTCGTTCCCCATAGCGACAAATCAATGTTTTCACCATCCGCTTGGATGCTGTTTCTTCAGCACGCTGCAGCTCACCAAACAGCATCCTTGGGACACCTGGCCGCTCTACAACAAACTCAACATGAGTCATAAAAACAGCCTCAAGAGCTGCCAGAGGAGAATCAGCCGTTCGTGCAGCTTTATCAACACGCGACATCAAACGCTCTGCCACCCACTCCATGACTGCCTGTAAAATTGCCCCTTTGCTTGAAAAATGCCGGAACAATGCTCCCTGAGTCAAACCCATGCGCTTTGCTATCGCCGAAGTGGTAATTTCACTTGGATTTTGCTCTGCCGCCAACTCAACGACCGCTTCAACAGTCACAGTACGGCGTTCTTCGGCTGGAAGATGCTTATTCTGCGTCGTCATGACATTTTCCTTTTAAAGTAAGTAGTCAATTACTCACTTTAAAGTATAGGGAACAATATCATAAGTCAAGGGGGACTTCTGCAGGAGTTCACCCATTTTTTACAAGTCAAACAGCGTTGGCTGCTCACATCGTATCAACTCGCCTGAAGTTGTTATAAGCGGCCCCTTCCCAATCCGTTTAAAGACGGCCTTAATGCCATCAGCCAAGGCGTAGTAGCGAAAGTCAGGTATCCCGAATATTCTTTTGGACGCTTCCATCACATGCATGGATAATATTGTCAGTTTGGTTTTTGTCCCCAACCAGACCATCGAAAAATATGAAGCAGCTAAAAGCAGCGTGGCCATATTTTTGAGCCGTTGATAGGTCAAGACACGGACATCTTCAAAATCATAACTTTGTTTAAGAAAACGGATTGTGTCCTCAATACGCCATCTTGTCAGATAGGCATCCAGTGCCCATTTTAGCGTTTTCCGATGACGACGCATCGGTTCGGTGGTCAAGAGCATGAGAGGTTTTCTACCAAAGCCTTTGATCACAACCAACCACAGTGGGCGTGCCGGGTATTCCGGCAAACGGACAGGAAGGTACCCATAGTCAAGAAAGTAGGCTTTTTCTGTACCATCCTTTTCCTTGATAATTGTTTCACTGTAAGGCGTTTTGCACATCCCGGCCAAATCGAGCTCTGTCTTCAATTTCCCCTTGTACAGTAACTGCCGGTCACCCCGTTGTCGAACCAGGTAGCGACAACTATCATCCTGTGTCCACGGCACTAAAAATTTCCTCCGGTCTCCACCCCGGTCGTAAACGAGGATGCCGCGTCCGTCGGTTGCCTGTCGTACCTTTTTGACCAAGGTCAGAATCTCTTTGTTTTCGCTCACATAGGTTGGTGCTTCTTGTGACCAGAGGGCTTCTGACAAGGGAGTGATTTCATTTGATCCAACTTCGCAACCGATGATTTCACATAACCAGTAGCCGGAACCGATGGTTTTCTCGCTGGCATCGCGGATTTCAGCCAAATATTCCATTTTCTCTGCGTATTTTTTGGTCAGATCCGAAGGATCAACGATCAGCAGTGTGTCCTTCTTGATACGGCGTGCCCCAAGGGCAAGAACTTCTTGGCTGATCCTTGTGCCGAGATTTTTCCTTGCCAAGTTACGACTCAGGCGTTTGTGGGTTGCGTGTAGGGAGATATCCTCTTCTAGGGATCGACCGATTTCAGTCAGCCGAACCGACCCTCCCGATGAAAGACCGTAGATCATCTCTTCGACAAATCGTGTGCTGACCAAACCTAATCCTTTTGAGAGTTCCCCCGAAAAACGATGAATTTGTTCTCTTAACTTTTGTCCGATCTGGTGTACCATAACAGCAGGCCTCCTTGGTTTGGTGGGAAATTGTATGAATTTGTCTTCTCAATTTCTACCACAAGGGGGCCTCCTTTCTTGGTAAAAAGTTCACCCATTTTTACTTTGAAAACTTGGATTGTTTTGACTTGTCAATAAGTTACCGTGTTGTATGTGTTTTTTTGGGTGAACTCCTGGGACTTCTGCCAGATAAAAACTGTCAACTCCAATATTACCCATGGCCTGGAGCATTGATACTTTTCAGTCAAGCAGGACTTGAACCAATCCCCGCTCCCACCGATTATTTCAGCAAACCTTTCAAGAGCTGGTGGTTTTTTCCCTCCGCAACAGCCCTTTCCCACACAGAATACTGGGCACATGAACAACTGGGAATTCTCTGGTCTGATGTGGTTAAGCAAGTTGAGTTGTCAATCGGCATGCAAAAATGACCCACCATCGGCGCCCAATTTTGACCCACCCCAGCGGGTTAATTTGAGTCGTTATTTCTTGTTCTGATTCTCCAACTCTCATTTCCCGATCCTCACTCAAGCAGATGAAGTTTTGAGCCGGCACTATGAACTCAAAATAAAGGGCTACTATCTGCAACGTATCGCTACACGGGCAGCCAATATTTTTCAGATAGATATTGATGCAATTTTTTCTCCCGGTCGTCAGAGACCCATAGTCAATGCCAGAAGTCTCACCTGCTTTTGGGCTGCCAGAGAGCTAGGCATATCATTGTCGGAATTGGCTCGAACCTATAAAATGAGTGTTCCTGGAATAGGTTATGCTGTGGTGAGGGGAGAGGAAATTGCGAAGAACAACAATTTAAGTTTAGTTATTTAAGAGCGTTATATATTAATCATATTAGTAACTTAGTAGGCTTTTTTCCCGGAAAATACAAGCAAAATAATGATTTTAACAGACTGTTTTTGTCTCTATTTCTTGTTATCAATTTGAGTGAAATTTGATACCGCTAAGGGAGGCAGAAATGGATCGTTTACAACAATTCAGAGAA
>JAKIUD010000030.1 GCA_021647765.1 Desulfuromusa sp. | reverse complement strand
AATATTTGTAAGTACGTGCAAAACCAATTGGTCGAATTAGATAAAAAGGAAGTCCACGGAAAGCAACTGGAGCTGTTTTAGGATTTTGCCTTTAAAACTCTGTCGCTTGCGGCCGAGTTTTTTATATGAGCCCAAAGTAGGTTATCCAGACAGCTGTGGAGTTTAGATCCTCCACAGAGATGATTTCAGAAGTCGCTTTATGAGAGGTTCGAGGGCGAAAGTGTCATGAAATTTTTTGAAAATGAAATCGTTGCTGAGTTTTTTGAAGATAAGCTGGCGGTTGCCGGAGTTTTTATCTTTGTCCTTTTTATGTTTTGTGCCTTGTTCCCATCGTTGCTTTCTCCCCAGAATCCCTATGATTTGGAACAGTTATTCTTAGAGAACAGTTTCAAGCCACCGTTTGGCGAATTTCTGCTCGGTGCTGATGAGCAGGGCCGGGATATTCTCAGTGCGATTATGTACGGGCTGAGAATCTCCCTGTATGTCGGTATTGCCAGTACTTTGCTTTCGGTTTTTATTGGTTTGATTGCCGGGCTGGTTTCTGGCTATTTCGGTGGCATTGTCGATACGATTATCATGCGGATTGCTGATATCCAGTTGTCATTTCCTGCAATTCTGGTTGCCCTGATTATTATGGCCTTGTGGGGGCAGGGAATTACCAAAATCGTTATCGCAATCACCATTGTCAACTGGGTTTATTATGCTCGCACCGCAAGGGGGGTGGTTCTCTCTGAAAAAGAGAAAGATTATGCCCAATCGGCTAAAGCCCTGGGGATGAACAGTGTCAGCATCATGGTAAAAGAAATTCTGCCGAATATTATGGCACCGATTATTGTTATTGCAACGGTACGTATTGCCAACGCCATTATTCTTGAGGCAACCCTGAGCTTTCTTGGCCTGGGAGTTCCGATTACGGAGCCCTCGTTGGGTTCTCTGATATCAAACGGTTATCAAGTTCTCTTCAGTGGTTACTGGTGGGGGTCGGTTTTCCCTGGAGTTGTCCTGATGCTCCTGGTTATTTCAATTAACCTGATTGGTGACCGGTTGCGGGATGTTATGAATCCGAGGCTGAAAAAATGAGTGAAATGCTACGGGTTGAAAACCTGAAGACCTATTTTGACACCCGAAAAGGGCTGGTCAAAGCTGTTGATGATATTTCATTCTCTATCAATAAGGGCGAAATCTTGGGCATTGTCGGGGAATCGGGTGCCGGAAAGTCAATTACCGGGTTTTCATTGATCAATCTGATCGACAGTCCCGGGGAAATTGTAGACGGAAGTATCCTCTTCAATAATCGGGATCTGGCTCATTTGTCTGAAGATGAATTGAGTAAGATTCGTGGCGGCGAAATTTCGATGATATTTCAGGACCCGCAGATGTCCCTTAATCCGGTTATCACGATTGGCAAGCAACTAATCGAGACCGTTCTCTACCATAATCCTGAGACCAGCAAGCAGGATGCGCATAAGAAGTCAGTAGAAATGCTGGAGCTGGTTGGAATGCCGGCTCCGGAAAAGCGGATGGCAAGTTATCCACATCAGTTGTCGGGTGGGATGAAGCAACGCGTCGTTATTGCGATGGCACTGATCAACAGCCCTAAATTATTGATTGCTGATGAACCAACCACTGCTTTGGATGTTACCATTCAGGCACAAATTCTGTTTCTGATGAAAAAATTGACGAAAGAGTTTGGTTCTTCACTGATTCTGATCACCCATGATATCGCGGTTGTCGCGCAGATGTGCGATAAGATTGCGGTGATGTATGCCGGTCGGATTGTCGAGTATGGCAGCAACAAGGATGTCCTGTATAATCCTAAACATCCGTATACCAAGGGGCTGATTCAATGCCTGCCAAGGTTGAATGAAGAAAAAACTCGTCTCTATCAGATCCCCGGAGTTATGCCTTCGTTACTGGCTCTTCCTGTGGGGTGTTATTTCAGCGATCGTTGTCCCTACGCTGATGAAGAATGCAAGGTTTATCCAGAAACAATAACTCTAGAAGGTCGGTTAGTCTCATGTCACAAAGTCAAATGAATATCCTGAAAATAGAGAATATTGAGAAGATTTTTGAGATTAAAGTCTCGGCTTTCAAATCAAAGAATCTCTATGCCTTAAATAAAATCACCCTGGAAGTTGAGAGGGGGAAAACAATTTCGGTGGTCGGTGAAAGTGGGTGTGGCAAGACAACTCTTGGAAAGGTTGTTTCGGGTCTCTATCAGGCGGAAAAAGGGACAATCAAATTTCATGGACAGGATATCGCCCACAAGAAACCGCTGCAGCGCGGACTCTTGCAGAAAGATATCCAGATGATTTTTCAGGATCCTTACTCCTCATTGAACCCAAGGAAGAAGGTTAAAGATATTCTGGAACAACCGCTGAAAATACATACCAAGCTGAATAAAGCAGACCGGATGCAAGCGATCGAAAAAACCTGTGCCGATGTCGGGATTGATTTAGGTTACCTGAGCCGCTATCCGCACCAGTTTTCCGGCGGGCAACGGCAGCGGATTGCGATTGCCCGGGCGATTATTTTGAACCCGGAACTGGTCATTGCAGATGAGCCGATTTCGGCCTTGGATGTCTCCATTCAAGCTCAGGTTTTGAATCTGCTGATGGATCTGCAGCAGAAGCTTAATCTGACCTACCTGTTCATCACCCATGATATCAGCGTTGTAAAACATCTCAGTGATTATGTGGCGGTCATGTATCTTGGGGAAATTGTTGAGTATGGAACCAAAGAACAAATTTTCAGTCATCCACAACACCCTTATACCAAGATGCTCTTTTTGGCTGTCCCGGATATTGATAATCCCGTTTTGAGTGAAAAAGTTTTGGAAACCGGTGAAATTCCAAGCCCGATTGATCTGCCTGATGGTTGTTATTTTGCCGGCAGGTGCCCACTGAAAGATGCCGATTGTGAAAAAGAACATCCGCCATTGGTTGAAAAAGGTGATCAGTATAAGGTGCGTTGTATCAAGGTTTAGAGTTCTGCTTCGAATGTAACTTGTTCAAGGATCAATTCCCTCTTTGTCCAACTGAGGTCTTTCTTAAGGTCAAACAGGTTTCTCGTCCCTGCTCTGGAAATCTTGGGATCAACAGTGACAATGAAAGAGAAATGAGTGCCATTGCAGCGCCAATATAGAAAACCAGAGAGGGTGAGTTGAGCCAGATCAGGCCAAAGATTACCGGAAGACAGACAGCAGCGATATGATTGATGGTAAAACTGACTCCGGCGGTTGATGCGATATCTTCAGGGGCTGCAATCTTTTGACTTTGTGGTAAAAACTACGCTACCGTGCTCACGTGATGGCTTTTTGGGGCAATGGACTTTGTGGTGTTTTTTTAGGTGGTGGATTTGGGTGTTCCTATCCAGGGAGTTTCTACTAGCGCGTAACCGGAGAAAACAATAATCAGATCCACATATTCCAACAACAAAGCATTTCGTTCACCAAACCGGGCAATCAATCGACCAATTTTTTGGGCAAACAGGACATTTAACGATGCATTGATTAGAAACAGTAACGCAATATTACTGACAGAATAGCCAAATTTTTCTACCATCAGAAAACCGGCAAATACCATAAATATCTGCCGCCGCACTCCTGATATAAAAACTAACGCATAGTAGAGCCAGTAGCGACTGTGCAGCACCATATGTTTGTGCTGGAACCGTATGCTGGGAAAACTGTGGAAAGAGTATCCCATTTGACTTGTTGCTGTTAGTCTTCTACTCATATCGAGAATTACTGAGGATCTTGCAAAATCTTTTAAAGCCCAGCGATCGTCATTCCCGCGTAGGCGGGAATCCAGAGGTTTCTTGGATCCATCAAAGGAATGGCGCTAGTTTAAGGAAAATTCCAGCAAAAACGGTACTGTCCCCGCATGGGGGCTGTCCCAGGCTTTTGCTCTGCGAATTACCACAGTTTCAAGGCTCGTAAACTTTTGGTACCGCCCCTGATGGTGCTGGGGATAGTTTCCAGTTTACTACAAAATTGTTACTGATTATAATTAATCTTCCACACAGATAGCGAGATTTTGGATTGTTGCTATTCGCCCCTCTTTCACGCTGGGGAGGGGGAGTTTTATCCGGCGGAGGATTAGATTATAGTGGTCGTCGGTAAGTCGTTATGAATTGAGGTCATAAAGTGAAAATCTGGATTGATGCTGATGCCTGCCCGAAGCCAATTAAAGAACTTCTCTATCGGGCTGCAGAGCGAAAAAAAATTGTATTAACTCTGGTTGCGAACCGCTCGTTGGGATATCCCTCATCACTTTGGATTCGTTCCCTTCAGGTCTCAGCTGGAGCTGACGTTGCTGATCAGGAAATTGTCCGGCAGCTGGAACCGGGAGATCTAGTTGTCACAGCAGATATCCCCCTGGCTGCCGAGACGATTAGTCAGGGTGGACATGCGTTAGATCCGCGGGGAGATTTCTTCAGTGAGGAGAATATTCGGGAGCGATTGTCGGTACGAAATTTTATGGATGATCTACGGAGTAACGGAGTTGAAACCGGAGGGCCGACTGCTTTCAGCGCTAAAGATAAACAGAAATTTGCCAATGAATTGGATCGTTTTCTAGCTCGTCATGGATCAATCAGGAGCCCTCAGCGGGGACAAACTATCTGAAACCGACAAAACCAAATATTTTCCCCAGTATGCGGTTGATGGGGTGGTTTCTTTTGAGATTTTTCAACACTGCAGGTTTGCGCACGCCAAGTTTTTTTAACTCATTGATAATCAGAGGGTTAGGACTGGCTCTAAGCCCTTGTCGGAAGGCATCTATGGCTTTTCCTTTGTCTCCGGATTGCAATAGAATGCGCCCCAGAATCAGATAATGGAGTGAATTATTTGGCTCGCGCTTAATTGATTCACGACAGATTTTTGCGGCAGAATGCATTCGTCCCTGACCTTTGGCTAGACAGTAGGCTAAGTAGCTATGCAGTTCCGGAGTTTTGCGGTGTTCAGCAACCTGCCCGAGAAAAACCTGAGCTGAATGAATATACCCTTTTTCGGCGGCTTCTATCCCTTTCTGTAATAAATCATCAAGCTGGTCTGGACGCATAAATTTCTTTCTACTTCTACAAGTTGTACTTTTTATTTATAGACTGAAAAGAGTTTATTATAACCTAGTTTGGAGAGGAAAACCGGAAAAAATCCCCTGATTAAATAAAGCAATTTATTGTACCATATTTATTTACGGTGCTGGTTTTCTGGGAGGTGTTGATTGATTTTTTTCGATTTTTGCCGCAACCTGTTCGGCACCAGAATGAGCTGGATCAGCAACACGATCTGAATACTAATATTTGGGGGGCTTTGAGCTACCTGTTATGCAGATGGTCAGTGACTTTAAGGAGTAATAATGATGAAAGAAATGAAATCCCGCCTTGCGAAAAAAACAAAAATTGCTTTAATAGGTTTTGGAACCGTAGGTCAGGGGGTCTGTGAGATTTTACTCTCTAAAGAAAATGAGTTGAAATCAAAATACGGATTTGAGGCAAGTATTGTCGCTATTAGCGATGTTATGAAAGGCACCGTTTACTGTGCCGACGGATTAGACATTCAACAATGTTTGGATTTAGCAAAAGCCGGGGATAATCTAGAGAACTATGCTGGTGATTGTGAGAAAGGTTGGGATTCGTTACGTACCATTCGTGAAACCAACGCTGATATCGTTTGTGAATTAGCTTTTACCAATGTCAAAACCGGCGAACCGGCAATTACACATTGCAAAGCTGCTTTCGAAAATGGCAAACATATCGTTACAAGTAATAAGGGTCCGGCAGCACTCCAATATGCTGCATTGCAAAAACTTGCGGAAAAAAATAATGTGAAGTTTATGATCGAAGGAACGGTCATGTCCGGGACGCCGATTCTGAATTTAGCAAATGGTCCGCTTGCTGGATGCACGATTACTGCCATCAAAGGAATTCTAAATGGTACTTGTAATTATATGCTCTGCGAAATGGAAAAAGGAATGGCCTATGATGATGTATTGGATAAAGCACAGGAATTGGGTTATGCCGAAGCCGATCCTACCGGCGATGTAGAAGGATTTGATGCAATGGCAAAAGTTATCATTCTAGCAAATGTTTTAATGGATAATCCAATTTCAGCTGCTGATGTCGATAGAGTGGGAATTGCTAAAATCACGCCGGAAATGATGACCGAAGCTAAAAATGAAAATGCACGGTGGAAATTAATCAGCACGATTGAGAAAAGGGGCAATGAAGTAAAAGCATCGGTAAAACCGGAAAAATTATCGCTAACGCATCCACTTGCAAGTATCATGGGGGCTACAAATGCCTTAACTTTCACCAGCGATTTATTAGGTGATGTCACCATCGTCGGCGCTGGAGCCGGAAAAATTGAAACCGGATATTCAATATTAACGGATATTTTAGCGATTCATCGTGAAAAATAACTAAAACAATTAAACCATAAATTGCACGAAGAACACAATGTTGATGGCGTCGCAAAAAGTCCGACCTCCGGCGTTGCAGCAGTTTTTCAAGACCTCGGCATACTCTATGTATGCCTTCGCCCTCGAAAAACCACTACACCTTGTGGGACGAAATTTTTGCTTAGCCATCCAATGACTTTGGCGAGACCAGCAATGTTGAGCTTGTAACATTTGCGGTATCACTTGGTGGCTATGAAACATTAATTCTGAGCAACATGCGGTGTTGCGTGTATTTATGGTTTTTTTTATGAAATAACTTGAAGTATTTGGAGAGGAAACAAAAATACGAATCGGGCAAGAAAAGTTTCTACAATCGCTATTTCTAGATATTGTCTGGTTTCTTATAAATTGAAATGATAAATTTTATGAACAGAGATCCTTTTATTGAGAGGTTTTTATGAGTAAAATGAATAATGATGCCGGGATGCCAATTGCCCTCACTCTTGATCCGGGAGTTTACTATCGCTGTACATGTGGACAATCTGAAAGCTTGCCTTTTTGCGATGGACATCATCAAGATGGAGAGTTTTCGCCAATTCGCTTTGAGGTCAAGGAACGTGAAAAGGTTTATTTGTGCAGTTGTGGAAAAACAGAAAATCAGCCCTTTTGTGATGGGAGTTGTGGTGTGGATCTCCCGTGATAGCATTGCAAAAAATCATTTTTGTTGAGCAACTTCTGTTGTCCATGCACGCAAAAGTAACCGAGAGTTTTTTCTGCCGGGGCGGTTTATTTGATTGGTGAAGATTTTTATGAGCCAAACAACCAGAATATATGCTAGAATTTGAATGTTGAAGATTGATTATATCAGCGCTCATTGCTTTTGGCAGGTACTGTTAAAAACTTAGTTATATCAATAGGATAAGTCAGGTGTATAAAATTATTACCCATCCCGGCAGTGCCCATAAAGACGATTTTATGTCTGTGAGTATTTTGCTTGCAACTCTAGGTTCTGCAGAAATTTTTCGTCGTGAAGCAACCAGTGAGGATCTTGCTGATCCCGATACCTATGTTGTCGATGTCGGGATGGAACATGATCTTGAAAAGCATAATTTCGACCATCATCAGGATCCATCGTTTCCCTGTGCGTTTCACCTGGTGATGAGGTATCTCGGCTACCATGATACCGCCACAATAGTTTTTGGCTGGTATGCACAAATGAGCATGATGGACGTCAGGGGGCCTTATAAGACCGCTGAATATCTTGGTATCGATACCAGTGTTTTGTTTGCATCTTCTTCACCGATTGATGGCTATATTCTTTCATGTTTCTCAAAAGTAACTTCATTAACCGAGCAGGATGCTTTTTATGGGTTGATGAAAGATTTTGGGGAGAATTTCATTGAAATGATTGGTCTGAAAATGGCGCGCTTGGAACAACTGAAAAAAGAGACTCAAATTCTGCCGATAAAACATCTCAAGGCTCTTGTCAGTCGTATTGCAGACAACCCTAAGTTGTCAATGGAGTTATATCTTCGTGCTCTGAATGACAAAGCTGTGGTGATGAGTATTACCCCGTCGATCCGTGGCGCAGGGTGGGAAATGTTGCGGTTGGCGGATAATATGGTTGTTGACTTTTGCTTAGTTGCCTCTCATCCGGAGATCCGTTATGTTCACATGAATGGATCTATTGCTAAAACCAGAAGTCTGATTCCTCTTGAGGACGTCCTTGAACTTGCCTCCCAGGCTATTGTGCAACCGAGCTTAATTGTTCATCAATAGTTTTTTTATTCGTGCATTCCAGACTGTTCAAAATACCAGTAAAAAGAGAACATCAATGCAGGTGTGCTTTTTGTCGTTCATGTAGACTGGTGGTCGAAACTGTTTGACCAGAAGAAAGGCTTTTTTAATATGGTAGAGCAGAACAGAGACGCTTTTGTAACTTTTAACTGCATCCCAGGTGCGTATATTACCATCTTGCGAGTAGTGTAATTGCACCTGTTTAACAAATTTATTTTGTTGCCGTGGAACAACACGAAAGTCGGTAATTTCAAAAGGCATGGAATTTCCTTTTTTAGTGCAGCAGAAAACGTCCCCCGATTTAATTCAGAAGGACGTTTTCTCTCTACTCATTTTATTTGTACCAATCAGGCATCGGCAATTTTCAGGACGATTTTGCCGAAGTGCTTATCCTCTTCCATCATCTGGTGTGCCGCGACAACATCAGTCTGCGGGAAAACTTTTTCGATAATCGGGACGATACTTCGGTCGGCAAATCGGGGCAGGGCGCGGCGGGTGAATTCAGCAACAATATCTCCTTTTTCAGCAACCGGACGACTGCGCAGAACCGAGCCAATAATCTGTTGGCGTTTGACCATCATCAGCGCCAGGTTTAATTCAGCTTTAATCCCACTGATGACACCGATAATCACAAGCTTTCCTGTGTAACCAAGGGAGTTCATGTTTGGTTTCAGGTACTTGGCACCAACATGGTCGAGAATCACATCAACCCCTTTTTTAGCGGTGTATTCTTTGACAAGACTGGAAAAATCAGGGGTCTCAGTATAATCGATAACCAGGTCGACACCCAGCTCCTTGACCCGTTCCATTTTACTTGGGTTGGCGGTAACAATCAGTTTAGCATTTGGTGTCAGGGTTTTCGCCAGTTGAATGGCAGCAGTATTAACTCCACCACCGCCACCATGAAAAATAGCCGTCTGCCCATCCTGCAGTCCGCCAATCATAAAAACATTGAGGAATGCGGTGATGTAGCTTTCATTGACACAGGCGGCCTCTTCAAAACTCATACTGTCGGGAATCGGCATCAGATGATTTGCGTAAGCCACGGCATATTCTGCATAACCGCCACCTCCAACCAGTGACATAACCCGATCACCGACCTTCCAGTTGCTGACGTCGCCACCAATTTCAGCGATGGTTCCTGCAACTTCGAGTCCCAGAATCTCTGAATCACCCGCAGGAGCAGGATAATTGCCCATCCGCTGAACTAGATCGGGACGGTTGATGCTGGTAGCAACAACTTTAATCAGGACTTCATTGGCTTTTGGTTGTGGTTTGTCAATCTCCCCAATCTTCATAACTTCCGGGGCACCAAATTCATCCATAAGAACTGCTTTCATTACTCTCTCCTTTGATAAAATGATAGATAATATCTTACGAAAACGAGTCAAATTATATGCCGATCCTCGTAATTATAGCCAGAAATAGGAGAGGATTCAATCTGGATAATGAGCCATCGATTTTAAGATAAAAAAAATGTAATAATTTTTTGTTAAATTGTGTATAATTATAGGTCTCGCGAAAAAAATAGTTGATGCTTCTTTTGAATACCTAATACTAACGGTTCGGTTGCTGTGCAAATTGATCTGCAAAGATTGTTGAATTACTTGCTGCTGGTTTTGTCTATTGTTGGCGGAATTATGTCCGGGATGTTGGCAGGGCGGTTGATTGGTCTGTCATTGGGGGGCGATGAGATGATGCTGTCCGCAGAACCCATACCAAGGAAAATTGCCGTGCATCAACTGCAGGAAGATGACTTCCAGATTATTTTAAATCGAAATCTGTTTAATTCCAAAGGGATCAATGGAGCAGAACAGGTTAATCTTTCGTCTACAGCTTTTCCTGCAGAGACTGCAGTGGAATCGACAGGAATGATTGGTGACCTTGAGTTGATTGGAACCGTCGTTGCTGGCGAAGATTCTTTAGCGTTGATCAAATCGGGGGCAAAAGCTGGTATCTTTCAGTTGCAGGAAGAGTTGGCTCCCAGGGTGGTTGTGAGTGAGATCGGTCGTAAGTTGGTGGTTTTAAAGGATCATGGCACCCGCCGGGAGTTGTTATTGAAGCAACGTAAAGGGGCTGGTGCCAAGTTGGTCAGACCGCGAAGCTCTGCTGCGGCTAAAGAGGGAATTGTTGCCGTTGATGAGAGTCGCTGGAAGATTTCAAAAGCTGTCGCGGATAATGCTCGTGCCAATCTCAACTCATTACTGCAAACTGCTCGAATGGTTCCACAGATAAAAAATGGCAAAACTATCGGGTTTAAACTGGTGGAGTTGGAAAAGGGTTCATTATTGGAAAAAATTGGTTTGCGGGTTGGCGATTTGGTTGTTGAAGTCAATCAAGTTGAGCTGAATAGCCCGGAAAAAGCACTACAGATTTTTCAACAGGTTCGCGAAGCGAACAATATCACTCTCGGTTTGATGCGTAACGGGCAACCGAAAACATTTGAATATAGTTTTGAATAGGAGTTGATCGTGGTCATTCGACGCGGCACAAATATTTTGTTGCTGATATGCATGCTTTTGGTTTTATCAGTTTCTCAACCGCTGGCAGCACAGAAAGAGAAGCTGGCGGGTCAGCTTGAAGTTACGCTCGATTTCCAGAATGTTGAGTTAGTCGATTTGATTGGAACAATCAGTGAATTGACCGGTAAAAATTTTGTTTACGATGAATCGGTACGTGGCAAGGTCAGTGTGGTTTCACCGAAGCCGATTACTGTGGATGATGCCTATCGGCTTTTCAGTACCGTTCTTAAGGTCAAGGGCTTTACTATTGTTCCTTCAGGAAAAGTGAATAAAATTGTCTCGATTCGTACTGCAAAAGTAGAAAATCTGCCAATCAGTAGCGGAAAAAATCTTGGTGAACAGTTTATCACTCGCCTCATTGAGCTGAAAAATCTGGATGCTACCGTTGTTGTCGACACAATTCTCCGCCCGCTCATGCCCAAAACCAGCCACGTCGTTGCCTATGCCCCAACGAATACCGTTGTCATTACAGATAGCGCTGCCAACATCAGGCGTCTAGCACAAATTATCTCTTCTTTGGATCATTCCTGGGATGCTGAGAAAATGGAAATAGTTGATCTCCGTTTTTCAGATGCTGAAGAAACTGCTAAATTAGTGATGCAGGTGCTGGAAGGTGGTGCTACAACAATTCGGGGGAAAAAAACTGGCACAACAACCCATAAAAAAACTTTAGGACGAATTATTCCTTATGAACGAACCCATAAAGTGATACTTATGGGTGATGATAAATTTATTTTGCGTGCCAAAGAGCTAATTGTTCAACTTGATGAAAAAGCGGATCTTGGTCGGGCTGGTGTCCATGTTTATTATCTGGAACATGCTGAAGCGGAGGGTTTATCTGAAACTCTGAATAAAATTGTTGTGGGGGCAAAAAAAGCTCCCTCGGTAAAGCAGGAAATGGCCGTTGGTAAAGTTTTTGGAGACGTCACAATTACGGCAGATAAACCCACCAACGCACTCATTATTAGTGCGACTGCTGAAGACTATGCGGGGGTTCAGAGCCTGCTCAGACAACTCGATATCAAGCGGAAGCAGGTTTTTGTTGAAGCCCTGATTCTGGAACTATCGATGGATGCTCTGATGGATCTGGGAACTTCGTTGCAAGGTGCGGTCGATACCGGTAGCGACAGTTTGATTTTTGGTGCCAGCAATGCAGGGGCGGAAGGCTTGGCAACTTTTGCCCCGACAGATGGGGTTCCAAATGTGCTTGCTCAAGCTGTTGACGGTATTCTGCTTGGTGGGATGTTCAACCCGATTACAACTGTCATTAATGGAGAGACTGTCACGGTTCCGGCTCTTTCTGCCTTGATTGGACTTTCTCAAACCGATTCAAATGTTAATGTTCTTTCCGCGCCACGTTTGCTGACATCAGATAATGAAGAAGCAGAGATTATCGTTGGTAAAAACGTCCCCATCATCACCTCAAAAACAACTGATAATGCCGGTAATCCGATCAACTCGGTTGAGCGCCAGGATGCAGCACTCACTTTACGATTTACTCCGCAGATCACCGAAGGAAATCTGGTGCGCATGAAGATTTTTCAGGAAATCAGTTCTGTTGTTGCTGAATCAACAGCGACCGGGTCAGTCAATGAGGTTGGCCCGACGTTTAAAAAGACCTTACTGCGTAACACAATCGTGGCTCGTGATGGTGAAACGGTTGTCCTTGGCGGCCTGTTCCAAACCGATACAGCTAAATCGGTCACCAAAGTTCCGTTCCTGGGAGATATTCCGATCCTTGGGCTCTTATTCAAGCGGACGAAAGATATTGAAAAGAAAACCAGTCTATTGATTTTTATTACCCCTCACGTGATTCGTAATGCTGAAGATCTGAAACGAATTACTCGGGAAAATCGGGACAGCCTTAATCTGTTTCAGGAAAAAGGCGATTCCAATAGTTTTTTCGGTTTGGAAGATCCAGAGGGGAATGTGTTAAAGCCAGAAACGGCAACGGGGGAATAATCCATGCGACCGTTGAAATGGCGCCAACTTGGGGAAATTCTGGTACAGGACAAGGGTCTCTCTGAGGATATTGTTCGCCAGGCATTACGCGAACAGGAGTCCAGTTCCCTGCGATTGGGGGATATTCTCAAGGAAAAGGGTGTGACGACAGAAATCACTCTTGCAGAAGCTCTGGCAACTCAGAGCGGGATGGAATATGTTGCAGAGCCGAAGGTTGCAACCAGCGCCCTCCATCTATTGACCACTATTCCGATCAGTTACGCCAAAGAAAATCTGGCGGTTCCTTTAGAAATTGACGGGCAGACGATCCGCTTAGCCGTTGTTGACCCAAGTAATAATCGTATTTTGAATGATCTTTCAGTTTTAACGGGTTGTCGAATTATCCCCTGCCTGGCAGAACCGGATAAATTAATTGCAGCGATCAACCAAGGTTATGAGACCCTTTCTGGTGGTGGTGACAGTTCGATCTCTGATATCGGGCAGGAAGATCTGGATGTTTCTATCCAGATTGAAGATCTTCTGGATACCAGCGACGAGGCGCCGATTATCCGTTTTGTCAATGGATTACTGACCCAGGCTTACCGACAACGCGCCAGTGATATTCATATTGAACCGTTTGAAACTGAAGTGATCGTTCGCTATCGGGTTGATGGAATTCTCTACGAGGTGCAGCGCCCCCCTTATCGTGCCTTATCAAATATTATTTCCCGTTTGAAAATTATGGCAAACTTGGATATTGCTGAAAAACGCCTCCCTCAGGATGGCCGATTCTCGGTTCGTATTGCAGGAAAACAGGGGGATATCCGGGTGTCAACA
Organism: Desulfuromusa sp.; assembly: GCA_021647765.1. GTDB lineage: Bacteria > Desulfobacterota > Desulfuromonadia > Desulfuromonadales > Geopsychrobacteraceae > Desulfuromusa. The sequence continues at coordinate 25,198 of JAKIUD010000030.1, read as the reverse complement.
CTGCCCACGGCTTTTGGTGAGCGGGTTGTCCTCCGTCTGCTGGATAAAAGTGCCGGAGTGTTGAAACTTGGAGATATTGGGGTTGATTCTGAGATGTTGCCACAGATCAAGGCGATGATAGAGAAAAATCATGGCATCTTTCTGGTCACGGGACCGACCGGGGCAGGTAAAACGACAACTCTTTATTCGGCATTATCGGCCATTAATTCCCATGAACAGAATATCATTACCGTTGAGGATCCGATTGAATACCAACTTCCGGGAGTTGGACAAGTCCAGGTTAATCCCAAAATAGATCTCACTTTTGCTCAAGGTTTACGATCCATATTACGGCAGGATCCAGATGTGATTATGGTGGGTGAAATCCGCGATAGTGAAACGGCAAAAATAGCTGTTCAGGCGGCGTTGACAGGGCATCTGGTCTTTTCCACTCTGCACACCAATGACTCAGCCGGGGCTCTGGCACGTTTGGTAGATATGGGGGTTGAACCTTTTCTGGCAGCCTCGGCGCTGGTTGGGGTTCTGGCGCAACGATTGGTAAGAACTGTCTGCCCACACTGTCGTATTAGCTATCGGCCTGAGAAGGAATTACTTGCTGAACTGTTTGATGGAACGGAAGTGCCGAAACAGGTAACTTTTTATCGTGGGCGTGGCTGCAGTCATTGTATGCAGGTTGGTTATCTTGGACGAACTGGTGTGTATGAACTGTTGGAAGTAACCGATCCTATTCGTCATCTGGTGACCAGCAATGCGGACGCGGCGACAATTCGTCAGCAGGCATTGAAAATGGGGATGCGCTCTCTGCGGCAAGCAGGCTTAGTCAAGGTTCTGGCTGGGCAGACAACGGTAGAAGAAATCCTGCGGGTGACTCAGGAGGAGGTTTAAGGGGTGGCTCTTTATGAATACAGTGCTTTTGATGCTCACGGAAAAAAACAACGCGGTGTTGTTGAAGCTCTGAGTCAGAAAGCCGCTAGCCATAAACTCCGGGGACAAGGGTTATTTCCAACTGGGCTGACTGCAGCTGGGAATACTGCCGGAGCAACTCAGCGTACTCTCTTTCGGCGTGTCAGTGCTGCACAGTTGGGCATTGCAACCCGGCAACTTGCAACAATGTTGGCTGCAGGAATGCCCCTTGATGAAGCACTGGTTATGGTTGCAGAACAGCAAACACAGGGCTCCCTCGGTTCTGTCCTGACCCGGGTACGGGATGATATTTTACAGGGAAGTGCCCTTTATGCTGCTCTTCAGGCTCATCCAAATGTTTTTCCACCACTCTATACTAATATGGTTCAGGTTGGTGAGGCGAGTGGAACTCTGGATAAAGTTCTGCACCAACTTGCTGATTTTACAGAGGAGCAAGCCCGGTTTAATTCTCAGTTTAAAGCTGCGCTGACCTATCCGCTGTTAATGTTTCTGGTCGGCAGTGGAGTGCTGCTATTTTTGATGACTTTTGTTGTGCCGAAAATTACCAGGATGCTGGAAGACCTCGAGCAGGCTCTCCCTCTGCCCACCCTCTTGTTGATGTCCTTCAGCCATTTTCTGGCTGGCTACTGGTGGCTTCTGGTGATCCTGGGGATCGGCTTGTTCTGGCTGATTCGCCGTATTTCATTAACTTCGGCAGGACGGCTCTGGTTAGACCAAAGAAAGTACCGCTTTCCGTTATTCGGGTCGTTAGCTTTAGAGAATGCAACTGCCCGTTTTTCCAGAACAATAGCGACTCTGCTGCATAGCGGCGTACCATTATTGACCGCCCTCGAAATTGTCCAGAACCTGCTTGGTAATACATATTTACAGCAAGCGCTTGAAGGAGTTCGAGAAAAGGTTATCGAAGGGGCTGGTTTGTCGGAACCTCTTTTTGATGCGCGAGTCTTCCCCGCAATGTTAGCGCAAATGGTTGCTGTTGGTGAGCGTAGTGGTGAACTGGAGGGAATGTTGTTCAAAGTGGCAGAGATATACGAACATCAGGTTCAAACGCGATTAAATAGTATGATGGCTCTGCTGGAACCTCTGATGATATTGTTGATGGGAACAATTGTCGGTTTTATTGTGTTGGCTATTCTTTTGCCGATTTTTCAGGCGAGTCAAGGGCTGGGATAGAGTCCAAAGCCCAAGGAGTAATGGATGGATTTATCAAAACAAAATCAGCGCGGCTTTACCCTGATAGAAATTATGGTTGTTGTCGTAATACTTGGAATTCTGGCTGCAATAGTTGTCCCTCGTTTATTGGATGAACCGGAAAAAGCGCGACGTACTTCAGCAGCGACCCAGATTCGTAGTTTTGAGGAAGCACTGGGAATCTTTAAACTGGAGAATGGATTTTACCCCTCAACCGAGCAAGGTTTACAGGCTTTGGTGACCAAACCGACCGTTGGGCGAATTCCCAGCCGTTATAAGGTCGGAGGATATATCAGGAAGATTCCTCTTGATCCGTGGGGACAACCTTATCTTTATCTTTCTCCCGGGGTGCATGGGGATTTTGATCTCTTTTCTTATGGTCCTGATGGTGAAACTGGCGGTGAGGGAGAAAATGCCGATGTTGCCAATTGGAACCTCGATTAAACGTTCAGGTTTTACTCTGATTGAGCTTATGGTTGTTATTGTGGTTTTGTCACTGGTCAGTTTAGTCAGTTTGCCATTACTGGCGAATCGGGGTGAAGGCAATGAACGACTGATGGTACGGCGGATCGCTGGAACGGTTAAGCAACTGTATAATGAGGCGACACTGACCCGGGACGAACACCTGCTGACGTTTGATCTTAACCGTAATAGTATGTTGGCTTTTCGCCTGCGATCCCGCTCTGGAGTAATAGAAAAAGAGCCATTTGGACGGGAAGTTATGTTGGCGCCGCTACAGATCAAACAGATTGATATCGAAGGGAAAGGGACTTTTCGTACTGGTCAGGTTTCTGTCCGGCTGTTTCCCCTCGGCTGGATGGAAGCGACGCGTCTTTTGCTCCAGAAAGAGAGCGGCGGTGACATTCAGCTTGCATTTTCACCATTGACTGGATCGATAACGATCGATGATGAGTATGCGACAGTGCAATAAAGGTTTTTCTTTACTTGAAGTGATGATTGCTCTGGCGATTGTTGCCATTGCTCTGGTGACTTTATTGGGATTATCAAACCGTTCTATCCTGGTTCAGGATAAAATCCGAAAAGTCACCAGAGCGACTCTGCTAGCGCAACAGCTGATGAGTGAACAGGAACTGAATATTGGAAAGGCTGGTTTGACTTGGGAACCACAAGAGGATGTTTTTGCTGAACCGTTTGCAGATTTTCGTTGGCAGGTCAGCTATCAGGATACCTTGATCAGCCAGGTGAAACAGGTCACGATCCAAGTTCTTTGGGGGGATGCAGCAAAGAATGAACAGGTTCAGCTGGTTTCCTTTTTGCCGGTGAAGGGGGCAGAATGAGGAAAGCTTCCCGAGGGTTTACTCTGGTCGAAGTTTTGCTGGTCATCTTAATTGGTACTCTGGTTCTGACCAGTATTTATGGGGTTTTCAGTTCAGTGAGCCGAGCCAGAAACCGTTTGGAGGCAGAAGGGGATTTATACCACCAGGCACGGATTTTTTTTGATCGGATTGGTGGAGAGTTGAGTAGTTTAAGATCTGCCCCACTGGGAGAAAAGGCTGTTTTCACTTCGGGGACGACTCTTGATGGAGGAATCTTTCTCGAGTTTAACACTGAGTTGGTTTCTCCGGGCATGCTGCAGTATGGAGGAATTTCACGGGTTCGCTATGAAATACGCCAGCAAGAAGAGGGAGCTGATCTGTTACGCAGTGAGCAGGTTTTACTGGCGGGTCTGGCTCCATCCGCGCCGCTCCTTTTTATTCCTGGTTTAAAAACTTTTCAGGTACGCTATTTTAGTCAGGGTCTCTGGCAGGATAGCTGGTCGGGAAGAACGCCACCCCGGCTGGTTGAGATTACTCTGGAGCTGGAAATTGATGGTCGGTTTATTCCATTTCGCAGCAGTTTTGTCCTGCTCGAGGTGTCTGGATGAGTTGTCTGCGCACGCAAAATGGGATGGCTCTGCTGTTGGTTTTGCTGATAGTCGCTTTACTCAGTGCCTTGTTGATTGAATTTTCTTTTTCAACCCTGGTTGATTTACGGGCAACCGAGACCTTTCGTGATCGAACCAAGGCTTACTATCTGGCTCGGGGGGGAATAGAGGCGGCTCGAACAATTCTTCAGGAAGATAAGAATGATTTTGACCACCCATCAGAATTCTGGGGGAATCCTCTGGTCAATATCCCCGCTGGAGATGGTGATGTCAGTATTATCATTTCTGACCTGACGGGGCGGTTGAACATTAATTATATTGCTGATAACCGGGGCAACCGTTTGCCGGGTTATCATCGGTTTGTTGCCCTTTGTGAAGACGTTTTACAATTGGATCGGTTACAGGCACTGGAGTTGGCTGATTCTCTGGTTTATTGGTATAACGGAGATAAAACCAAGGTAACCCCTGATGATGGTTATTATTCTGCCTTACAGCCTCCCTATCAAAGGCGAGGACGGAAATTGGCTGTTTTGGGGGAACTGAGGCTGATAAAAGGATTCAATCTACAACGCTTTGAAAGTTTAAAACCTTACATAAGAGTCGTTGGTGAAAATAAGATTAATCTTAACACTGCTCCGGCAGAAGTTCTTTACGCCTGGCAATTTTCTGCTGCAGAGGGGAATGTAGAAATTATTTTTGATCAAGCGGATATTGATGCTCTCGTAAGTTATCGACAGCAATCACCCTATCGAACATTGCAGGACCTCTCTTTGGCCGAGGGGATAGGAGAGCGCTGGTCTGCTGCCTGGGTACAAGGTTCGGTTGGGGTCAAAGGATTGATCTATCAAGTTTTCAGTCGGGGGCGGATCAATCAGGGAACCCGTCAGGCTCAAGCAATTGTCAGCAAACAAGGTAATAAGCTTCTAGGTTTCAAGGTGGAATAATACCATGTCTAAACGTTTTATCGGTATCGATCTGGAAGGGACAGACATCAGAGTTGCCATTTTGACAGCAGCTCCAGGGGGTAAAATTGATGTCGAGCTGGATAACCGCAGCTATGAGACCCCTGAGGCCGCAGCCGAGATGATCACTGAGATGTTGGGTGGAAAAATCACCTTGGGTGACCGTCTCATTACGGCACTCCCTTGTCGGGTTGGTCTGTTTCGCCGCCTGCGTTTTCCATTTCGTGAAAGAAGTAAAATAGAAGCGGCTCTGCCGTTGGAGTTGAACGCACAACTGCCGATTTCACTTGAAGAACATCTTGTTTCCTTTTTGCCGCCGCAGGCACGTGAAGATGATTATGAAGTAGATGCTGTTGTCGTTAATAAACGGGAGGTTGATGAACTTCTGACTCATTTCCCGAATCCAGAACAAAATCCCCGGCGTATTGATCTTTTTCCCTTTGCCCTTTTACCGGCTTTAGGCCAACAGGATGGAATCTTATTATATTGCCGACGTCTCGAGGTTGTTGTCGCGCTGGTTTATGATGGTGTGATCTGGGACTACCGATTGTTGCCTGGCACCAGCGAACTTGACGAAGAAGAGGTTTTTGATTTTATTGCCAATCAGGTCAGTCAGCTGGAAAATGCTATTGGCCATGAGGGCTTGCCTCTTTGGGTTATTGGGGCGGGAGTGACTGAACAGCTGCTGATTACCCTTTATAAAACCGATCGAACAATTTTAGCTCCAGCTGAAGATATATTGGGGACAGATATCCCTTATGAAATGGCGCCGGCAGCACTTCTGGCCTTATCTGAAATGCGCGAAGCTAAAAAAATGACTCAGATGAATTTTCGCCAGGGGGAATTTTCTGCACGAGGGCAACTGGAGATTTTTCGCACCAAGCTTGTTGCTGTTGGGCTTCTGTCTCTTCTGATTATTGCTGGTGGAGCCTTGACAATGCATCTCAGCTATTTGCAGAAAACTCGTGAGGAACAGCGTCTAAAGCAGCAGATATCTGAGGTTTTCCACCAGGTTATGCCTGCCAATTCGACACTTGTTGATGTGCCGTTGCAATTGGAAGGTCAGCTGAATGACCTGCAAAAACAGGTGCAATTTTTTGGTCTTGGTAATCAGGGTGCCGCAACCGTCTTGCAGGGTTTATCCTCGAGTATTGATCAGAATCTGCGGGTTGATCTCAATGAATATAACTATAATAGTAATGAGGTTCGTTTATCTGGAAATGCAGATTCTTTTGAGTCGGTCAATCGGATAGCGGAACAACTGAAAGCTAATCATCTCTTCAATCATGTTGAAATTGTTAATGCCAAATTGGCAACTGATAACAGCCAGGTCGATTTTGAACTACAACTTAAATTTCACGGGGGAGAAGAGCAATGATTAATCGTCTCAACTCACGGGAAAAAACAGTTGTAGGTGTCGGTCTGACTGCCTTGGTGGTGCTATTTGTCTGGTTTGTTTTACTCAATCCTTATTTTGAGACAATGAATAATCTTGATCGTAGGATTGCTGCCCATCGGCACAGCCTGGAGAGAGTAGAAAAAATAAGAGACCAAATTATCCAGTTGCGGCAGCAGCTTGTAGCCGTTGAAACGCGTAAAAAGGATAATCGACCACTTTTCTCTCAGGTTGAAAACTTTACTGAGCAGACGGGTATTCGTGAGCAATTACTTTCTATGCGCCCACAACCAGCAACAACCCAAGGGAAGTTTCGCCAACAACTTGTTGAGATCCGCCTGGAAAAGATATCTTTATCACAATTGGTTAAATTGCTATATGCTGTCGAATACCGTAGCGGGGGGGTTCAGGTAAAATCGATGCGAGTCAAGCCGCGTTTTGATGATCGTTCACTTCTGGATGTCAATATGATCTTGATGTCTCTGGAGAGACTATGAGTCGTATGCTCCACTCATTTTTTGGCTGGCAGAGATTAGCTGGAAACCGCAGGCTGTTTTTGTTTTGTTTCCTCCTCTTTGTCATCAGTGCATTTTTCTCTTTTTGGATGTTTTTCCCTGCTGATGTATTGCAACGTCGACTGATTTACGAAGTTTCTCAACAAACTGGTTTGCAGATGCGGGGTCAAAATGCAACTATGCTTTTTCCCGTGGGATTAAAGCTGGATCTGTTAATTTATCCTCCTGTGCCTGGTATGACTGATTTAGAGCTGACTGAATTGGAGGTGACCCCACTGTGGAGCCGTCTTTTCAGCGCTGAACGGGGAGTTAAAATAACGACTAATCTGGCAGGTGGAGAGCTTGATATTAGTGCCGGGCAAAGTGGACAGGTAACTTTTCAATTTAAGAATATTGCTGTGGCATCATTGCAAGAGTTGGATATGCCTTATCGAGTCAGTGGGCAACTAACCGGGCTTCTGGACGGTGAAAACCTTTCAGAAAATATGACCGGACACGGTAATTTTACCTTTCGTTTAAATGCTACTCAGATTCTCGGCTTGGAAAAAATTGGTTTACCCGCTAATTTTTCTGTCGGGGTATTGCGCCTTGCGGGTAAATTTGATCAGCGCCGTTTTAGCCTGGAGAAAGTTGTTTTGACCGGTGGCGCCATAGAATTAAGTGGTGGAGGAAATATTCTGGTTGGCGATACCCCAGAGCAGACGCGGTTGAATCTGAATGTTCGCTTGCATCCTACTGCGTCAACACCCGACAGCCTGGGGAGTTTGTTGAAAATTACTGGAGTTCGACCAACAGCAGATGGCAGTTATTTGTTGCGGATCGGCGGAACTTTAGCTAAGCCAGTTATCCGCTGACTACTTAGATTTAACTGCGGCTATTTTTGTTCTCTTCTCCTTGAGGGAAAAGGGATAATTTTTGATTATTCGGGATTCTGAACGAAACGATACCCCCGGCCTCGAACGGTGCGGAAATAATCCGGCTTGGTTGGATCGATCTCAAAATATTTGCGTAAACGGACAATAAAGTTATCAAGTGTGCGGGTTTCTGTTTCTGGTGCCATGCCCCAGACCTGTTTAAGGAGTTTCTCCCGGGACAAGATTTTCCCTTCCTGGTCAAAAAAAAGTAGCAATATTTTCATTTCCAGTTCAGTCAACTGAATGGTTCCGGTCGCTGTCGTCGCTTGATGTGTTTCCAGATCAATCCGGTTAACCCCGAATTGGTAGTGTTTATTCTCGAGCTGGGCAGTTTGCCAATGAGTTCGCCGGAGTAAGCCTGCAACTCGTAACAGAAATTCTTTGAGGTTAAATGGTTTAGCCAGATAATCATCAGCTCCTTTGCTGAGCCCGGTGATTCGATCCTGCTCTGAGCCCCGGGCAGTCAACATAAGGATTGGGATCTGATCTTCTTGTTCTCGCAGGAGGTTGCAGACCTCAAGTCCATCAATGCCAGGTAATGACAGATCAAGAATAAGCAGGGCATATGGTTTTTTTGCCAGGAGCTCCAATGCTTGTTCCCCACTTTCAACGTGGGTGACCTGGTAACCTTCTTCTTCCAGATTAAAAACCAGTCCCTGGGCAATATGTGGCTCATCTTCGACAAGTAATAGTGCTATGTTGCTTTTATTCATCAAGTTGTCCTTCCGCGAGGGGGATCATCAGGTGAAAGGTTGTTCCTTTGCCACTTCCCGGACTCTCAATCCAGACCTTGCCACCATGGAGACGAATAACATTTCGGACAATGAATAAGCCGAGACCGCTGCCACGAATTGATTTCCCCGTATGACGAATTCGATAAAAAATCCGAAACACTTTTTTCTGATATTTACCTGGGATGCCATGCCCCCGATCGGTAAAGCGCAAGTGTGCCATCTCACCATTCCGGGTCAGTTGCACTGAAACGATTGGCGGACTATCGGTATAGAGCGTTGCATTTTCCAGAAGATTTCTCAACACTGTTTCAAGTGCCTCTGTTTCAAATCTGGCAGATAACCCAGGTTCAATTTCCCAACGTAAGATCCCATTTGCAGGAAATTTTTCCTTCTCACCTAGCAGGTAAGACTCAATCATCAGCGACAGGTTTCCCTGCTGTAGATTAAGTCTGGCTCCGCGATGTTCAATTTTTCCGGCGGTTAGAAGATTACTAATCAGCCCATTTAACCGTTCACTGTCTCCCTGCATTCGTTTGACAAATTGCTGCAACTGTTCCTGATTTGGCTGGCGCATCTGAATCGTTTCCAGATGAAGCTGAATTGATGCCAAGGGGGATTTTAACTCGTGAGTGACCTGGTTAACAAAATGTCTTTGGGCTCGGTTTAAGGAGGCCTGTCGTCGCCAGTAGAGGAAGATGACATAGACACCAATCAAAATAGCTACCAGCAGCAGAATCCCCTCAGTCAGGATCAGCCAATCGCTTGTTTCTGGTAACCATTCCACTTGGTATTTGTTCGCCAACTCTTTCAACTGCTGGTGGCGACCAAGAAACCAGTAGATCCAGAAGATCAGTAACAGAATCCACACAATCTGAATGCCAATGAAGGTGATGAGTGGATGGAAAAGGCGACGAAACAGTTTCATGGCTCATCTATTACCATTGAAAACAGGACGTTACAAGGCAGTTTTTACATAAGTATTACATTCTTAAGTTGTCTGGGCTGGTAAAATCCACCGATTAAATCAAGAAGCTATCAATTATTATACCCGGATAGCTGCATAGATAGGAGTTTTTATGTTTGCAGGATTAACTATAGGTCAACACAGTGTCCCTTTTCCGCTGATTCAGGGTGGGATGGGGGTGCGTATTTCTGGATTTCGTTTAGCGGGAAATGTCGCTTTGAATGGTGGAATCGGCATAGTTGCCGCCGCCGGCTTAGCATTAAATAGTGAGAGCTATGATGGAAAGAATTTTTTTGCGGCAGATCGTCAGGCATTATTGGATGAATTGCGTAAGGCTTATGAAATTGCACCAGATGGCGTGATCGGTGTCAATTGTATGGTCGCGGTAAAAAACTATAATGAAGTGGTACGGACATCCTGCGAAGGTGGAGCCAAACTAATTATCAGCGGTGCTGGATTACCGATGAATCTCCCTAAATTAACGGCTGATTTTCCTGATGTTGCTCTGGTGCCGATTGTCTCGTCGGTCAAGGCGGCCGAGTTGATCGTGCGTAAATGGCAGAAAACCTACCAGCGTTTTCCCGATGCTATCGTCGTTGAAGATCCCGATACGGCAGGTGGCCATCTGGGTGAAAAAATGGAGCGGATTGGCAGCGGGGAATATGATCAGTATGCAACTGTACGCGGAGTTAAGGATTATCTAAAGGATAAGTGGAATGTGGACATTCCGATCATTGCCGCAGGTGGTATCTGGGATCGGGAAGATTTGGAATATGCCCTGGCTCAGGGGGCAGATGGTGTCCAGATGGGAACCCGTTTTGTGGTGACTGAAGAATGCGATGCCAATGATGAATTCAAGCAGGCTTACCTTGATTGTTCGCAGGAAGATATCGGTCTGATCATGAGTCCGGCAGGATTGCCAGGTCGAGCGATCAAGAAAAATATCGACCAGGTACGTCAGCGGGATGTTGATCTTGACGTCTATTGCCCCTCTGCTTGTTTGAAAAAATGTGCCTATCAGACATCGCGTGAGCGCTTCTGCATTATCCATGCGTTAGATCGTGCCCAGCAAGGGAATACGGAGACCGGCCTGATTTTCTGTGGCACTAATGCCTGGAAAGCCGATCACATCTCAACGGTTAAAGAGGTATTTGCCGAACTGTTCCCACAAGAGGAACGGGCTACCGGTTGACCTCTCAACGGCTCAATATTACCGCGGTACTGGCAAAAGGGGCAAAGCGACCTGATTGAATGAGTCTTATCGCCTTTTCAATATCTGGAGCAAAGTAGCGATCCTGATCGTAAAATGGCACCTCGTCACGTAAAAGCTGCTTAGCCTGTTCTAGTAACTCAGAGGTTTTAAGTGGCGCACGAAAATCGACCCCCTGACAGGCCGCCAGCAGTTCAATCGCCAGAATTCCCGCCGTATTGTCGGCCATTTCCCCCAGTCTTCTAGCCGCAAAGGTGGCCATGGAAACATGATCCTCCTGATTTGCTGATGTCGGCAGACTGTCGACGGAGGCCGGGTGAGCATAGGATTTATTCTCGCTGGCCAGGGCTGCTGCCGTGACCTGAGCAATCATAAAACCAGAATTCAATCCCCCTTTCTCGACCAGAAATGGCGGTAATTTACTTAAATTGCTATCAATCAACAGGGCGATGCGTCGTTCAGCCAAGGCTCCAATTTCTGCAATCGCTAAAGCCATGTTGTCGGCAGCCATTGCCACCGGTTCAGCGTGAAAATTTCCTCCAGAAAGAATATCATTCTCTTCGATGAAAACCAGGGGGTTGTCTGAGACTGAGTTTGCTTCGGTACGGAGAACTTTTGCCGCATGACGGAGTTGCTCCAGACATGCTCCCATCACCTGAGGTTGACAGCGTAAGGAGTAGGGGTCTTGTACCGATTCACAGGCGCGGTGTGAATCTTCAATCTGGCTGTGATCAAGGAGTTTGCGATAGGCTGTTGCTGTATCAATGCGACTTTGGTGGCCGCTGATCTGATGAATCCTCGGGTCAAATGGGCTACGGCTTGCCAACGCTGCTTCAACACTGAGACTACCACTGACTATAGCGGCGGCAAACAGATTCTCTGCAGCAAACAGCCCTTCCAGGGCAAAGGCGGTTGATGCCTGGGTTCCGTTGAGCAGTGCCAACCCCTCTTTGGGCCCCAGGGTGCAGGGTTCCAATCCGGCGATTTCAAGTCCTTTTCGACCTGGCAACCGCTCCCCATGATAGAGGACTTCCCCTTCACCCAGTAAAACGGTGCTCATGTGTGCCAAAGGTGCCAAGTCACCAGATGCACCGACAGAGCCTTTTTGGGGGATGCAGGGGTAAATTTCGGCGTTTACCAGGGTGATCAATGCTTCAATAACTTTCAGGCGAATCCCGGAATAGCCGCGAGCCAGACTGTTGATTTTTAAAACCATCAACAGTCGAACCGTCGCTTCATCCATCAATGCACCGACTCCTGCGGCATGGGATAAGACGATCGAACGTTGCAATTGTTTAAGGTCTTCATCGGGAATGTGGGTATTGGCCAAAAGACCAAAACCGGTGTTGACACCGTAAACGACTCGACCTTGGGCGATGACCTGACGAACCGTTGCTGTTGCCGCTTCAATCTTGGCCAGACAGTCAGGTGACAAGGTTAATTGCACCGATTCGGTCTGAACCCGCCGCATCTGTTTCAGGCTGAGGTGACCTGGTTTGAGTTCCAATTTGAACATTATTTATCCTCCAGCATCGGTAGATCCAGTCCCTGCTGCTTAGCGCAGGCGATAGCAAGCGGGTAGCCGGCATCAGCGTGGCGCATAACGCCCGATCCCGGATCATTCCACAGCACCCGTTCCAGTCGTTTGGCAGCTGCATCGGTTCCATCGGCCACAATAACAACTCCGGCATGCTGGCTGAAACCCATCCCAACTCCGCCGCCGTGGTGCAGACTGACCCAGGTTGCCCCGCCCGAAGTGGAGAGGAGGGCGTTCAGCAGTGGCCAGTCGGAGACAGCATCGGAACCATCCGCCATCGCTTCAGTTTCACGGTTGGGGCTGGCAACCGAGCCCGAATCGAGATGATCTCTCCCTATAACAATCGGGGCTTTCAGTTCGCCGCTAGCAACCATCTGATTAAATGCCAGTCCGAGGCGGGCGCGGTCTTTTAACCCGACCCAGCAGATTCGGGCAGGCAATCCTTGAAACTGAATCCGTTCTCTGGCCATATCGAGCCAGTTGTGTAAATGAGGATCATCGGGGATCAGTTCTTTCACTTTGGCATCAGTTTTATAGATATCTTCAGGATCTCCCGAGAGGGCGATCCAGCGGAATGGGCCAATCCCTTCACAGAACAGAGGGCGCACATAGGCGGGGACGAATCCGGGGAAAGCGAAGGCATTTTCGAGCCCCTCATCAAAGGCAACCTGACGGATGTTGTTGCCGTAGTCAAAGGTTTCTGCTCCCAGTTGTTGTAGCTGCAACATTGCTTCAACATGTTTAGCTATGGAAACTTTAGCCGCTGTAATCACCTTTTGTGGGTTTTCTTGGCGCAACTTTACCGCCTGCTCCAGACTCCACCCTCCCGGAAGATAACCATTCAGTGGATCATGGGCGCTGGTTTGGTCAGTACAGACATCCGGGACAATTTTGCGGCGAACCAATTCTGGTAGTATTTCGGCACAGTTCCCAAGTAGTCCAACAGAGATAGCTTGTTTATTGCTGCAAGCAGTTTCTATCAATTCCAGAGCTTTATCGAGATCGGCCACTTTGTGATCCAGATACCCGGTTTCCAGCCGTTTGTCGATGCGTGATTCATCACACTCGATGGCCAGCATATTGAATCCGGCCATGGTGGCTGCCAGTGGTTGAGCGCCACCCATGCCGCCAAGCCCTCCGGTCAAAATCCAGCGGCCGCGTGCATCACCGGAAAAACGTTTTTTTGCAATGGCAACAAAGGTTTCGTATGTTCCTTGCACGATGCCCTGCGAACCGATATAGACCCAGGATCCGGCGGTCATCTGGCCGTACATCATCAAGCCCTTTTTATCCAGTTCATTGAAGGTTTCCCAGTTGGCCCAGTGGGGAACCAGATTGGAATTAGCGATCAAAACTCGTGGGGCATCAGGGTGGGTTTTGAAAACTCCGACCGGTTTTCCAGATTGAATCAGCAGTGATTCGTCATCTTCCAGCCGCTTGAGAACTTCGACAATTTTGTCGTAACAATTCCAGTCGCGCGCTGCTCGTGCAATGCCGCCGTAGACGACAAGTTCTTCGGGACGCTCGGCAACATCCGGGTCAAGATTATTCATCAACATGCGCAAGGCGGCCTCGGTCAGCCAGCTTTTAGCACTTATTTGTGAACCTCGTGGGGCACGAATCAGGCGTTTTGAATCAAGTTGTTTGTTCATAATATATCTCTCGTCAATGAGCGGGTGAGCAGGTGGCAGAGTCTGGCTGCAACCTTGGCGGTTCGACCATCAATGTCATACTGCGGATTATATTCTGCGATATCTGCCACTCTCAATCGATCCTGAGCGACTGATCTGATAAAGGATAACAGATATTCCAATTCTGGAAGAGGAACACCTCTGGTCGCCGGAGCGCTGACACCGGGGGCAGTTTCTGCGGGGAGGACATCAAGGTCAATGCTCAGATAAATCGCCTGGCAGGGGTGGAGGAATTTGGTCAATTTTTCTTCAATTTGCGGAAATTTCCAGCTGCTGAGTTCTTCATCTTTCAGGTATTCAACTTCAAGTTGATCCGCCTGGTCGAACAGCATTTGTGTGTTCGCAACCTCACTTACACCAAGGCAGAAGTAGCGAAAAGGGATCTCCTTGGCTTGGCAATGTTTGGCAATTTGTAGAAAAGGGGTGCCGGAGGTGGGCACAGCGGCTTTTCGCAAGTCGAAGTGTGCGTCGAAATTGATGATCCCAATTGGAGCAGCAGTTCTTGAAGGATTCAGGTGTCGCACCAGCCCGAGAAAACTGCCGCAGGCTATTTCGTGACCACCACCCAGCAGCAGCGGGAAATGGCCTTGATCAAGTATCTGATGTACCAGAGTCGCTTGTTCCTCTTGCAGGGCTTCAAGATCGTTCCGTTCGCAGTAAAGGTTCCCCGCATCATAAGCGGGGTGTTTCAAGTGGTATGCCTGATTGGCCAGTAGCCGGCGGATTTCATCGGAACCGGCAGCCGCTCCGATTCTCCCCTGATTCCGTTTCACCCCCTCATCACTTGCGACTCCCAGCAACGCTATTCCCGGTTGCTGAGATTTTGCCAACCAGGGAGAAATGCACTGATGCCAGCGCAGGCTTATTGTGCCTGATCCCGCATCGACTCGCCCGATCCAGAGATCCATGTTGGGAGCTTTATACATGGCTGATTTCCCCGGCAAAGATCCGTTGCAACAATGGGGTTGCACCGAACTGGTAGGCAAGTTGAGCCGGATCGTCAATGTCCCAGAGGAGCATATCTGCAGCCTTACCAACACTGAGAGTTCCGGTAATTTCTCCTAGTCCGAGAGCTGCGGCACCATTTCTGGTTGTCGCTTGGAGAGCCTCTTCGGGAGTTAAACCGAACAGAACACAGCCCATATTCATCATTAAGCGCAAGGAAGCCAGTGGGCAGCTTCCCGGGTTGAGATCGCTGGCCAGAGCCATTGGAACCTGATATTGACGCAACAGCTCAACGGGTGGTTGTTTCGTTTCACCAAGAAAATAAAAGGCTCCGGGAAGCAGAGTCGCAACGGTTCCCGATTTCTTCAGTGCTTTGATTCCAGCTTCATCCAGATATTCCAGATGATCGACCGACCAGGCCGAGTAATTAGCGGCAAGTTCTGCTCCATGACTGTTGGACAGTTGTTCGGCATGAATTTTTATTCCCAGCCCAGCTTTTTCAGCAGTGATAAAGAGCTGCTCACTTTGGGCAGCGGAGAATGCGATTTTTTCACAGAAGATATCAACGGCTTCAGCCAATCCCTCATCTGCGACCCGTGGAATTATCTCTTGACAGATAAGTTCGATGTAGGCATCAGGCGAGTTGCGAAATTCTGGAGGGATGGTATGAGCAGCAAGCAAGGTGCTGCGCAGGTGGAATGGATAATCTGCCGCCAGCTTTTTTGCAGCTCTGAGTATTTTTAGTTCATCATTAAGGGTTAACCCATATCCAGATTTTATTTCAACCGTTGTGACCCCCTCGTTGAGGAGAGCTTCCAGGCGAGGTTGTGCCTGTTCGACAAGTTCATCTTCAGAGAGAGCGCGGGTCGCGGTAACAGTGGCAAGAATGCCGCCGCCAGTCCGGGAAATCTCTTCGTAACTGCTACCGTTCAAACGCTGGGTAAATTCAAGGGAACGCTGCCCGCCGTAGATCAGATGGGTGTGGCTATCTATCAAACCTGGGGTCAGGATATTTCCTTGGACATCATGTATTTCTCCGTGAAATTCATTGATATCAACCTTGTGCATGGGAGAAATAACTGTAATTTTCCCATTTTTAACCCCGATAATATGATCTTTCAGCAGGCCATATGGGGCTGCAACTTGCGGATCCATCGTTGCAAGCTGAGCATTGATCCAAATTTTTTCACAGGTACAAAATACGGAATTCATTTATTTCCCTTCCCATTCATACTAAATGTATATACAATTATATACAAACTTGCAAGCACATGTGTAGAAAATATGGATTTAATAAATATTTTCCTGCTTAAAGGAAGAAAAATGAAGAAAAAATCCGGAGTGCGACCCCGTTTTAAGGTGATTAAAGATTTTATACGTCAGGCGATTGGAGATCAAACCTATCCACCTGATGCGCAGATTCCGACAGAAAATGCATTGGCGGAAAAATTTGGCGTCAGCAGAATGACTGCTAATCGGGCGGTTAAGGAACTGGTTGCTGAGGGGATGCTGGTTCGGCACCAGGGACTCGGTACCTTTGTTTCAATGGCTCAAGCAGAATCCCCATTGCTGGAAATTCGTAATATTGCAGATGAAATTCGGCAGCGACACAATATCTATAGTAATGAACGTTATCGTTTGCAGGAGCTAGAAGCTGATAGAGATTTAGCAGACCAGTTGGGTATCGCTGCTGGAGATCCGGTTTTTCACTCCCTTATCGTTCATAAAGAGAATGGCCGACCATTGCAACTTGCAGAACGGTATGTCAACGCATTGCTTGTTCCAGATTATATTCAGCAGGATTTTTTGGTTACGACTCCAAGTCAGTATCTAAGTGAACTTTTTCCTCTATCAGAAATTGAACATATCGTTGAGGCGATCTTGCCCAATTCTTTGGAACAGGATTTACTCAATATCTCAGCAGACAGTCCTTGCTTGTTGGTCAATCGGAGAACCTGGTCGGCAAATAATCTGATCAGCTATGCTCGACTGGTTCATCCTGGAAATCTTTACCGGTTGAGTTCGCGCTCAGCGGTATAATCCGAAACTTATTGGGCAGAGCCAAGGGCGTACCTGCTGCTGGCTCGATGCTCTTCAACGAGACTTGTTGCACCAGGGCAGTGTTTTGTTCAAGGAACTGTCGCTGAAGATATTTTCACCCCCAAACTGCAAGTTTTTCTGTATAATCCTCCAAATTTTAAAGACAGGAGTTTATGATGTTAAAGCAAGGTTCACGTTTTCTCTATTGTTGTTTGTTGGTCGTCTGCCTACAGCAGATTTTAATCTTCCCGGCTGTAGCGGGGGAGAAGGAAAAGCGAGTTCAATTACTGCAGAAGAAGATGGAGAAACTACAGGAGTTACTGGCCAAAATGCAGGAGGAGAAGCTCCGTGAACAGCCACCAACTGAGATCCCATGGCAGGCAATTCTCCAGCCAGGCGAAGAACGACCTGCTTATGACCAGTATGCTTACCTGCTAGCGCCGCAGATGCGTGCTGAAGATCTCGATAGCACTCTGCAACAACTTCATTTTCTCGCTAACCAGGACAAATTGAAGGAACGAGGGACTTTATTTGTTGTTCCGATGTTACCATTGGCGTCTGGGGAGAAGCTATCAGTCAAAAGCTACAATCGTGATTTAGCTGATGAACTGTTGAAAATAATTAAAATGCCTACGGCTCTAGAGGGGGGGATGATTGTTGCCTCGGATCCCTTGGATCAACTTGATATGACTGAGGACTCGTTACTGTTTATTGACCTTGCAGGTTGTAATCAGATCATTCGATCACGGATTTTTGGTTTATTGCAGAGTCAGCGGCTTTTTACTGAAGATGGTAGTATCCATAGCTATCTATGGGAACTGCTGAAAAGTGCCGCACCTCAGGCATTCACTGTTTTTATCCAGGACAACCTGGTCTGGTTGGCACTGGACAATAACTAGTAATTTAGTCGAGAATCCTTGAGCTAGATGAAATGTTTGTAGTATTCTGGTCGAAATGACATTTCGTTTAGCCACCAGGAGTTTAATATGAGTTCCAAACAAGAAGAATTTATCCCCAAATGGATTGCTTGGGAAGCTACCCAGCGGTGTAATCTCAGCTGTATCCATTGTCGCTGCTCTTCCGATATGGAAGCCTCGGAAGGCGATTTCACAACAGCGGAAGCATTCAAGCTGATTGATGATATCTGTGAGGTTTCCAAGCCAGTATTTGTCCTCTCCGGAGGAGAACCGCTGATGCGTCCAGATCTTTTTGAGATTGCCCAGTATGGGACAGACAAAGGACTGCGTATGTGTATCGCCACCAACGGTACCCTCGTCACCGATGAAATTTGCCAGAAGATGAAAGAGACCGGAATCAAAATGGTTTCCCTCTCTCTGGATGGTTCAACCGCTGAGATCCACGATAACTTTCGCAACTGCGAGGGAGCCTATGCAGGAACTATCCGTGCTGCTGAAACGATGCGTCGAAACGGGATAAAATTTATCATCAACTCATCCTTTACCAAACGCAACCAGCACGATATTGGCGACTGCTTTAAGGTTGCCAAGAAACTTGGAGCAACCGCCTGGTACATGTTTATGATCGTTCCCACCGGTCGTGGTAAAGAGATTATGGATGAGTTGGTCAGTAAAGAGGATTATGAAGAAATTCTTACTTGGCACTACCGGCAGGAGAAACAGGAAGATGAAATTCTGATGCGCCCGACCTGTGCTCCTCATTATTACCGTGTGGTACCGCAGTTGGCCAAAGCTGAGGGAGAATCACTCAAACGGCGTAGTCTCACCTTCTCCACAGGAGGTGGTAAAGGGTGCATCGCTGCACAGAGTATCTGTATGATCGATTGCGAAGGAAACTTGAAGCCTTGTTCTTATTTCCTCAGAACCGTTGGTAACGTCAAAGATACGCCCTTCAAAGATCTCTGGTTCAACTCCAAAGTCTTCAATGACTTGCGCAACTTTAAGGCCTATAAAGGAAGGTGTGGTGAATGTGAGTACATAAATGTCTGCGGTGGCTGCCGTGCCCGCGCCGATGCTGTCTACGGTGATTATATGGCTGAAGAGCCGTTCTGTAACTATATTCCGATAAAAACCAGAAAACGGTTGGAAAAAGAGGTGGCGGAGAACGTCCCGAAGTAATTGGTAGGGGCGAATCTTGTATTCGCCCGTTTGTGATCAACAAATAAAACAAGGGCGAATACAAGATTCGCCCCTACACATAGAAATCGAACAGGAGATCAATGTCAATGACCACCGAATATAATTTTATCAAAGCCTGCTGGGGGCAGCCGGTTGACCGGGTTCCCGTCTGGTTGATGCGTCAGGCAGGTCGTTATCTGAAACAGTACAAAGAAGTTCGCGCACAGGGTGGTGGGACGTTTCTCGATCTGTGTAAAGATCCGGCTCGCGCTGCGGAAGTGACGATTCAGCCGATTGACTTACTTGATGTTGATGCGGCGATTCTGTTTTCCGACATTCTGACCCCGATAGAACCGATGGGAATGAAGCTCGATTTTGTTCCCGGCCCGGTGTTTGAGAATCCGATCCGTACCATAGCCGACGTTGATGCCCTGGTAGTTCCGGAAAATATGGCAGAGGCTGTTTCCTACGTGCCTGCGATTATCAAACGGTTGCGGGTAGCATTTGAGAACCGTGTTCCCTTGATCGGGTTCGGCGGTGCTCCTTTTACTTTGGCCTGTTATATGGTTGAAGGGAAGGGGAGCAAGGACTTCGCCAGCCTCAAACAGATGATGTATTCTGATTTTCCTCTTTACGATGCGCTGATGCAAAAGATCACTGAGATGGATCGACGTTATCTGAATATGCAGATTGAGGCTGGAGCGCAGACGATTCAGATTTTTGATACCTGGGGTGGTTTATTGGCTCCTCATGATTATGAGCGTTACATTCTCCCCTACATTCAGCAGCTGATCAACGGGTTGAACCGTGATGGAATTCCAATTATATATTTCGTTAAACATGGGGGAACCATGCTGGAATTGGTGAAAGAAGCGGGCAGTGATGTGCTCGGCCTCGACTGGCATGTCAACTTGGGGAAAGCCCGGGATC
Source organism: Desulfuromusa sp. (assembly GCA_021647765.1). Taxonomy (GTDB): domain Bacteria; phylum Desulfobacterota; class Desulfuromonadia; order Desulfuromonadales; family Geopsychrobacteraceae; genus Desulfuromusa. The sequence goes on along the minus strand of JAKIUD010000030.1, from coordinate 5,264 downwards.
TTCTGGGTAATGATGTGGCGGTTCAGGGTAATCTTGATCCAACAGTTCTTTACGCTCCAAAAGAGTATATTGAGAAAGAAGTTCAACGGATTCTTGATGAAAATGGTGATCGACCAGGATTTATTTTCAATCTTGGTCATGGTATTTTACCGACAGTTCCCCCCGAAAACGCAATTCATATGGTTGAGTGTGTGCATCGGCTCAGTCAGAAATAGACTCTGATAAACACTATTTTTCCAGATAGCCCTTCTCCATGAGGGAGAAGGTGGCCGCAGGCCGGATGAGGGGGGGAATCTTAAGTCTTTCAGGTTCCTTTTTTACGATATCCCCTCATCTTAGTCCTCTCCCTCATGGAGAGGGAACCCTTAATTGACAGAGATGAACATATATGCTTGATTCCAAACCAACAGCTTTAATTCTGCTCAATATGGGAGGCCCCGATTCCCTGGATGCGGTCGAGCCATTTCTTTACAACCTTTTTTCTGATCGAGATTTAATCCAACTTCCCGCTGGTGCCTTGTTGCAAAAGCCGTTTGCCAAGTTAATCTCTTATTTTAGAGCCAAAAAGGTGGTGGAGAACTATCGGACTATCGGAGGAAAATCTCCTCAGTTGGAATGGACACAAAAGCAGGCAGCAGGAACCGCACAGCGGCTTGGTGAAAGATTCAAACCCTATGTGATTATGCGTTACTGGCATCCCCGAGCCGAGCAGGTGCTTACTGAAATCAAAGCTGCAGGGATTGAAACAGCGGTTGTGCTGTCGATGTATCCGCACTACACCGGGGCAACGACTGGTAGCAGTATCAACAATTTTAAACGTGCTATGGCAAAAGTTTATCCTGAACTTGCATATCAACTCATTGAAGATTGGTACGACTGGCCAGGTTATCTGGATGCGTTGGCTCATCGAATCAATGCAGGGCTGGACAATTTTCATGATCTGATGCGCGATGAAGTCCAAATCATGTTCTCAGCACACGCGCTGCCACAGAAATTTATCGACCGAGGTGATCCCTATCGGCAGCATGTCGAAGCAACGGTTCAGGGGGTGATGCAACGGGTTGGTTCTTACGACTGGACAATTGCTTACCAAAGTCGCAGTGGTCCGGTCAAATGGATGGAGCCGGGAACCAAAGAGGTTCTTCACGAGTTGTCTGATGCTGGGCATCGGGCGGTACTAATGGTGCCAATTTCCTTTGTTTCAGATCATATTGAGACGCTTGAGGAGATCGATATCCAGTATCACAATCTGGCAACCAGCCTTGGACTCGTCAATTTTGTCCGTGCTCCATCTTTAAATGATCACGAAGATTTTCTTGATGCGCTGGCAGGACTTGTTAAAAGCAGCATCTCCTCGCAATAAATCTCAGCAAATTTACCAAACCGCCCAGTGAAGATTATTTGACAAAAGCCGGGTTTACAGCTAGTTTGAGCGGGTATTTTGCATTTCAAGGAGGGGACAATGAAATCAAAACAAATAAGCCACCGTCAGGATATCAGTTTGTCCGGGCGGTGGCTTTTGTTTTTGGGAGTTAATGGATTTCCGTTATCTACAAAGATGGTGATGATATACGGTTAGAAAAATTATGTTAGAGGTGGTTTCGGCAGCGGGAACCGTGTTTGAGCAGTATGGTGACCGGAACCGTATAATTACTTGTTCAAGCCGCTGCGCGGCTTGAATCGGCGGAGCTGAGTACACTCCAGCAACTTGTGCACGCCGCTTCGCGTCATGAACAAGTCACTGGAGTCGGACTGCGGCATTTCCGCTTGTGCAAGTAAACTTGCAACGCAAAAATACCTTCGCCGCTCAGCTCCGCCGATTATGTTTAAAAGATAAGCCCCACTGAGGATTATAATGAGCATTTGCAGTATTAATGAGTGTAATCTAGACGTCTATAGTGGCTATGATGAATGCATCCTTCACTGCTCTAAAAATGGATTAGACTTTTTTAAGATACGAAACGACTTTTCTACTTCGTTAGAAAACTATGTTGCTAATAATTCTATAGATGGTAACGACTTTTGCCATTTCTTTAGAATTGCTTTTCCAAAGCCAGATATACAATCACAAATAAATTACGCAAAAATATTAAATACCTTAAAAAAAATCCATTTTGATAACTGCCATTTTTTTACAAGTTATATTGAATCAAGTGATCCTGAGTTCTTTTTTCAAGATTGTATATTTTATGAGGGGTGGAGTGTTTTTAATACGCCGGTTCTAAAGAATGTTAATGGAGTGCTGTACCAGAGCTGTATTTTTCATGAAAAGGTTAGCTCATATTCCGAAAATGATGGGAGATATGTAATAGATAGTCCGCTATTTAATAACTGCGAATTTAAAAAGGGCATAGAATTCGGAAATGTTGAATTTAAATCTCCAATTTTCAACAATACTGATGATACTGACTTAAATATTGAATCACTCCATTTTATGGATTGTATCTTGAAAGATAAATTCATTCTTAATCGGTGCAATATTAAATCATTTTTCATGGAAGATACTGTTTTCGAATCAAAATTTGAGTTTAAGCAAAACATTGTTTTAGATTTTGAGATTTTTAATACAAATTATTTTAAAGTTGTCGACACATTTGAAACGATGTTTGGAAAGTTCAATATAAAGAAAAGCATATTCGAAGATTTTGTCGGATTTGAAAAATGCTCTTTTGGCCAGAGTGGCGATTCTAAAAATGAATATATAGCTAAATTTACTTATGCTACTTTTCTTAGCTTTGTCAATTTTAGAAACACAAATTTTTATAGTGGGTTAGATATCGAAAATATAAATTTAAAAGAAGCACCAAACTTCTTGAACACCAATATTAACGAAAAATATTCTAATAGAGAAACGTTCAGGATTGTAAAAAGTTCATTTGATAAAATTCATAACTGTATCGAAGCTAATAAGTATTTTGCTTGCGAAATGAAAAAGTACAAAGAAGAACTTAAGGGCACAAATAAAACTCAAGAAAAGCTGATACTTTTTTTGAATGAAAAAATATCAAATTATGGACAAAACTATGTCAAACCGATATTTTTTATACTTGCTACAGCAATTATTTACTATCTCTTAATATTGGGATACGAAAATAATATTTTATATGAAATACATCCAGGCATCAATGGTGTTCTTGAAAAAACATCTATCTTAGCAAATAACGTATCTAAAAATATTTTGCCCTTTAGCAAGATACTTAAATCTGGAATGGAGTTTGTTAGCCTCATATTCTATATAATTTTTGCAAGTTTAATATGGCAAACATTAGTAGCAGTTAAACGACACACGAGAAGGTAAAAAACATAACGAATAAGGATAGATAGCGCGAGGCACGAGCCGCGATCTTATCCTGTGGTTGAACAAGCCCGGCCACAATACTATATAAAGCAAATATATCGGTTTGATTTTAGGGTTTCTAAGGCGTTGATCTTTTAAACACTTTTTCGAAGGCGAGCGAAATCCTTTACCTGCTGACAGGCTAAAATTTTAGTGTGCTGCGGTGGTCATCAGAACTGCTGATCCTCCTCTATTTAATGTTGGCGCAATACGAGGCCGGTTTTGCCCGTTATCCCGATAGCCATGCCGGTCGGCGAAAGGCGGTAATCTCCATAATCGCTTTACAACAAGGACATTTAAACACTGGCCTCGGTCTCAATGGCTTCGGTTCCAGCATGACGTGGAGAATCATCTGCACCAGTTTTAAGATCCGTTTGGCATTGCCGTGCAGAAAACCATAATCACGGACACGGCGAAAGCCTCTTGGCAGAACATGTTGCAGAACCAGCCACAAAAAATCTTCCCCCTTCAAGGTTCGGGTGCAGGCTTGTCCGGTTTTGCTTTCAGTATAACGGAAGGTCACCTGACCCTCCCGGCAGGAGACGATGTTCTTCTCAGTGATGACACCCCGATAAAGATATTGGGATAAATATTTCAAGGCTGGCAGACCGTTGCCCACATGGGCACAGTCGACCACCCATTCATTGGGAACACCAACCGGGATTTTCAGCCCCGCATTATTCACCGCTTCCAGAAAACGGGCACGAAAGACCCTGGCCAGAGCGAATTCGTTAAACAGGTACTTCCCCTTGACCTTCTTCCACTGTCGCCTGCCCTTATCGATACCGCCTCCGGGGACAATGACATGAATATGCGGATGATAATCAAGTCGTCTGGTCTGGGTATGGAGGACTGCTGTCATCCCCATATTTGCACCCAGATGTTTGGGGTTCAGTCCGAAATCTTTCAGGGTACTGATGATACAAGCGAACAGAATCGCATAAACCTTTTCCTGAAAATGCCATGCCAATGGTCGAAGTTGATAAGGCAAGGTAAAGGTCACCATGAAGTAGGGAACCGGTAATAATTTAGCCTGTTGCCGATCCAGCCACTTGCTCGCTTCATGATTTTGGCATTGAGGGCAACTGCGATGACCGCAAGACAGAGGACGCCACTCGGTCTGGCCACATTCCGTGCAACGAACACGGAGTTCTCCAGAATCGGGCGTGCGACAGCGACTTATGGCATGAAGTGCGTTCAAGTGGCTGGGGAGCAGTCGGTTCTTATATTTGGCGATAAAAGTATCCCGAAATTGCTCAACAATAGAGACCAGATCCACCATCACAGCCTCCATAAATCAATATCAAGGCAATTGATTAAGTTATCGATGGCGGTGAGACTGTCCTGCTCTGTCACCTTGGTCAGGTGAGCATAGCGAGCGGTTGTGGTGGGACTGGAATGGCCGAGCAAGCCCTGAATATGGCGCAGGCTCAAGCCCCGTTCAAGCAGATGAGTGGCAAAACTGTGGCGCAGGGAATGGATTGAGATTTTTTTTTAATCCCGCACTCTTTTACCAAAATCTTCATGGCGACCTGAGTGCTGCCACGATCCATGTGGTTTGTCGACTGGCATACTGTTTCAAGTTTGCCCTGAGTGCTGGGGAAGAGGAAATCAGGGTGTCGATGCTTGCACCACAAAGCACGTAAAGCATGGTAAGTGAGCTCAGGCAACGGCAGCATTCGATCTTTGTGCCCCTTGCCACGGCGGACATGCACCCGTCTTCGCTGAGCATCAATATCGCCAACTTGCAGCGACAGAGTTTCTTGCAAGCGCAGCCCCATGGAATAGGTCGTTAAGAAGAAAACCCGGTAGCGCAATTTACGGGTCGCGCTGATCAGTCGCTCGACTTCTGCCAGTGTCAGAATGTCAGGTATTGTAGAAATCTTTGGCGGTTTGATAATATTGACCCATTGCCAGTCAAGCTTGA
>JAKIUD010000116.1 GCA_021647765.1 Desulfuromusa sp. | reverse complement strand
CTGCGTCTGATCGAACTCCAATGGGAAACCGGGCGCACCCACCAGATCAGAGTCCATTTTGCAGAGATAAACTGCCCCTTGATTGGTGATCCGCTCTACGGTAATCGCTCCAGAACAACGGCAATCAAAGATATGGAATTGCGTAAATTGATTGATCAACTGCCGGGACAAGCACTCCATGCTCAATGTTTAGGTTTTATCCACCCCCGAAGTGGAAAATATCTGGAATTTTCCAGCGAAATACCGGAAACTCTGCAAAGAATCCTCACTCATTTAGATCATGAAGACTAATAACGGAGTTATCAATGAAGCTTGTTCGACAAGGTAAAATTTCATATTTACAACCGTCAAAACTACCAGCTGGCCTAATAGCAGGATTCAGCACCAGGAATGGTGGAGTCAGTCGCCCTCCCTATAATTCTTTGAACCTGGGCTTGGGAACCGACGACCATCTGGCAAATGTAGAAGGAAATCGTGCAACCTTTATCCGTGCATTTAACCTGTCGCCACACCAGTTATTGACAGTTAAACAGGTTCATGGCGATGACCTCCTGTTGATTGATGAATCCAACCCCGACCTGAGCCATTTTTTAAGCGTTGAAGTCGATGCCATTGTCACTAACCAAACCGGAATTATGATTGGTATTCTGACTGCTGATTGTTTTCCTCTTTTGATCTGGCACGAAAAGATGAAAATTGCAGCAGCAATTCATGCCGGCTGGCATGGGGCAGCAAACGGGCTGATTGCCAAAGTGGTACAAACAATTCATAACCACTTTGACTGTCCAGTGGCAGAACTTCAAGTTGCAATTGGCCCAGGAATCGGGGCACACAGCTATGAAGTTGATCGACCGGTTCGTGATGCTTTCAGACAAGGAAGTGGATACTGGAACGAAATTTCAAAAGAAACCAAGCTGGGACATTGGCAATTAGATATCCCACTCAGCTGTCAGCTGCAATTGGAGCAATCTGGTATAAAACCACAAAATATAGAAATAGCTGAGCAATGCACCTGCTGCCACCCAGAACTGTTTTTCTCCCATCGACGTGATAACGGCATAAGCGGACGACAGATTGGCTTTATTCAGCTGCCATAAAGCAAAAAAAACCGTATTTTTTCGCTTTTTTTTACAATTTCAGTCGCAAAGTCAGTTTTTTGTCAGAATTGCTCTTTATACTTCAAACATATTTTAACAATTTACCTGTTGATTTGCAGGTTCCGGAGGGGGGAAGCTCCCATCGTCTACAGGACGATGGGAGCTTTCGTATTTTTATTTACGCCAAAATGATGGAAAGAACAGAACCAGAACTGTAAACAGTTCAAGTCGACCCATCAGCATACAGACAATCAGAACCGCTTTACCAAAACCCGGAACATGGGCAAAATTATCGACAGGGCCGACAGATCCAAGGCCGGGTCCGATATTGGATAAACAGGCAACGACCGCACCGCCAGCAGAGACCAGATCCATCCCACTGGCAGCAACCAACAGCGAGCCGACCACGAAAACACCAATAAAGAGGGCGAAGAAACCAAGGATTGACTGTAAGACATCCTTATCAACCGGACGATTCCCCAGCTTGACCAATCGAATCGCGCGTGGGTGAATGAGACGAAACACCTGCACCTGAGCATGTTTAAACAAGAGGAGTATCCGTGCGACTTTCATTCCACCGCCGGTAGAACCAGCACAGCCACCAATGAACATCAGCAGCACCAGAATATACTGGGGTAACACGGGCCAAAGTTCATAGTCAGCAGTACCAAATCCGGTCGTTGTCATAATCGAAGAAACCTGAAATATGGAATAACGAAAATTTTCCCCGAATTGTGGATAAATACCACCTGTCCAGTTGAAAACCATAATGACAACTGTTGCAACCAGGATAATCCCCAAATAGACTCGCAGTTCTTCACTGCGAAAAAACTCTCCTGCCTTACCACGTAACACTTGAAAGTGGAGGGCAAAGTTAATTCCAGCAAGAATCATAAATAAGGTAATTACACCATCAATATAACTGCTGTTATATGCAGCTATCGAACCATTTCTTGTTGAAAAACCCCCGGTTGCCAAGGTTGCAAAAGAGTGGCAGACGGCATCAAAAAAAGACATCCCCCCAAACATCAGCAACAACGTCTCCACCAGAGTCAACAAAAAGTAAACTCCCCAGAGCATTTTAGCTGTATCTTGAATCCGGGGTTTTAATCGATCCGCCGTTGGGCCGGGGACTTCAGCCTTGAACAGCTGCATCCCTCCGACCCCCAGCATGGGTAAAATTGCTAAAGAGAGGACAATAATCCCCATCCCGCCGAGCCAATGGGTCAATGAACGCCAAAATAGCAAACTTTGTGGCAGTGCTTCTATTTCTGTCAGAATAGTCGAGCCAGTCGTGGTGAAACCACTCATGGTTTCAAAAACAGCATCAAGGGGTGAAGGAATAGCGCCGGAGATCAGGTAAGGAAGAGCACCAAACACTGCAAACACGCCCCAGCCAAAAGTGACAACAGCAAACCCTTCGCGAACGGTGAGCTCCTTCGAACTTTTACAAAATCGAAACAGGAGTCCACCGACAACAAAACAGATGACAGAAGAAAAGACAAATGCTGGCCACGCACCATCAGCATAATAAAAGGAGAATGGTAAGGGAATAAAAAGGGATGCACCAAGAAACAAGAGTAGCGCCCCAAGAATGCGTAATGTCAGGATAAGGTTCATTCAGGCAAAAAACCTTTCCACCTTTTGTAACGCTTCTGGAAGGGTAAAAACAACCACCCTGTCCCCCGCTTCCAGCATGCTTTCTCCTGTTGGGATTTCGTAGTTCCCCCCCCGCACAATCGCACCAATGATCGCCCCACGCGGAAAGTGCAACCCACCCAGAGGGGTCGCCAACAAGCCACTATCCTTACTGATTTCCAACTCCAAAACCTCAGAATTGCTCCCTTCAATAGCGGTGAGAGAAATAATATCTCCGCGACGTACAAATTTCAGGATCGCCCCTGCGGCTGCCAGCCGGGGTGAAATACAAGCATCAATACCCAGATCAGAGGCCAGGCCAATCAATTCTGGTTGGCTCACCAGAGCCAGCGTCCGCCGTACATTATGTTGTTTAGCTAGCAAGCAGGTCAAAATATTGGTCTGATCGTTTTCGGTGACAGCGATAAAAACATCGGCATCAGCCAGCCCTTCATCAACTAAAGTTTGAACATCCAACCCTTCCGCATTAATAACAACCGCCTTATTTAACAGCTCTGCCAACTTAAAACAGCGATCTTCATCTTTTTCAATCAATTTGGCTTGGAAATGGAGTTTTTCCATGTTTTGTGTGACCTTCAGACCAATACGACTCCCTCCCAGAATAAACACCCGGCGGGTCGATTTTTTCTCCAGGTGTTCCGACTGCAGCAAATAGTTGATCGCCGGCAGTTCTTGCTGCGGAGCAAATATATAAATCCGGTCACCTGCCTGAATCACATCTGCCCCATGTGGGATAATAGTTGTATTTCCCCGGCTGATGGCAACAACCAGGAAACGGTACATGCCGCGCAATTCACCCAATTCAGCCAAAGTTAAATCGCACAAGGGGCTTTCTGCTTCAATCCGGAACCCCTGAAACAAAATCTGCCCGTCGGCAAACTCAGCGACATCAAAAGCCTTGGAATTACAAGCCAGCTTGGAAAGCTCCTCTGCAACGGCATCTTCCGGGTTAATTAGCAGATCAATCCCCAGTTTTTCTTTGGAAAGAACTGCCTTGCTGCTGGTGTATTCAATATTTTTAGTCCGGGCAACAAGAATTTCAACCTGATATTCACGAGCTAGCAGACAAGCGAGGATATTCACCTCATCCATATTGGTAACTGCAATAAAGATATCAACATCCTTAATACCAGCTTGTTCTAAAATTTCTGCACTGGCTCCATTACCAACTACGCCTAGAACATTAAGACGATCCTGAGCCCGTTCTACGACCACTTCATCCTGATCTACCAAGGTGACTTCATGCCCCTCACGGGAAAGCCGATCGCACAAAAAATAACCGACCTGACCGGAGCCAACAACAAGGATTTTCATAAGTTATCTCTCCCGAAAGATATTTAACTCTAAACCACAATTTCGCAAGATCGCATAATTCAGCTAATTGTGCAATAATCTGTCGGGAGACAAGGAGAAAAAATGGGCTGGGAAACTGATGTTGATGAAGAACAGATCCGCCGGGAACGGGGGAAGGCGCGTGCTCTACGCAAGCAAAACTGGTGGAAAAACCGGATCGACAAGGGGATCTGTCACTATTGCGGCAAATCAGTCACCCCCAAGGATCTGACTCTTGACCACGTCGTTCCTCTAGCTCGTGGAGGACGTTCAACGAAAGGGAACTGCGTTCCCGCCTGCAAAGCTTGCAACAATCAAAAAAAAAATCTCCTGCCGATGGAATGGGATGAGTATTTACAACGACTGGAGAAGCAAGCGTAATCAAACCAGTTCAAAACTGTGGGTTCCTTGCCCGGATCACACTTGAGGTTCAAGCGTAGTGGATCCTCGTTTATGCCGACCAGAGAAAACATCTTGTCGCTAACCTTGAGCACCAGGATCAAGTCGATTTCAGTCTCTGAAGCGGCTCTGTAAAAATACGGGTTCCAATCCGGAGGCAACCTGAATGCACTCTTCTTCGCTACGTGTCACAATGATCCCCTCCGCCAGTTTCAACTCCGGCGTCAGCCGACGTAACGCAATAAACACCAGGTTTTCCAGCAAATGGTCGGAATTGATCAAAATACCTGAACTCACCGAGGTCACAAGGGCGTGGTCGATGCAGTAGATTTTTTTCGGATTAGTGTTGGCACGCGCCAACGAGGCATCAAAAATACGGACACTGAACAGGATATAGGCATCCTCAAACCACTCGAGATAATTGGACACCGACGCCTTAGGCGCTTTGTGTCCCAGTGACTTCAGATAACCGGTCAAATTATTGATGGAATAGAGTGAGCTGATATTGTCCACGAGACGGTGTGCCAGGTCAGTAACGGCCTTCGGGTGGGATATATCATGACGTTCGACAAGGTCGCGGAACAACATGGCATTAAAATACTCTTGATGCGTTTTTAGCCGCAGCATCTGCTCAAATCCAGCCACTTCAGGAAATCCGCCAGTTTTCCAATACCCCTCAAAGGCTTTCTGTATGATCAGGCGTTTTCTGGACGATAATGGGGCATCACTCTCAATCCCTTTATAATCGAGGAATTCTTGGAACGTAAAAGGAAATATCTCCCATGATAGAGCGCGTCCACGCATCTGGGTCACAATCTCCCCAGACAGCATCTGCGCAGACGAACCGGTGATATAGACCTCGCATTTTTCCATGCGCAGCAAACGGTCAACAAAAGGCTCCCAACCGAGAACGACCTGTATTTCATCGAAAAAACAGTAAATTTTTTCAGTATTTTTCTTTTCCGGATAAATTGAAAAATAGGCTTTAAATGCTGATTGATAGCCGAAACAGAAACATCGTAAAGAGAGTCCCCATCATCTTTTGCGTTAGCCAAATATTCTCATCCTCATAACGCATTTCAACGCTTGTTTCCGAGCAGCCCCCTGCAGCTACAAATGTCAGATACTCAGCAGCAGATGAACGGACAATGGATGCCTCTTTTTTCCCGATCTTTTGTATTTTATTCTTTTCCATTCAATCCCTTTTCATAAACGTTTTGAAAATGGTGTTTCTTCGCCCGATGGATAACTTTGTGAGGATTGCGCAAGATGATTATTTCCGTTAAAGCAATAAAGGTAGAGTAGAGAGCAGGTCTCACCAGCGTTAGGTTCAGCTTATCTGTTTCCGCCCCTTTCGTTTGGCGGTGCCTAAATAGCTTTTCCATAACTGCTTCAACCAGCCCTCCCTCATCAAACCGTGC
>JAKIUD010000115.1 GCA_021647765.1 Desulfuromusa sp. | reverse complement strand
ATATTTGTAAGTACGTGCAAAACCAATTGGTCGAATTAGATAAAAAGGAAGTCCACGGAAAGCAACTGGAGCTGTTTTAGGATTTTGCCTTTAAAACTCTGTCGCTTGCGGCCGAGTTTTTTATAACAAACAATGGAGAGGCTCAGACAAAGAACTTGCAGGGATCTTAAGTGGCCGCTATAGTGCCGTTTCAATACAGTAAAAGGAGTGTAAAATGATAACTGCAATCAGTCCAATTGATGGCCGCTATGCCTCAAAAGTAGCGGAGTTGAATGAATGTTTTTCTGAATATGCCCTGTTCAAAAATCGGGTTAAAGTCGAAGTTATCTGGCTGATCACTCTTTGCAACGAAACATCCATTCCTGAATGTCGAGCTTTATCAGTCAATGAAGAGCAAAGATTACGTCAAATCATTGAAGATTTCACCCCGGCTGAAGCAGAAAGAATCAAAAAGATTGAAGCAATAACAAACCATGATGTCAAAGCGGTTGAGTATTACCTTAAAAAACAGATTGCCGACACAACCCTTAACGATATTTCTGAATTCATCCATTTTGCCTGCACTTCGGAAGATATCAATAACCTCTCACATGCCTTGATGCTGAACGATGGGTTGACCGTACTGATTCCTCCACAGCAGAATATTATTGAAGGTATCAGCACCCTTGCCAGAGAGTTCAAAGAGGTTCCGATGCTCGCTCGCACCCACGGACAAACGGCTTCTCCAACCACTATCGGCAAGGAACTTGCGGTGTTTTCCCAACGGCTGCAGAAGCAGAGCGAAAAAATAGCCGCAATCGACCTCCTCGGCAAACTCAATGGAGCCGTCGGCCACTTTAACGCCCATCTCTCCGCTTATCCAGATGTTGACTGGGTTGAACTGACCAAAAAGGTTATTGAAACTGAACTGGGACTGAAACAAAACCTGTTTACCACCCAGATTGAACCTCACGATTATATGGCTGAACTGTTTGATACCCTGGCACGCTGGAACACCATCTTGATCGACTTCAACCGCGACCTCTGGACTTATATCTCCATGGGCTATTTTGGGCAGAAAACCGTCGCAGGAGAAGTAGGTTCTTCCACTATGCCACACAAAGTCAATCCCATCGATTTTGAAAATTCTGAAGGAAACTGCGGTCTGGCCAATGCAATTTTTCACCATTTATCCATGAAATTACCAATTTCACGCCTGCAACGAGACCTGACCGACTCCACAGTTCTGCGTAATATCGGGGTTGGGTTCGGCTACAGTATGATCGCTTACAAATCAACCCTCAAAGGAATCGGTAAACTGAAGCTTAACCAGAAGAATCTGAGAAATGATCTGGATAACGCCTGGGAGGTGTTGGCAGAACCGATTCAAACAGTCATGCGTAAAGCGGGGATTGAAAAACCTTACGAGAAGTTAAAAGAATTGACTCGCGGACAAAAAATAAATCGGGCGACGATCCATAAATTTATCGAAGGATTAGACCTGAAACCAGCGGATAAACAACGACTGCTGGAAATGACCCCTGCCAGTTATATCGGAATGGCTGACAGAATAGTTAATCTTCTGGATTAACAAAGAAGAGATATCATATCGATATATAAAGATTTGTTACTTCAACATGCTGATAAAAATCATAGATTTCAGTCCAAGCCTTTCAGTTGTTGTTTCTGTTCCCTTCTCCCGCAAGGAGAAGGTGCCTGTTAGGACGGACGAGGAGGGGTATTATCGTGGAATGTCCCCTCCCCTGACGCTTTGCACCATCCACTTTTGCTGCCATTACGATTTTTTCTGGGGTCAAAAGTGGGTCTCCTTTTAACCTCCATACTAACAATCATCTTTTCTATTGCAGATACTCCTTTCTGGAGAAATTTACCCATATAGGTCAAACAGAGTCGACATGACCCCATATTGACTCCGTAATTTGCACGGATACTCTAAAGTGCTGGTAGGTCTGTGGTTAGTGGTTGCTATCGCAATGCCCTAAGGGTAGAATTATGCGAGATTTTTGGCGAATATCAACCAACCTGCTATAAAAGGAACCCTTGAATTGAAATCAGATTCACTGTCAACTCCTCACTATTGTGCAGTCCTCAAGCAATCTGCGCTTTTTATGTATCTCAACGAACAAGCTCTTAGCGAAATTGTAGAGATTCTGTCTCGAAAAAAAATGACGCTGCCCAAAGGCTCCCCAGCAGAAGAAAAATTTCACACGCTAAATTATTTTTATGTCATTGTTTCCGGACGAGTGAAAGTATCCAAAATTAACCCTGAAAGCGGACGGGAATTCGCTTTTTTATTGCTTGGCCCTGGAGATGTTTTTGACGTCATTTGTTTGCTTGATAAACAGGAACACCCCGTTCAAATCGATATTCTTGAGGATGTTGAAATTTTATATGTTTTAATGCAGGAGGTACGATTCTGGATCCAAAATCATTCTGATTTAAATAAAACTCTGCTGCCATATCTGGGTGATCAAATGCGTCGTTTAGAAGATTTGGCAGCCGACCTTGCTACAAGAGATACCGCTACACGCCTTGCGCGCCTTATTCTCCATCACACATCACTGCACCCCTTTCCAAAAAATGGAATTCATCCAGTCAGGTTAATTCATGATCTGACACACGATCTTCTTGCCCAAATGATTGGTTCGACACGTCAAGTTGTTAATCAACATTTGCAGGCATTGCGCCGTGAAGGGATTCTGGATGACAGATCAAAACATCTTGCCGTTAAAGAGTTGTCTGCTCTAAAAGAAAAGGCCGACAATTGTTTATCCAACAGCAATCACAATTCATAAATTCCCCGCTCTGACATGCTCTCTACGCCCCACATCGGCAAAGCGTAATCGCTAATGTTCTGTTCCAACACTAAAAAATTCATACTGTCATGAATATGACAGCTTGTGCCAGCAATAATGCTTATGCTGTCTGTCCTGTGTCCTGTATAGTTTTTTTGCTGTGAAAGAATTTCAAGGTGAGGCACTTTCAATACATTGGTGAAAATTACCCGACATGTCGAGAAGCAAGTGCAAGCTAACCCACATTAAGCTACAACAAAGTAGCGAATTTCTTTACGCATTTGTTACGATCGCCTACAGTGTAGATCTATAGTGTAGTGAGGAACCGATATTTAATTCAACGGGAGTCAAAAAACAATGGAAGACATCAAAAAAATACTTGTCGTGAGTAGAATGACCAAACTTTGCCGAGAAGCACTCCACCAAGGTATTTCCCTGGCTCGAAAATACGAGGCAGAACTATGCGTTATCCACGTCGTCCATAACCCGTTCGGGCTTGATGGATGGAACCTGCCGAGCATTTCACTTAAAAAGGAATATCAAGATATCCTGAAGGATGCCAAGACGGATCTGGACGAAATCATTCATCGGGAGAGAGGGGATGGCTTGATGATAAAAGAGCTGATCAAAGAGGGGGAACCGACTGAAGAGATTTTGAAAACGATTCGCGAAGAAAAGGTTGATCTCTTGGTCTTGCTGGCTCACATGGAGTGGCGATTGGAGCACTTTTTATTCGGTAGGAGCAACGAGGAACTGATCCGCCGGATGCCATGTTCGATATGGCTGGTAAAAAAGGAACCTCAATCGGTAAAGTGGAAGTAATTCTTAAAAAAGCTGCGGAGACCCTATCTGATTTGACAAGGGTGTCACTATTTTATCCCGTAATGAGTTATTTACATGTGACAAAAACCATAAAGGCACCGGAATTTTTTCATTTAGTTAGCTCGCTTGGCCTTCCTGAAGGAAAGAGGTTCATGGAAGCGCTCCAGAAGGCTGGGTTGGCAGCCGGACATTCATTCTCGGACAGCCTCCTAACCGGGTGAAGCTGCAGGTGAGAAAGAAATTATTTACCAGGGAAAATATAGCTATATCCTGGAGACATCGCAAAACAGGAGAACACTGAGTATGGCTACCCCAGTCGATCTGCTTCAAAATCCCGAACCTCAATCAAAAACAAAAGTCACAGCTCAGGAGGATCTAAAATCCCTGCCTCTGTCTGAAGTGGAAAAAAAATTGGGGTCGTCACCAAAGGGGCTCAGTCAAGCCGAGGCGCAGAAACGGCTGACTCAATATGGGCCGAACGAGCTTGAAGAAAAAAAGACCAATGCTTTCCTGAAATTCCTCAGCTATTTCTGGGGACCGATCCCGTGGATGATCGAAGCGGCCGTGATTCTATCGGCTGCAGACGGGCATTGGCCGGACTTCTTTATCATCCTCACACTGCTGGTGGCCAACGCGATAGTGGGCTTTTGGGAAGAGCACCAGGCGGGCAACGCCATTGCTGCACTGAAAGCGAAGCTGGCGGTCAAGGCGCGGGTGAAACGCGATGGCAAGTGGGTGACGCCGTCGGCGCGTGACCTGGTTCCGGGCGACGTCATCCGCGTGCGTCTGGGCGACATCATCCCGGCGGATGCACGCCTGCTGGAGGGTGATCCAATCGAAGTGGATCAGTCCGCGCTGACGGGTGAATCGCTGCCTGCTGAGCACAAGTCCGGCGAGGCCGTATTTTCGGGATCAATCATCCGCCAGGGCGAAATCGAGGCGATGGTGTATGCCACCGGAACAAACACCTACTTCGGTAAAACGGCGCAACTGGTGCAGGAGGCGCAGACAGCCAGCCATTTCCAGCGTGCAGTACTCAGGATAGGCAACTACCTGATCATTCTCGCCGTAACTCTGGTAACTGTCATTATTGGTGTCGCGCTATTCCGTGGCGACCCGATCCTCACCACCTTGCAGTTTGCCCTGGTGCTGACCGTGGCCGCGATTCCGGTGGCGATGCCGACTGTGCTGTCGGTGACCATGGCGGTAGGCGCACGCCTGCTGGCCAGGAAAGAGGCGATTGTCACCCGGCTGGCTGCGATCGAGGAATTGGCTGGGGCGGATATTCTGTGTTCGGACAAAACCGGCACCCTGACCCAGAACAAACTGACGCTGGGCGACCCGTTCGGCGTGAACGGCATCCCTGCCGATCAAGTGATTCTGAACGCTGCTCTGGCATCGCGTGCTGAAAACAAGGATACCCTCGACCTGGCGGTGCTAGGCGGCCTGAAAAATGACCAGGCTCTGAATGCTTATCGGGTACTTCATTTCCAGCCGTTCGACCCGGTGCACAAGCGTACCGAGGCTACCGTCAAGGACACGGATGGAAAGGTGTTCAAAGTCACCAAGGGCGCGCCGCAAGTGATTCTGGAGTTGTCCGCCAATGCAGATGAGGTGTTTACTGCGGTGGACAAAGCCGTCAATGAGTTTGCGGCTCGCGGGTTCCGCTCCCTGGGGGTGGCACGCGCAGAGGGAGAGGGTTCATGGCAGTTCATTGGCGTATTGCCCCTATTCGATCCGCCCCGTAAAGAAGCCATGTCCACCATCGCAAATGCGCGACAGATGGGTGTGAACGTCAAGATGGTAACGGGTGATGCGTTGGCCATCGCTCGCGAAACTGCAGGGAAACTGGGGCTTGGCACAAATATTCTCGACGCCGCTGGTTTTGGCGATACCAAACATCACGAGACAGGGCAACTCGCAGAATCCATAGAAAAAGCGGATGGGTTCGCCCAAGTGTTCCCCGAACACAAGTTTCACATCGTGGATGTGCTGCAGCAACGTGGTCATATCGTTGGCATGACGGGCGACGGGGTAAACGATGCGCCCGCACTGAAAAAAGCCGACTGCGGCATCGCCGTATCCGGTGCAACCGATGCGGCACGCGCAGCTGCGGATATTGTGCTGATGAACAGCGGCCTGTCGGTGATCATCGATGCGATCAAGGAGAGCCGTAAGATCTTCCAGCGCATGAACAGTGTTGATTGCCACATTGTTTTGACAAGCATTCCGTGATTATTTGGTACAGTTCGCAATATTTTCATATTTAATGGTCTTTTGATGATCGGGGACAATTTGCATTGCCCCCGAAGTTCTTCAGAA
>JAKIUD010000114.1 GCA_021647765.1 Desulfuromusa sp. | reverse complement strand
CCGCAAGATACGAGGTCGGAATAAAGGCCAGGTAGCAACCGCAGCTATGCACGCTGGTGACAAGCAGCGGTTGCCCCTGCGCATTGAGGGTCAAGATAATCAGCAGTCCGACATTTTTCCCAGCACCCAGAAAATAGGGAGAGAATCCGCCGGGAACTTCTGGAAAATGGACCCGGTAGATCAGGTTGGTGTACTCTGCTTTTGCGGTTGAAAACTGCCGCTCTTCAGCATAAATCACGGCGCTTTTTGGGTCGATAAAAATTTTGTCCTCAGCCATCGCACGCACAGCGCCGATGCGGTTATATGCGGCCGCGTGTTCTTCAATCCAGAAGACCGGGGCATAGCGGTTGAGCCGTGATGTGCCCATTCCGCACGATAAGGGACGGCCGTGGTGAGCGGTGCTGGCGGAGCGGGACGGATGCATCCTGCTAAGAGCAGTAGCGCCAAGGTTCCAAAAATAAAAGAGTGACGAAATTTGTGCTTGAACATATTCATCGCGGTCCCCGATTTTTTATCGACCGGCTCGTCAGAAGTCCCTGCTGACTCATAGTCTTACACGAGCGGCGATGACTTGTCACATCGGTTAGGGTTTGTCGGTCTTGGTGGAACCTGAATATCTCCATAGATTCAGCGGAGGAGGCTTTATTATTACGTCTGAATTGGCAGATATCGTGCTACAAACCCAGACAGTTTGGGTGTTGTCGATATTTGTTTGAAAAAATACTTGACATGTTGACTTGAATCATGGAAGGTATGCGAACTCATTTTTAATGAGTAAATAAAATACATCGGAGGGGGGTCATGCCAGAAGGAATCTTAGAAATATGCCGTCTTGATCAGCCAAAGGCTGAACTGGCGGCTTTTTGCGTTCTTTTAAGGGCACTGGAAGTATGTCTCTCTGGTTGTAGACAGGTTGTGTCTGAGCCGGTGATGGTCACTTTCTTCCCTGAATGGAGTGTCTCCGCTACCGATTCCTATGGCAAGTTATCCTGCCTCAAAGTTAAAAACGCGATCAATTATGACAAGTCCGGACAACGGTTCGTTAAGCAGAATCCCATTGCGCTTAAGATCGAGCGCCACCGCAAGAAACTTTTCTTAGACAATTTCTATATCCACGACGCTTGCTCAATGGCCGAGTTGCGCTGTTGCGATGACTGGGAGCAGGTTATCCGGGACTTTTACCTATTTTTTCTCTGTAAAGAGAATGATTCAGGAAACCTGCCGTTCTGTTCACATCGGAACCGTCAACGCAACATGCGCAACGACAGCACCCTCGCGTATCTCGTCAACCACGACAGGATGCGTGGTATGGGCCAGTTGAGTGCAAGGGTGAAGTACTGCGCAAGCCGTTCTAGGGGGGAGTATTTATATGCGGTTTAACGCTGAAAGTATTTTGCGCCACAAGCCCCCATTTTGTTTTATTGGCGCATTTGATTTTTTTGATGAAGGGGGGGCTGAAGCCGATATTAACCCCTTTGACACTCTACCAGCCTGGATTATTTCACCCGAATGCAGCGCCTTGCCAGTGGAGTTTGCCGCTCAGCTTATGGGCGCTTGTAGCCGACTGGAAAGAGATAGAGAGGTGAAGGCTGGTTTTTTATCCAAAGTTAAGTGTTTCGAGTGGGTCTCGCACCCGCAAAAAATTGTCCGCATCAGGGTTGAAGCTGGGTTCTCCCTCGGGGAATTTTACGATTTTACAGCTCAGTTTATTGGTGTTATCGGGGATGTCTGCGCGAAGTTATCGGCAACCCTCTACCTTTCTGACAACCCGGTCCACCAGGAAGGAGGAGAAAGTCTCTCCGCTAAGCCAATCATTGCCAAAAATTCCGGGAGCTCAGTCATGAGTGAGCTTTTTCTGGTAAACGATGGCAATGTGACAGGAGGGCAAATGGATTTTTTTTTGAATCCAGACTGCCCGGTCTATGACGGTCATTTTCCAGGCAATCCTATAACGCCGGGTGTTTTGTTGGTCGATGCCATGACGGAAGCGGCTTGCAGGCTGAAAGGAAATAATTGTGAAGATAAACTGCAATTGGTCCGCCTTCGAGACGTGGTGTTCCAGTCACTTGTTTTTCCTGGCGACAACCTACTGGTGAAAGTGCGGGAAACACAGAGTAGTGCAATGGGATTTCAGAATTTTACCGCTTCAATTTTCAATAGTGGGAAACGTTGCGCACGGGCAAAAATCACCCTCCGAAGCATTTAATGGATCAAAGCAATATTATTGAGAGGAACCAAGATGAGTAAGTTAGAAGGTTACACTGAAATCGCAGATCATATTCGGACTAAAGCCATATATGAAGGTCTTGAGCTGGAAGATCTTGGAATAGAGCTTGAGGAAGTCACTGATAGTGTGCGTCTTTTTGAAGAAACTGGTCTGAATCTGGATTCGGTTGATGCTCTGGATATCATTGCCAGCGTTCAACGTGATTTCGGCTTGACTTTCCCGGATGTTGATCAGGATTTTATGGTAGCGCACTGTGCCACAGTCAGCCTGCTGGCGAAAACAGTTCAAAGATTCCGTGAGGAAAGTGCATGCCAATGAAAAAGCTACTTTTTGACAATCTGGACGGATTTCTCGGGAAGGCGCTTGCTGAAGCCTGGGAAAGGCAGGGCGGTTGCGTTATTGATGCTTCATGTAGAGGTGGAGTCTCATCTGCTTTGTCTGATATATCCTCGCCACATGGAGTGGTTTTTACGGAGTCAGTAATTGATGAGGCAACGCTTCTCAGTAAGGCTGAAGATGATCCGGAGCAGGCCGTAGTCTTTACTGAATCATTACATCAACAGACAATAGAGTTCCTGGCGAACTGTCGTGCTGCAACACAAGCGATGATGCCTGTAAAGCAAGGGAATGTTCTTGCTTTGTGTGTCGATGATGTGGCAGCCCGAGTTCTCGGCTTGCCACAAAGTCCTATTATCAACCAGGCTCGTGCAGCTGCGACAAAATCCCTTTCAAAGGAATATGGCAGGATGGGTATTAGTTACAATACCGTGGTTTGTCAGCCATCCCGGGAGATGGTGGAAAAGTCAACATGGCGTGCCAGCCGTGATGCGATGAAAGTTTATTCACTACGCTACAGTCCAGTGGAAACTTCTGATTATATAAGTTTTTTGCTTTCCATGTTTGATGGTTCCACCATTGTTAATGGCGGCCTTATCTGTCTTGGTAATGGTGTAATGGAAATGGGGGCATGATGATGACTGAGCAAAGGTCAAGGATAGCGCTTATTACTGGAGCGACACGGGGAATAGGGCGTGCGATTGCAGAGCATTTTGCTAAAGAAGATTGCCGCCTGGCCCTTGCTTATCGTTCAAATAGAAAAGAAGCAGATGAAACCGAAAGAGTATTGAAAGATCGGGGCGTTGAGGTGCTGATGATCCAGGCTGATCTGACGGATCATGTTGCATGCCGAGAAGTTGTTGACCGTACTGTTAATCATTTTGGTCAGCTTGATATTCTGGTGAATAATGCTGGTACTACATATGATGGTGCTTTTGCTGTTATGAAGCCTGAGGAATACGTTCCTCTGATCCGCGGTAACTGTTGTGCCCCTGTTTTACTGTCGCTTTATGCTGCACCACATTTGATTGCCTCTGCTGAAGCGGGGCGTAACGGCGCTATTGTTATGATGTCCTCAATGGCGGGTATAACGGGCAAGGAAGGTCAGGTGCCTTATTCCACCACCAAGGGAAGTTTGATCGGTGCAACCCGCCTGCTTGCCCGACATTTCGGGCCTCGAGGTGTGCGAGTTAATGCATTGGCTCCTGGTTTTATTCGTACCGATATGGTCAAGGCCCTTAATCCTAAAATGTACAACCATGTGCTTGAGGCCAGTGCTTCCCCACGAATGGGTGAACCACAAGAAGTGGCCGGGGCCGCCTGGTTTTTAGCCTCTCATTCTTCATCTTATATCAATGGTCAGGTACATCGAATTGATGGCGGTTTTTTGCGGTAAAAGGGAAGCCATATGAAAACAGTAACAACGCATTCTGAGCAGGTGGAGCCGGAAGTTGTCATCGCCGGTATGGGTGTTTTTTCCCCTCTTGGCCATAACTGCGAAGAAATGAAAAAATCTCTGCTTGAAAGCAGGGATTCCATCACAAAGATAACCTCTTTTGATGCAAACCAATTTATTGGGGATTTTGCCAGTACCTTTGGGGACAATTTCAGTGCAGATATCCCGAAAGAAGAATTAAACTGGATGGACAGAGGAACTCTCTTTGCGATTAATGCCTATCAGGAGGCTATTCAGCAAGCGGGGTTAGATCTTGGTTCCATTGATCTAGAACGTGTTTCCGTCTGCCTTGGAAGCTCTCACTGTGGCCTTGCCCGAACAGAAGACGTCGTTAAAAGTGTGCTTGATGGTCAGCTGGAAGAGCTGGACCCAAAAGTTATAGCCGCGACGTTAGTTTCTCACTGTACTTCTGTGATCAAGCGAATGAGCGGAGCCCGTGGACAGGTAATGACGATTTCGTCAGCTTGTGCAAGCTCTAACTCGGCTATCGGGATTGGTGCTGATTTGATCCGCAAGGGGAAAGCAGACGTCGTGATTGCCGGTGGCTCGGATACAGTTTCTCTTTCAGTCATGGCCGGGTTTAACGCTCTGAGAGCTCTTTCTCCAAACAAAACTGCTCCATTTTCTGATCCTGTTGGCTTGAATATTGGGGAAGGTGCCGGGATTGTGATCCTTAAGCGTGCTGATCTTGATGCTTCGGATTCCAACATTCCGTTTGGAGAAATTTTGGGTTACGGGCTTTCTAGCGATGCTTATCATGCTACTTCCCCTGATACTGAAGGCGCAGGAGCAATGCAGGCCATGCAAGCTGCGCTGGAAGACAGCGGTATAAAAGCCGCCAGCATTGATTATATCAATGCTCATGGAACCGGGACTGATGCTAATGATCAAGCTGAATCCAGAGCAATGATAAAGCTGTTTGGTACGAAAACACCGATCAGTTCAACGAAATCATTTATGGGGCACACCCTTGGAGCCAGTGGCGTGCTGGAGATGATTTCCACTCTTCTCCTCGCTAATGATGGCATGGTGCCCCATGGGTTAAGAATGACGACCATTAGACAGGGTTGTGAGGGGTTGGATTATGTGCGTGATAAGCCTCGAAAGGGGAACTTTCGCGCTATTATGGTCAACAATTTTGGGTTTGGCGGTAACAACAGTTCACTGGTGATTCGTCCTTCAGGGGGCCAGGTGTCGCGTTGGCCAGCCGCCGCGATAACTTCTGATGTTGTTATCACGGGGATAGGTACTATGAGTGCTGCTGGTGCTGGCTTTGAACCTTTTGAACTGGCTCTTTCTGCCGGAACAGATCTTTCTGAAATGGACGATATCTCCGGTATCCGTCAAGCAAACTGTGAAAAATTGCGATTTACCGATACCCAGTTCCGTCCTTTCTCACGATGTGCTCCGGCCACCAAAAATTCGTTAGAAGCTCTCAGGGAAGCGCTTGGTGATGATCAGTCGATCTATGACCACAATCCACGTTCCGGGCTGGTTAGTGGCATGCTCTTTGGCGCTCAGAAGCCAACCGAAAAATACATGGAAAGTGTATTTCAAGGGGACCCGGCACTAGCCAATGCTCACTTTTTCCCGATGATCACCATGAATGCTACCGGTGGTGCTTGCTCTCTGGCTTTCGGTGTCTCAGGCTACACCACCACCCTATGTGGCTCGGCGGCTGGCCTGGCTTATGCTGCAGATCTAACCAGAAACAACCGACAGGATCGCATGATTGTGGTTTCCGGTGATGAAATGACGCCCCGGTTCGCCAAAATCTATAACCGTGCAGGTGTCGTTAAAAATTCCCATCAAGCGAATGCTGGCCGGGCTGAAGCGCTTGGTGAGTTTGGCGTCGAGCTTTGCCTTGAGCAAGCTCAGAAAGCGGAACGAAGAGGGCGGAAGATCTTAGCTCGCCTTGTTGGTTGGGCG
>JAKIUD010000029.1 GCA_021647765.1 Desulfuromusa sp. | reverse complement strand
CGGGAACGAGCTTCTTCGTAATCTCCCTGAAAAACAGCGACCAGGGCCGAGCCATACCAGCACCAGATTGAATAGGACGGCATACCGATTTTTTCCGCCATATCAAGAGCAGAACACTGGTGGCGGTCTGCAGCCGGCAGATCTTCATCAAGCAGGGCCTCCAGGGTTTTGACCACGTGGTAATAGCTGCGCTCAAGCAGTCTGGCCCGGCCGATATTCTCCTCCATTAATTGCAGATACCCGGCAGCCTCTTTCCGTCTGCCGCAGTTGAGCAGGCAGCCGGCGCCAAGAATAAAAAAATGAACCTCCCAGACCCGGATTCCGGTTTTTTTCTTCATGTTTCGTGATTCTTCGATAACACGGATACATTTATCCGCATCACACATAATCAGGTAATATTGGACCTCCATGGCCTTGATGGCGGACAGCAGCAGTTTCGAGCCGACTTGGTCGATATGGGCATAGATGTTATCCAGGGCGGCCCGGGCCTCGGGAAAGCGTCCTGTCCACAGGTAATGGGTTATAAGGGCCGGGTGCATGCCGCCCCGGTCGACCACGTGAGCCAGCCAGAGTTCCAGATCGGGATGGGCCGGACGGCGCAACACGAATGCCCGGGCAACGGCGCTGGCAATGGAGTCGTTTTCAAAGGAACCGTCATTGAGGAAGGTTCGGGGATCAAGCTGTTCTTCAAGAAAATCCAGCCAGGGATCAAGGGCGGGCAGTTCCGAAAGATGGTTGATAATTGAATTTGTCAGCGAGCAGCAGGCCAGTATTGCCCCGGTGTTGTTGGACTGCCGCTGAAAAAGGGAAAAACTTGATTTCAGGATTTCAATGGCCTGGAGAGGGTCAAAGGCCGTGGTTGCTACTCCGAAAAAAAAGAGAAGCCAGGGATCTGCCTGCACGATCTCCCTGGGCAGAGCCTGCCGCCAGCGGAGAAGGGTCTTGAACCTGCCCTGGTCAAGCATGATCTTCCCGGTCTGCCGGATAAGGTCCAGGGTCCGGGGCCAGCTCTCCGCCTGGATGAGCAGCTCAATCGCCTCGGAGAAGCGGTTTTCAGCAAGGAGATAATCAGCGGCTTTTTCCAGCAATCGGGTACGGGTGGCGGCGGGCATGTTGTCATGGGCCTTCCGCCGTAAAAATTCTTTGAACAGGGGGTGAAATTGAAAAAGCTTTCCCTGATTATCCAGCTTATATGTAAAAAAATTCTCTCGACTTAAGCGAAGAAAGTATTCTCCGCCTGCTTCATCCGGTTGTAACCGATTTAGGAGTTCAGGCTGGATTTCAGGCAGCAGGGAGGCCAGCATCAGCCGGTTTTTCTCCTCTTTATCAAGGCCTGTAAAAATGACGCCTGCAAAATAATCAAAGAGCTCCTGGCGGTCCAGCTCGTTTCCAGGGTTCCGGTCGCAGACTTTCCTGTTCTGTTCTCTGAGCAGCAGGGTCAGGCCGGCAGCCCATCCCGCCGTGGTTTTTTCAAGATACCTGATACAGTTTTCCTGTTCCCCGGTGATGCCGTGCAGGGTCATGACCTCGCTTATTTCAGCAGGAGTAAAACGCAGGACTTCCGGATTCATTTCCTGAACATGACCTTCAATCCGCAACCGGGCAAAACATGCCGGTGATGGTTTTCGACTGAGGATAATGGCCCGACAGTGGACAGGGAGTTCCTGCAGACAGATAACCAGTAAAGGGACAAGTGGAGATTTTTCCGGGATTTCCTGGAAATTGTCCAGGATGAGGGTCCATTTTTCAGGG
This sequence comes from Desulfuromusa sp., assembly GCA_021647765.1. GTDB lineage: Bacteria > Desulfobacterota > Desulfuromonadia > Desulfuromonadales > Geopsychrobacteraceae > Desulfuromusa. The sequence goes on along the minus strand of JAKIUD010000029.1, from coordinate 37,367 downwards.
AAAAAGCTGAAGAGTTTACGGAAAAATTTTCGGGAAAAAACAGGAAGCGCGGGCATGTCTTCCGGCTGTAATCGCGGAAGTTCCCCTATGCTGGTTCTGCCGGGACGGCAGCAAGAAAACGCCTGGGGAAAGGTGGAAAAAAACGAGACGATATCGGCATCAAGCGGATCAAGTTCATACCAGGCGACAGGTATGGAGATCTGGTCGCCGTAATTTGCCGCCAGTACAGTTTTTCCGGAGCCGGGTGGACCATGTATCCAGAGATGGCCCTGTTTGAGAAAGTCGGCCACCAGTCGGAGAAGGCGCTTACGCGGAAATACCCTCCCGCCGTTTTTGGGGATCTGTACTTTAGCCGAAAGCAGAGGAGCTTCCGGAGTGGAAGAGGCGGAACTGCGCACAAGCTTGAGCTCATCCTTTGTCATATTGTACGTTCCTTCATTACAGGAGTCCTCCCTGCGGGTGGTGAAGTGGGTAATGGCCCTGTTTACAATATCAACCGGACCCGACCACCTTTTACATGGAATTGCAGCGAGTGGACACGTTGCATCCCTTTGAAATAAACAATACCAAATCTTTATTTTTTCCTCAATCTGTACCTCATATGTACCCTGGAGGGTGGTACAGTTAAATAAATGTTGGAAGATTACGGCGGGATAGTCGGTGGTTGTCAACAGCATGTTGCCGGGGGCAAGAACAACATTCAGAGCAGGGAGATAATACAATGAAAAAGAAAATCTTTATGGCTGTCACTGGTAGTTTATTTATTTTTGTCATGACGACAGGGGTATGTCGGGCAACGCTTATCGGCAACCACAGCCGGACACTAAACTTTGTGACAACTTCCTTTTCATTCACCCCGTTTTATAGTTTAGACAGTGTTCCAGATGCTCCAGACCCTTCAGCGGTTTTCCCTTTTGGCACAATAATGATTGATTTATCTGGCGGGGGAGCTCCTGTTCTGACCTACGATGCCAATCCTGCAACGACTGATTTCTCAACAGCGGTTGCCTATCTGATAAATGGCAGTGATAATTTGCTTGGAGAGACATTTTCAAATTCAGCAGATGTATTGTCGCAAGGATTTTCTGAAAGCAGTGTGTTGACCGGTACCGGTTTTACCAATCCGGATTTCCAGGGATCAACCATTGCTGCCATGACACTGACCATTGATACTTTGTCGGCTGATAACTTCACCTATCATGTTGATTATTTTGATAACATTCCAGGCCCAATCCCGACACCGGAACCTGCCACCTTGCTGTTGTTCGGAACCGGTCTGGTTGGTCTCGCAGGATATAGGAAAAAACAGCGGATAAATATGAAGACCACACCGGTCCTGACCGGCAGTGCCGAGCAGGAATAGCTGCAGGGAAGCGAAGGAAAAAAATCCGTCAGAATTCCTGAAACAGGTGAAATATTTTTTTGAACCAAAATTAAAAAAATGGAGGATATCATGAAAAAGACAGCATCTGTTTCAGTTTGCTTCTTTGCTCTTGCGGTCATGTTTTGCTTTCAGGCTATTGGCGCCGATAAGAAGCAATTTTGTGAAAATTACGCAGATACCGCCATCAGGCAGTACAATCTTGGCAAACAGTACAACCTGCCGGGAATCGTTCCTCCTGTCTGGAGCAACGACAGAAACGGTCATTACACATGGTGCATGGCTGTGCCGGAAAATTTCGCCACTGATGGAAACGCAAAAAGACAGGCCTATCTTGATAAAAAAATAACAAAAACACCGCCAAAACAACAGTCAGGAAATACCGGTACGGTTCTGGGAGCCGCAGTCCTCCTGCCGGATATACATACAGTTCCTGCTGTGGTCGGGAGCTCGGTTTCGGCCGGAGGCGAGACTTCCTACCTTGGCTGCTTCCGGGATCAAAAACAACGCGATCTCTCTGGATATTCGTTCCATTCTCCCGATATGACAAAGCAGCTGTGCATGGATACCTGTCAGTGGAAGGGGTTTTCCTATGCCGGTCTGCAATACAGCCAATACTGTTTCTGTGGTAACACCTACGGCCGCCTCGGCAAGGCGGACAACTGTAATATGCCCTGTGCCGGAAACAAAAAAGAGACCTGCGGAGGTGATTGGGCAAACAGTGTGTACAGGGTAAAATCCGGCGGAAGCAAGAATGCTGTTACAGGCAATTACACACAGTCAGGAAAAATATCAGAAAACAAGTCTGCTGTTCAATTGATAAAACAACTGCAAATACAGGGCAACAGACCAATTAACATAGGGCTTGCTCGCGAAGTTTTGGAAAAAAGGGCGAGCTTGCCGAGTTCTGCCAAAAGGATGCTTTCCCCGTATGAAAGTCCGATGTTTGATTTTAATGTTGGCGAGAATGTTTCTCAGGCTGCGGAAATCGGCCGGGGGTATGATTCTCTGTCCGGTTATCCAAAATTTCCGGCACTGGCTGAAATTCCACCGTCAGCAATCAAGCAATTGAGGGCTTTCAACAGTCATTCCGCCAGTCATTATGTCAAAAACAGTGAAGAATATTATGACGCCCTCGGGCTCTCGATTGATGTATCCGGAAGTTACATGGGATTTTCCGCAAGCTCCAGCACAAAGTATGAGGAAAGCAACAGCAACAGCAGATTTACCGAAACCTATGCGGCTTACGCCGATATCGAGACATATCTCAGATATCCGACCCTGACTGAATTAAGGCTCAATGATACGGCACTGAGCGTTCTGAAAACCAAGGGCGTGGATGAATTTTATCGTAACTATGGAGATTCTTTCATCTATGCCATTCAGTATGGGGCTGGGTTCAAAGGGACAATTTCCTATGATTTGTTTAAGAAAGAAGAACAGTACAAATTTGATACAAAAGCATCGGCTGGAGGATGGGGATTTAAGGCAAAGGTTGGCTATGAACGGACGAATAAATCAAAAATGGAGAGTGTCGATCAACAATGTGAGCTGCATAGCTATGGTGCGGTGTTGACGACTCCCGGCAATGTTGGGGAATTAAAAGATGTGGCCAAGAATTTTCAACAGCTTGCCTATGATTTTGCCAATATATCAACACCCCAAAACCTCGGTGGCGGCGTAGTACGGTATACCTTGATCAAATACAGTAATCTGCCTGAATTCATTCAAGCTGCAGGGGGGACAGACAAACTCAACCTGACTCCTGCCAAAAATCTGCTCGCACAGTTGAGCTATTATAAGCGCAAGATAAAAAGGATGAAAAACAATCTTCTCTATGTAACCAAGAACAGCGAAAAGTTTTCTACCAAGGATAGAGATGCGGTCCAGAACCTGTTAACCGGAACAGTTAATCCAAAACTCAGATCCATTGGCAACGATATTGGCAGCCTGCAGGGCAATCCCTTCAACCAGGCTCTCTTGTCCCAGTTGAACAGTAACATCAATAGTTATAAAGAAGTTTCCGGCTATGCTCCCTCCAGTGAATTTGTCAAGGTGTCTGTCGAGTTTCCCCATGATTTTCGCGACAAAAAACCGAACCAGACAATGTGGAATGCTCAGGTTGGCCCCTTGTTCGGCTGGCCGCATATCAGCGGGGATGACCAGGTAGATTCATCCGGTCATATTGATGTCAATATCAATACTGATCTGGAAATCACACCTGATCAACAGAGGATTTACCTGCATCAAAAACTTTTGCTCCATGAAGACAAGCCCGACCACACCAGAATCGGCGGCAAAAAAAGGATCCTGGTATATACCGCTCCTGATGACTACAAAATTGTTGGTCTGAAGCAGACAAGAGCGGATTATTACCATTTACGGAATTTGCGGGGCAATGGGTCTATCCCTGTTGCTGATGTCCTTGACCGGGATAATGGCGCGCCGGCACCCAGGGCGGACGATTTATGGGAAGATCTTCATGTGGTGTTTGATAATGGAGGAGCTGTTGATAGCCGATATGTCGGTTTGTACGGTAAACTAAGGATGTATGTGGAACTGGAAGAGCTGGCCCCGAAAGAATAGACGATATCAGGATCGTCAATGCCCCCAAGTCCGCACCAGGCTGGAATCGTTATGGAAAAGGCGTCCTTTTTCGGCAACAGGATAAGAGAAAACTCCATCGGCATGGAGTTTTCTCTTATCCCGGCCTCTTTTGTCATGGGTAGTCCGGACGGCCCAGGTGATACAGATCATCCCCCGACACAACCTGCTGAACCTGGCCAAATGAGAGGAATCAGTTTTTTTGTACCCTGCAGATTACTCCGCGACCGCGTTCAGCTGTTTTCTCAACCCTTGCAGATGATCGCGGTAGCCAAACGTCCAGGGTTCATCGTCCAGGGCCGGGATAAAGTCATTGCAGTAGGTGGCCAGAGCCTGCCTGCGGGCAGTTTCCCGCTCCTGTCGGTTCGGGGAAGTATCCGACAGCGCCCGGTTGGCCTGCCGTTCAAACTGCCAGGCGTCAATCCAGCAGATCTGGGGATTGATGGTCAGGTGGGTGGGAGTCTGCAGGATCACGTTTTTGATTTTTAACAGATCACGCAACCGATGCAGGGTGGTTTTCAGGGAGGCCATCTGTTCATCGCCGTTGGAGTCCGGCCAGAAAATATCGGCCAGTTTCGTCTTGCTCACCTGACGACCGCCCAGGGCAATGATCGCCTGCAGAAGCTGAATCGGACGCACCCGGGCAAGGGCTTTGTTGCTCAGTGCTTTGTCGTCCCGGGTAATGGAAAACCTGCCCAGGGTGAAGATCCTGACCGGCCAGGGCCAGTTGTCAAGATGCACGGGCGGACGTGCCGGAACCAGGTTCCAGTGGCGGATACACTTGCGGACAAAATCCACCTCGATCTCCTCTTCAAGGGCGGCAGTGGTGATCGCTTCCATCATTTTCGGAACAAAGAAGAAGAAATGCAGGTAATTATGTTTTTTAGCCAAGGAAAAACCATGCCTGAGCTGATCAATTGCCCCTTCTCTGTTCTCAGTGCGCAGATACAGCCATGCCATCCCGAAATGAGCCAGGCAGGTGAACCAGGGATTGCCGGGTGAGGCGGCTAGTCGGAAGACTTCAGCAAAACGCGCCCGCGCTGCGTGCGCATCGTTTAGAAAAACCGCGACCAGAGCCGAGCCGTACCAGCACCAGGTGGAGTAGGAGGGCATACCGATGGTCCGAGCCATGTCCAGAGCCGAGTGCTGATGGCGGTCGGCGGCCACCGGATCATCGGCAAGCAATGCCTCCAGGGTCTTGACCACGTGGTAATAACTGCGCTCCAGCAGGCGGGTACGATCGATATTGTCTTCCAGTAGCCGCAGGTAGTGGGTCGCCTCTTTTTTTCTGCCGTTGTTGAGACAGCAGCCTGCTCCAAGAATGAAAAAATGCACTTCCCAGACCCGGATGCCGGTCTCTTCCATCATGCGCAGACTCTCATCAATAACCCGGATACATTTTTTCGGTTCCCCTATGATGAGATAATACTGTACTTCCATGGCCTTGATTGCCGACAGCAGCAGCTTTGAACCGATACGCTCCTGGTGGGCATAGATGTTGTCCAGGGCAGCCCGCGCCTCGGGAAAACGGCCGGTCCACAGGTAATGGGTGATCAGGGCCGGATGCATACCGCCCCGCCTGACCACATGACCCAGCCAGAGTTCCAGGTCGGGATGATCCGGACGGCGCAGGACAAAGACCCTGGCCACGGCACTGGCAATGGTGTCGCTTGCAAAGGTGCCGTCATTGGCAAAGGTGCGGGGATCAAGCTGTTCTTCAAGAAAGTCCAGCCAGGGATCCAGGGCGGACAGGTCGGAGAGGTGGTTGATAATCGAATTGGTCAGCGAACAGCAGGCAAGCAGGGCGCCCTCCGGGTTGCCCTGCTCCTGAAAGAGGGAGAAACTCTTTTTCAGGATCTCCATGGCCTGCACCGGATTGAAGGCCGTGGTCGCGTTACCGAAGAAAAAAAGCAGCCAGGGGTCGCGAGCCACCAGTTCCCGGGGCAGCATCTGCTGCCAGCGCAAAAGTGTCCCGAACCGCCCCTCTTCCACCATGACCGCCCCGTGTTTCCGGATCAGGTTCATCCCGTTCTGCCAGCTTCTGGCTCGGATGAGCAGTTCAACCGCCTCGGCGGGACGGTTTTTTTGTTCGTAATACCCGGCTGCCCGTTCAAGGAGCCTGGTGCGGTCGGCATCAACCATGGTCGTCCCGGCTTTCTGCCTGAGAAATTCCCGGAACAGGGGGTGAAACTGGAAGAGTTCTCCCCGGTTATCCAGCTGGTAGGTAAAAAAATTCTCCCTACTCAAACCAAGAAAATAGGAACGATTCCCCTCTTCTGGCAGCAGGGCATCAAGGACGGCGGGTCTGATTTCGGGCAGCAGGGAGGCGGTCACCAGCCTCTTTTTCTCGCTCTTGTCAAGACCGGTAAAGATGACACCGGCAAAATAATCAAAGAGTTCCTGATTATCAAGTTCGTCATCCTGCCGGCGAGAGCAGTCCTTCCAGCTCTGTTCTTTCAGCAGTAGGGTGAGGCCTGCGGCCCATCCAGCCGTGGTGTGTGCAAGATAATCGATGCAGTTCTCCTGCTCACCTATGATCCCGTACAAGGACATGAGGCCGCCGATCTCTTCCGGAGTAAAGAGCAGGCTGTCCGGATCAAGCACCTGCAGGGTTCCCGCGATCTTCATCCGGGCAAAGCACGGTGGCGGCTGTTTTCTGCTGAGAATAATGACCCGACAACGGGCGGGTAGTTCATGCAGAAAGATGGCCATCAATTCGGCCAGCAGGGAATCCTCGGGTATTTCCTGAAAATTATCAAAGATAAGCAGCCACTTGTCTGCAAGCAGGGCGAAGAGTGCCCGGAAAAACCTGCGGGCAAAGACAGGCAGGCCAAGCATATCCTCGGGACGAAGCTCAGGGAGTCGTTCCATAGCGGCCGGATCCGGGATACAGGAGGTAAAGGCCAGGGGAAAGGTGGAGAAAAAGGAGATGATATCCCCGTCAAGGGCGTCAAACTCATACCAGGCAACAGGGCAAGCTGTCTGGTCACCATAATGGGCGGCCAGCACGGTTTTTCCGGCGCCGGGCGGGCCGTTTATCCACAGGCTGTCCCGGCTGAGCATTTTTGAAATCATGGCGGCAAGGCGCTTTCGGACAAGAATACGCAGCCCCTGCCGGGGCGGTTGTTTCTTGGCAGAAATGCCCCTTACACCGGCAGGAAAACGCTCGGACGGCTGCACAAGAGTCAAACGGACTTTATCCATAGGCATCATCCCCGACTAACGACAAAGAGTTGAAACAAAGAGGCTTAACAAAACATAGCAAATCTTTATTTTTTTCACAATCTGTACCTTATTTGTATCCGGGAGGCCGGTACAATGAATCAGCATTGGAAGGTTCCTGTGGTAGCCGTTGGTTGTTTTCCGTCCGTCACTGGAAAGACATGACTGTTCCTTTAAACCAAGGCTGCCGGTTCGGCGGTCGCATGACAGGGAGAAATGGAATGAAAACAAAGCTGGTAATATTAAGTGCAAGCCTGATTATGCTGGGCATGACTGGCCTAGCTAACGCTACCTTGGTCACCATCGGCACCGCGAACTATGGCGGCAGTGAGTATAAGCTGATCTGGGATGAGAATAACAACGGCAACTCTGTTGTCTGGCTGGATTACACGAATACTCAAGCAAGCTGGACTGACCAGAACAGCTGGGCAGCCGGTCTTGACGGCAGTCTGACCTACAATTATCGACTCCGCCTATACGGTAAGCTGGGATACAGACTGGCGCCTTGGCAGCACGGTTGATGGAGCATACCAATACGGCTGGGACGGCACAACAACCGCAGGCTATAATATAACCAGTTCCGAGATGGGGCATCTCTATTATGAAGAGCTGGGAAATCTTGGCGATTATGATACTTCAGGAAATTCTCAAGCTGGATATGGCTTGGTCAACACTGGAGATTTCAACAACTTAGTTGAAGAAGGATATTGGTCCAGTACAAGGCTTGCTGAGATCACTTCTGCATACTACGGCTGGCTATTCAATTTCAGAGGTGGCTTTCAAGGAGAAGACCCATCTGCAGACGTCAGTCACTACGGTTTAGCCGTTCGCAGCGGACAGGTTTCTACCGCAGCTCCCGTACCGGAACCGGCTACCTTGCTGTTGTTCGGAACCGGTCTGGTTGGCCTCGTAGGATATAGGAAAAAAAGAGAGAGGAACAGTTGTGCCTGAGACAAGCAGGGACAATGAATAAAGATTCCACCCCAGAGGGGGGCCTCCTCAAAAAGCGATTACTTATCACCTACCCCCTGTTCAACAACGAAAATTCGCAGTACAGGCATCTCAGCTGCAGGTGAATTTTTGCATAAATGGAGGTCAATTAATGAGAAAACTAACAGCTTTTTTGTCAGTATCACTCTTGATACTTGCATTTCCCTTTAATACCCTCAGCGGTGATAAACAGCAATTTAGATTCTATTGCCGTGCTGTTAATAAAGATGGCCGGATTCAGAAAAAAACAGGTCAAAGGCTTTTTGAACCAGTTTGGTTTTGCCGATTCTCCGCCGCCCGACAATAACGGTCATCTTAGATGAGACCTGTGACGTCTTTTCAATTCGGCGCAGTAATTCGAGTTCTTTTTTCCGATTGTAAAATTTCATTCAAGACCCACTTGGCAGAACGACATCACAGTAATGGACATTACTGTAATCTAGGTTGCTACATATGCCAAGGTAAGCTATTTTTTTGGAAGGGGCAGAGTCAAAGCACTAAAGTAACACCGTCCCGTCTTCCCCGACGGGCTAAAGTTCTTCGCTATTAGCTTCCGTCTCAAATTTAAGAACTCCAGATAAAGCTGGACAGGAAGATGCTTATCTGTAGAGATTGTAACTCATGAGGAGAGGCAGGTGTTCGCTTCTGCCCCGCTCGACTGACAGATGAAGAGACTATATCCAGATGTTTTGCAACCACTCCGGAATGAAATTTACTACCGATCCTTCCCCCATACCTTATCGAGAAAATCATCTCGTCCGGAACCACCCCGATAGTACCAATAGCGCAGAGGATTCTTTGAGTGATAATCCTGATGATATTCTTCCGCAGTATAAAATTTTCCTGCTGAGGTTATTTCAGTTACAAGTGGTTTATTAAAACGACCAGCTTCAGCCAGCTTCTGTTTGGATTCTTCTGCCAAACGCTTCTGTTCGGCATCAAGATAAAAAATACCGCTACGGTATTGACTGCCACGATCAACAAACTGGTCACCGGCATCGGTTGGATCAATCTGCATCCAGAACACCTCAAGCAATTTTTCATAGGAAACCAGTTGAGGATCATAATAAACTTCAACTGCCTCAGTGTGGCCAGTTCCTCCGGCAGAAACCTCCTGATAGGTTGGATTCAATTTTGTCCCACCAGTATAACCGGAGATGACTTCACTGACCCCAGTCAATTTTTCAAATGGGGATTCCATGCACCAGAAACAGCCGCCAGCAAAAATAGCCCGGTCTGTTGCTGCAAAAGTATTATTTGCCAGCGGCGCCAGCAGGAAGAAGAGGAGAATAAGAATTTTTTGCATGAATTCACTCCTGAAAGATATCTATTGATTCAATTTATGAAATTTCAGTGATATCGAATTAATACAATGGCGCTTACCGGTTGGTGGTGGGCCGTCATCAAAAACATGCCCCAGATGGGATTCACAGCGGCTACAGATCAGCTCATTACGGGTTACAAAAAAGCTGCGATCCTTCCGGATCAAGATATTTTCTTTGGCAATCGGTTCATAGAAACTTGGCCACCCGGTTCCAGAATCGAACTTGCTTCCGGAAAGGTACAGGTCGTTCCCGCAGGCGGCACAACGGTAGACCCCATGTTCCTTATTCTTCAAGAGTCTTCCAGTGAAAGCCCGTTCCGTCCCTTCTTCACGCAGGACATGATACTGCTCCGATGTCAGTAACTTTTTCCATTCAGATTCACTTCTCATCATTTTATCGGTTAGAATGTAGTCCCCTTGCTCTGCTGAATAGACTTTGATCTTTTTATTTGTCATTATCCTGCGATTGGATTTATTAGCATTCGCAGCAAATCCATTGACTGCCAGCCAGAAAAAGCTTGTCTGAGCCGTTATAAATACAAGAGCTTGTCTCCTATTCATGTCCTATCTCCTTTCATTCTCGGACACTTCTGCCGAAAAGATGACCTGATCGGTCATTATAGCACTTTTTCAAGATTGACATCCAGTTTCAAATTATCTGACGGATTCCTGGATAAAAACAAATTAGAATCAATGACATTAAAAACGATTTCTGTTAACCTTTACAAATAATTTCTGACATTTCAAAAGGAGATTGTCATGCTCAACAAATGGAAAGTTTTACCCCTGATGGCTGTTTTTTTGTTGTTCTCTGCCACCGTATTTGCTGATGAACTCTTTTCTCTAAAAGGGGGCTATCAATTACTCAGCCCGGAAGGTTCTCTTGCTGGAACGGTCGATGGTGTTGGACAGGAAGTTGACTTGGAGAGAGACTTAAACCTGGATGACAGTGAAAATGTGACCGCAGAAATTGCCTTAAAATGGGGAAGTTCTCATCTTTCATTCAACTACCTGCCAATCGGGTTTTCTGGAACCGGAACCCTGACTGTTGCAGGTGAATTTAATGGTGAGCCCTTCAGTGTGGATGATACCGTAAAAACAGATCTGGACATCAATCTCTACGATATTGGCTATACGTACTATTTGATCAACTTTGATGACCTACCAACCCGTTTTCAACTGGGACTTGAATTGGCGGTTAAAATTGCCGATGTGGATGTCACCTTTCATGATCTGACCCAAGACTTTGTTGAATCTGAATCTGGCACTGTGCCGATTCCGACCCTTGGTGTCCGCACCCGGATTGCCCTGGCTGACTTCCTCGGTATTGCCGGGCGAATTGGTTACATGGAATTTGACGGCAATCACTTTCTGGATGCCGAGGCACAACTGGAGTTTTCACCCTATCCCATGGTTGGGCTCTATGCCGGAGTGCGATATTTTGATTTAAAAATTGATGAAGATGATATCTTTGTCGAAACCAGGTTTTCCGGCCCCTTTGGTGGTCTGCTGGTGCGTTTTTGATATTTTTGGAGACACGATCTTTAGGTAGAACTGCTCAATCCCATGTGGAAAGCCGCTAAGTTTTGTCCGGTAAATCGGGCTGGAGCCAGCTGTTTAATGGCAGCTTCACACTCTTCCGCTGTGCAGATCAGAGCTTTGTGGTTGACCGCAACTCCTAACAGAAGCAGATTTAAAAGAACCGCATTTCCCAGTTGACGGGCAATCTTTGCGGCGTCGATCCTGATCCCTTCGCCATCTTTGTCCGTGTTAATCAATAGTTTTCCAGCGGTTTTCAATAGAGGACGATGCACCGGAAGATTAGCTTCCCAGAGAAATATCCCCAGATCGGCTTGGGCGGTGCGGATCAATGGACTGGAAAAATGACCAATTTTGATGGTTGAAAGAACAGTTCCACCACGTTGTGCCATGCCGTGGGTTTCCGATGTCAGTACTGGAGCCCCTTGATTTACTGCAATCTGCGCAATCACCCGGGTTAGAAACAGCACCCCTTGCCCACCGATACCACTGACAATAATCTGCTGTTTCATGACTTCTCCTGTTTGACGATGGCGGCGACCGGACAGACCGGGATGCAGGTTCCACAGCCAATGCAGCGATCCTGATCAACGACCGCGAATTTGTTCTCCCTATCCATAAACAGAGCCGAGCACTCAAATTTATCAACACAGATTCGGCAACCGATACAACTTTCGTTAATCGTGACCAAAAATGAATTTTGAGCTTTGCGTACCAGCGGATCCATAATGCAACCGTGGCGGGCAATCAATACCGCAACTCCCCCTTCCGGGCTGCGTATATACTCATCAGCCTTTTTCAGTAAACTCTCGAACCTTTCATTGTCATAAGGGTTGCAGACTTCCATAAAATCAACACCACTTGCTTTGATCAGAGGTTCAATAGCAACCGCTTTGGTTGGTTTATCCCCAGCGGCAATTCCCATGTGTGGCACCGGCTGTCCACCGGTCATGGCAGCAGTGGCATTATCGAGGATCACAATGATCATGCGGGTTTTCTGGATGACGGCATTAATCAGCGCAGGAATTCCTGCGTGGAAAAAAGTTGAATCGCCAATAGTGACGACAACAGTAGGAAATTCTCCTTTATCCTGTTGATAGGCCTGATAAAAGCCTGCTCCCTGACTGATACAAGCTCCCATACAGTGAACCGTATGGACTGCTCCCAGATTCATCCCCAAAGTGTAACAACCGATATCAGAAGGATAAATTCCTGTCGGAAAACACTTTTTGATGCTGTAAAAGGCAGCACGATGTGAACAACCAGGGCAGAGTGAGGGTCGTTGTCCACGCCGTTCTTCCGGTTTCTCTTCTGCCGGAGCAAGATCAAGAAAAGCAGCCAGAGCCTGGTGGATGACGTCCGGTGTCAGTTCTCCCTCACGCGGAACTGAACCGTTTTGTTTGCCAACTGCACCGGGATGAGCCAGTTGCAGCTCAATAACTGGATAGGTTTCTTCCAGAATCAGGATGTGATCATACTTTTCATGTATTTTTTTTGAAAAACCTGGATTAAGTGGATAAGGCATCAACACCTGATATAGGTCGATTTTATTACTTAGGTTCAATTCTTCAAGTAAATCAACCAGATTGCCATAAACAATCCCGGAAGCAATCAACGCAGTCCGTGGTTGGCTGTTATCTCCCGAAGTCCAGCGTGGTTGCCAATCAGGTTCGACAGCAATCTTTTCAAGGTTGGTATTCAACTTTCGATGTAGAGCCGGAAGAAAAGCTGGGGTTGCTGCCCAACGGGGGGTATCCAATTCAAAGTTTGCCTGTCGCCCAAGTGTTATCGGCTCAGAAATGGAGACATTTTGCCGTGAATGGCAGATACGGGTGGTTGGGCGCAAAACTATATTGGTTTCATATTTTTCCGATAACTCAAATGCTGGTTCGATTAAATCCTTCGCCTCTGCCGGACTGGCTGGATCAACCACTGGAACCCGCGCCTGTAAACAGAACAAGCGGGTATCCTGCTCATTCTGGGAGCTATGTGGACCTGGATCATCTGCTACAATGGTCAGCATCCCCCCCTTGACCCCGATATAAGCAGTCCGCATAAACGGATCAGCGGCCACATTCAGCCCAACTTGTTTCATGACCGCCACGGAACGTTTTCCGGTATAACTGGCAGCCAGAGCAACTTCAAAGGCAATTTTTTCATTGACCGACCACTCGATATGGAGCGGTTCAACTGCTTGTTTCTGACGATCAATCACCGCCTGAAGGATTTCAGTTGAAGGGGTTCCGGGATAGGCCGCAGCGATCTGGCAACCAGCTTCAATAAGTCCCTGACCGATGGCTTCATTACCCATTAAGAGTTGAATTTGTTCTTTCATATTTTGCTAACCTTTATAATTCAAAAGATTTTAACGCAGAGGTGGAGAGAACGCTGAGTTTGCGGAGAGGGGGACGAAATCTTTTTTTGGATTTTTAACCTCCAAACAAGGTTTTCTCTCCAATCTCTCCGGCTCTGCGTCTCTCCGTTAAAATTAATTATTTCCCCAGCAACCCTTTAGGCCGCACGAACAACACCAACAGTAATACCACAAAGGCAACCACATCTTTATAAGCGCTTGAAATATATCCGGCTGAGAGGGATTCAAGTAAACCCAGTCCAAGGCCACCAAGAATCGCTCCGGGGAACGATCCAAATCCACCGAGAATGGCAGCGGCGAACCCTTTGAGTCCGAGTAAAACACCCACATCATAGCTGAGAGTTGTGATCGGAGTCACCAGCACTCCGGCTAGCCCGCCCAGTGCTCCAGCAATGGCGTAACTGGTCAGTCGTACTCGACCAGCAGGTATTCCGACCACAGCCGCTGCAGTTGGATTAGAGGCAACAGCACGCATCGACAACCCTAAAGATGTTCGATAAAAGAACCAGGTCAGTAGACCGATTGCAATAATGGTCAGGAATAGAATCCAGAGTGCCTGGGGCAGAACGCTGGCGCCGAAGATTTTAACCGGGATATCGGGGGTGAGCGGTGGCAGTGCCATGCGATTCTTTCCCCAGATTAGCTTGATGGCACCACGCAGAATGATCGAGAGGCCGATGGTAAGAAATATCAGCACCAGAGGGTTTTCAGAGCGTGCCGGACGCAAGCCAAATCGTTCGACCAGCATTGCTACCAGTGCAACTCCAGTGACTGCCAGCAGCAGCCCCGGAACCATCGGCAAGCCAGCGCCAAACAATGCTGAAAACATCAACATTCCACCCAGGGAAACAAAATCAACTTGGACAAAGTTGACGATCCCCATGGTGTTGTTGACAACGCAAAAGCCAAGAGCAATCAGAGCGTAAATTGCGCCACTGGTCATTCCGGAAAAGAGGTATTGTAGAAAGTCGGTCAAGTAGGAGCTCCACAGTGATTTAAAGAGCCAACAGAGTAGGGCAGAGGCGGATTCAGGTCAAGTGCCGAAGAGGCAGTTTAAACCAGGAGTATGATCAAGTGATTACCAAATTGCCGGAGAATTTTTGGTCTTTTTATTTCATGACAAGTATTTATATTGGTAAGAATTCATCTTTTAGTCTATAATCACATAAAAGGGTGAAAGAAGTAATGATATGTTGAATATTGCTGTGCTGGCTTATGATAATTGTTTGCTGTCAGGAATAGCCGGAATGTTGGATTTGTTTACTTTGGCAAATTGGGAACAGAAGCGAGTGTCTCCCGGTTCAGGTTCACTTTTCTGTCATTGCGAGGTGATTACTTTTGCTGGTGAGGCTGTGACCAGTTTTAACCGCCAGTTGGTCATGGCTAATTGCAGTCTGGCTGATTGTAAGAATATCGACCTGCTGATTGTTCCGGGAGTAATGGGGCGGCCAGATCGATTATTGGAGCAGACTGAATTGGCAGAATGGATTGGCGAGCAATATCAGAACGGGACAGTCGTCGCCAGTGCCTGTTCAGGGGCTTTCTTGCTAGCTGAAGCGGGCATTTTAAATGGCCGGCAAGCCACAACCCATTGGCAGTTGGCAGATCGCTTTCGCCAGCGTTATCCCAAAATTGATCTGCAGATTGATCGCCTTATCATTGATGGCGTCGATTATCTCTGTGCCGGTGGTACCGGGGCACATTTTGACCTGGCTCTTCATCTGATTGAAAAATATGGATCAAAATCTTTAGCCAGTGTTTGTGCTCGAATGATGTTAATTGACGGAAATCGCCGTGATCAGGCACCATTTGTCAGGTTTAAGGGGAGTAAAGATCATATTGATGAACCGATCCTCAAAGTTCAGCAGTGGCTGGATCGTTACTATCGCGAAAAGGTTTCAGTGCAGTTGATGGCCAAACGATCGGGGTTGAATGAACGAACCTTTCTGCGTCGTTTCAGAAAAGCAACGGGTGAAGCTCCCTTGGAATATCTGCAGAAAATGCGAATTGAGAAAGCAAAACAGTTGCTGCTTGGATCGGATCAACCATTGGAGGAAATTACCGCCGCAGTTGGGTATGTCGATCTCAGTTCCTTCCGGCGTTTGTTCCGGCAGATTGTGGGGATTTCACCGACGGTTTATCGACAGCGGTTTGGCGATTCATGATTGTTTATGGGGGCATAAACAGCTGCGTATTCTGATGGAATCCAGCATGTATTCTTAACTCAAGACCCCCACCCCATTTCAAAGGAGGTTTGAAAATAGATTGAAGGGTTTGGTATGTGCTCGAATGTTTTTGATGACGAAGGGTTGAGCCATCCCTTTGGAGGTCGAAATAAACCTCAAACTAGTTTTATGAATCCAATGTTTGAAGTGAATGGTATATTTTATTATGCCGTAGATCACACCCCAAGTTGGTATTGGAATTCGTCCTCATGGGAAATTTCGGAAGCATTACTGCCATATCTATCCATAGTTCTTGGGGGGGCAACTGAATGGGAAAAGAATTCAACCATTTCCAAATCAATAGAAATAGACAAAGGGATAATTCAGAATTCTAAAATCCTTTCTTTTCAAAATCGAAAAAAAGAGTATCCACACCAAATATATTAAAGAATGCATTTACCCGGAATGGCGCAAATCTCCAGCAAGGCCGGGACTGTCCCCGCATGGGGGCTGTCCCAGGCTTTTGCAGTGTGAACCACCGCAGTTCTTTGTGGCTCGTAAACTTCGGGACAGCCCCCGATGAGCCTGGAGGCTGTTCCAAGTTCACTGCGATACTGCTTGAACTAGCGCCATTCGTATTTACCTGCCATTTTTTCGTTCCACTCAAATTCAGTTTGCCAAAAGTCAGGATTTCACTTTGAACGGATTTTTGATCGGCCAAGCTGTTTTTCACACGGAACCGGAGGGTCAAAATACAGAAGTCTCCTTTTGGAAAGTAAAAAAAGTGAACTCCTGCTGCTGACACCGGGGAGCTTATTTGACTACGGCAGGTAAATGTCGTACACTGTGGTGTTAGTTATGGTTGTTGCGGGGCATGGGAGAGAACATTCTCCGATGGCAATGGTCTACTGACACAAAAAAACGACATATCCCCCCCTTTTTTCCCACCGCACGGGCTCTTTCTCGCGTTCGTATTGGTGTAATTTCTTAGCCTATTTACAGGATCAAGATGACTGTTTCCTGCTTAAAGCAGGAGTGAACAGTTGCGCCACCGAGGCAGGAAACCCCCTTTCCCTGTTTACCACGGGCAATTCAGGAGTGTTAATGTATTATAGCGACCTTTCAGATAATGGTACCCCAGTAAGAACGGCTTTGTTATTAGCCGCTGGAATGGGGAGCCGACTTTCCCCATTAACGGATTCAATACCCAAATGTCTTGTTGAAGTCAATGGAATTCCCATCCTTGAACGGTTGATCCGCTCTCTGCGCAATTACGGGTTCAAGCGTCTGGTTGTGGTCACAGGCCACCTGTCAGAAGTTATTCAGGACTATCTTGGCAATCGGTATGCGGACATTGAAATCATCTATATCCACAGTCCGCGATATAAAACAACCAACAACATTTATTCATTGTGGCTAGCTGGAAAGGTGATTGACGAACCTTTTCTCCTGCTTGAAAGCGATCTGGTGTTTTATCCGGAGCTGCTTAAGTCACTGCTCCGACCTGACCGGATTGCTGTCTCCAAAATGCTACCGTGGATGAACGGTACGACGGTGACGCTCAATAAGCGGCAACAGCTTGATGCCCTTTGGCTCGGCGCTGTAAACCGCAATGACGCCGCCCATTTCAAGACTGTAAACATCTACAGCTTCTCCTGCAGCAGTTGGCGATCAATCTGGGATCGACTGGATCGACACATTTCCGCCAAGAAGGTTAAGGGGTATTATGAGTCTGTTTTCGCCGAGCTGGTCGCTGAGGAGAAGCTCACATTTGCGCCGGTCTTCTTTGATCCTGACCGCTGGTATGAGATTGACACCCTTGAGGATCTGAGTGCGGCTGAGAAAATGTTCCCTCGGCCTTCTTCGTTCCCGGTTAATATGACAGAGAGTTTGTTACCTCTTCGGAAAGCTGTCAGCACCCGCCTCCAGAATGTAATCGATAAGAAAAATACTGCAATCGTGGTAAATCCATTGCGACCCTCGACTCTGGTTGCCGCTGATTGACCAGCCCGTTGCAAGATAAAATTTGGCTTGATTGCCGGTTTTGTGTCTGGATATGGATCCACTTTGAACCAATTGCACTTGACGGTTTCTGTAAAGAGACCTGTATGGCTGCGAACAGTTTCCGTTAGCGTCGGATGAGGTAAGAACAAAATATGACAGATCAGGATTGTGCTGCCAGAGAGCAGCAATTCGAAGCAGTTGAATGCCAGCATGGCGGCTATTGGCGTCATGATTTTATCGATCACGCCTACCTTTATAATCTTTATTTCCCGCCTGAGCGTTTTTTTAAACAGTTGATCAGCCAAATTCATGAACTGGTGCTGAACTATCCCGTGGCACAGAATGTCCTGGCCGGGTTAGTGGGCACCCTGATCAATCAACCACCGGAACGGATTGTGGTGGGCAATGGAGCGGCAGAGCTGATCAAGATCGTCTCCGGTCATCTCGCCAAGAAGCTGATTATTCCGGTGCCGTCGTTCAACGAATATGCCAACGCCGCACCGCCCGAAAACGTCATTGAGTTTGCGCTCGATGCTCCCTCCTTCCAACTGGACGTGGATAAGTTTGCGGCAGAGGCTATCCGCTGCCAGGTTGACGTTGCGGTGGTGGTGTCGCCAAACAATCCAACCTCTCTGCTGGTACCTAAAGCCGATCTGATCCGCCTGCTGGACAAACTGGCTGCGCACGACTGCATGCTCATCGTCGATGAATCATTTATCGATTTTGCCAGGGATCGTGACGAGGAAACTCTGGAAGGGGATATTATCAAATATTCGAACCTTGCGATCTTCAAGAGCATGAGCAAGGCTTACGGTATCTGCGGTCTGCGCATCGGCTATATGCTGACGGCCAACGCACAATTTGCCGTACAGGTTCGTCAAGGGCTGCATATCTGGAATCTCAACGGCTTTGCGGAAACATTTCTGGTGCATGCGCCCGAGTATCAAGAGGAGTTCCTCGCTAGTTGCGATCAGGTGCGGGCAGATCGAGATCAATTCTATCTGGATCTCTGTGACATCGGTGGCCTGATGGTCTATCGGCCTGATGCCAACTATATCTTCTGCCGTCTTCCTGACCATGCTCCTTCCGGCTCCAAAGTAGCCCGCAAACTGTTTGTCGAGCACAATATTTACATCAAACACTGTCAGGGTAAGACCATGCCTGAATCTGACCGTTACATCCGCATTGCCAGCCGCACCCAGGCCGAAAACAGAATTGTGACTGAGGCCCTAGGTGCAATTGTCAATTCGAAGACAATATCATGAGCGCACCATCAAATAACCCGGCAACTCCCAGAGCCATCCTTTGCTACGCGAATGATCTGCCGAACATCTGTTCTTTGGCCGGACTCTTTTCAGCAATACTTGGCATCTATTACGCTTTTCTGGGTAATTTCCCAGCTGCAATGATCGGCTTGCTCTGGGCGGTTTTTTTCGACTGGAGCGATGGCATTATCGCTCGGCGGATGAAAGGTCGAACCAAAGAACAGGGGGAGTTCGGTGCCCAGCTCGACTCGCTGATAGATATTGTCAGTTTCGGCATCTGTCCCGCTGTTATCTTGTTGAGTTATGGCAATTTCAGTCCCTGGTACATCCCCGGAGCCTTTATCATTGTCGCAACTGGCGTGATCCGGTTGAGCTATTTCAATGTCTTCGGCCTGGTGGATAAATCCACTTACTGGGGTTTGGCGCTCGACAACAATGTTATTATCCTGGCCTTCCTCTTCCTCTTTGACGACCTGGTCTCTCCTGCGGTTTTTGGTTCTATTCTCTACGCTCTACTGATGGGTCTCTCTGCCCTCAACGTCGCCCCGATTAAGACCCCTAAATTTGCCGGATGCTGGTATTACGTCATCACCGCTTACACGCTGGTGTTGACCCTGGTCTACAGCTGGAAGTTGCTCTAGGGAAGAGGATCACATCGACTCAATTATCAATTAGTGTTTGACCTACCACTGTACAAATTATAGCGGTGATGGTTTCCGAGTAGGAATCGGTGGTGATTTAGACAAGAATACGTACTAAATGGCTTTTAATTTTGTGCCCCGGTTTGTAGCTGCCGCAGAGAAAAAAGGGTGTGAGTCAGTAAAGTCCCAAGAATGAGTAATCCTGCTATCAGGGTTCTGGAATGGGGGACTTCTTCTAGAACAAGCCAGACCCAGATTGGTCCCAGAATGGTTTCAATAAGAAGAATCAAGCTGACTTCCGGAGCTTGCAGATAGCGGGGGCTGAGGGTAATCATTGCAAATGAGACGGGTAGAATTACTCCTCCCAAAAGTAGGAGTAATCCGGCATCAACAGAAGCTACCAGCAGTGGTTGTGCTCCAAGAAAATAAACAATTGGAACAACACACAAATTACCGAGCACGTTTGCTGGAATCATATTAACAGCTTTCCCACTGCGGATAATCACCAGGTTCGAGCCCCACATCGCAGTTGCTCCCAATGCCATCAAGTCACCCGGTAACAACCCCTTTTGTAAACTCCCGGAAAATATCAGCAGTATTCCGCCGAAACAGGTGAAAATGGACAGCCAGGTTCTTCGTGGGATTTTTTCACGTAGAAAAATCCAACTGAGAAGGCTGCTGATGATCGGTGTTGCTGCCAAAATAATCAAAGCGTTGGCGGCGGCGGTGTGTTTCAGGGAGCTGACAAATAGTAATGATCCAATGATGATTGTTACAGCAGAAAGGAGACCGGTTTTCCCAATGGCGTAAAAGCTGTGCAGAAAGCGTTGGCGGTAGCGAATCGCCAGAAACAGAGACATCATCATACCAGTCAGGAGACAGCGCCAGAACAGAAGTGTCCAGAGATCAGCCTGGATCAGGCGCACCAATAGTGCATCCGGGCTAAGGATCAGCACAGCAGTAAGGGTCAATAAAATTCCTTTGAGATGATCAGAATTCCTCATGGCGGCAATTGATCGCACAGATGTTATATGAAAGGCAAGCGGCTTTTCATTGGTGCGGGATTCAAAGAGGTGTATGATGGTCAACAGGAGGTTTTATTCATGGCTATATCCGGGAACCCAAAGAAACTGGCGCAAGATGTTGCTGGTGGATTTTTTAGTATCTCTCCACCAACATTGAAGAAATATACTCCCGCAGATTTAAAAATTATCTTGGCCAATCTATTATTGGTACAAAGAGAGCTTCGGCAAACCCAGGTGCCGCTGGACGACGTTCCACAGGTGAAAGCAAAAAATATGCAGATCTCACGCTTGAATCAGGCGCTCATGGTTTTGCGCAGTTACTGTAAAAAGATGCGTATCCCAATCTGAATGATAAAAGAGGATTCCGATGGACACCAAAATTCTGATCCCGGTCAATGATTCCCCCACCACGCAACAAACTATTGCAGATGTCATCACCTACAAAGAAAAATTCCCCAGACATTTGGTTCTGTTGCATGTCGTTAATGACCAGTTGGCTTACCGGATGATTCCTGATTTTCAGATTGAGATGGTCAGGGAAAATGCTGAAAAGGCTGCTCGACAACGAATGGAAGCGCTAGCGCAAAAACTTCGTGAAGCGGGATTCAATATTGAGGTACGCCTTGAGTTTGGTGCTCCCCGCCGGGTGATTCCGCGGATAGCCAATGAAGAGGATTTTCAATTATTGGTGATTGGTCGCAAAACAGGAGGTGGCGAAATCCGCGATGTTTTGTTTGGATCAGTCGCAAATTATGTATTACATAACGTCAAATGTCCCGTTCTGCTTTTTTAAAATCTTTGTTTGTACGCAAAATATTCTTACAGGAGAAGTTGCTTGAACTGACAACCTGGATCTTCGCATGAAAATTTTTCTGCTGATGTTTTTATCCATCTATGGTGGCATGCATGTCTTGGTCTTTTGGGGCTTTCACCCGCTACTCAAGGGACATCCGGCACTTCCAACCCTGACCTGGATCTGGATGGCTGGGATGATTGCCACCCCACTGCTGGTCAGATTCAGCGAACGAGCCGGGTTGGAAACATTTGCCCGTGGTCTCGCCTGGATTGGTTACAGCTGGATGGGGTTGATCTTCCTCGCCTTCAGCCTGTTTGTTCTGATCGGATTATGGGAACTACTCTTCCGACTCACCATTTGGCTGTTGCCGCAGTTACCGAACCTCTCTTTGCACGGAGCGGTCACGGCAGCTGTGGTGCTGTTTGTTGTCACTGCTGCCAGCTTTTACGGGCTCTACGAAGCAACTAACCTGCAGATTGAGCGGATCAAGATTGCCAGTCCAAAACTTCCGCCCGGGACACCGCCGATCCGTATCGCTCAAATTTCCGATCTGCACCTCGGACTGATTCACCGGGATGAAGCTCTGGCGCCAATTGTCAACCAGCTTCAAGGTCTGCAGCCTGATCTTCTTGTTGCGACCGGGGATATCGTCGATGCCCAAATTAACCACCTGAATGACTTGGTGGATCTCTGGAAGCGTATTGACCCGCCCCTCGGTATGTATGCCGTCACCGGAAATCACGAATATTATGCTGGCCTTGAACAGTCGCTCGATTTCTTACACCGGAGTGGTTTTCAGGTTTTACGCAATCATAGTATCAAGGTCGGAAAGTGGCTGAATGTGGTCGGGGTTGATGATCCGGCACGGGGTATCCCTGATGAAGAGAGAGCTCTTGGAGAGCCCTCGGAGCGGTTCACCTTGTTGCTTAAACATCGACCGGAATTCTTAGAGGCCTCGACAGGGCAATTTGACCTGCAGCTCTCGGGGCACGGGCACGGTGGCCAGATTTTCCCCTTCAATCTGCTGACCATGATTAAGTATCCAATGTTGGATGGGCTCTACACGTTAACAGCTAACCAATACCTGTACACAAGCCGTGGCACCGGTACTTGGGGTCCGCCGATGCGGATCTTTTCGCCACCGGAGATTACACTGTTTGAAATTGTTCCAGAATCACTTTGAAAATAAGCTGTTACCCCCCGCCCACCAATAAATTCTGCTAACAACCAGAAATATTCCTACAGGTAGCTTCTCCCTCCAACATAAGTTTTCTTGAAAAATTTGTCTGAGAGATTCGCAACTTGAACCATTTTCCCCGGGCGGGGAGCATGGATAAATTGACCAGCCCCAATATACATCCCCACGTGAGTTACCCGCTTTCCCCCCTTGGTTGCAAAGAACACCAGATCTCCTTTGCGGAGCTCCTTTTTTTTCAGAGAGTGTCCGGCTTTGAACTGAGCACGTGAATTCCGCGGCAGGTTCAAACCGTTCAAGCGGTAACTGGTCATGGTCAAACCGCTGCAATCAAAACCATTGTTTCGATCCTCACCACCCCACCGATAGGGTACTCCAAGAAACTTTCGTGCGGTACCGACCAGTTCTTCCCGGAGGTTGCCCTTATCCCCACGCAGAATTTTGGCGGCGGTATAATCCTCTGGAGATACAATAAAAAAACGGCCTATCACCTTCTGAGCTTGCAACTGTTCTGCTTCACTACGGGCAGCTGAATAATCAGCATGATTTCCAAATCGTACCTTGTAGAGGCCGGATTCATGCAAAAAATGATAAGCCTCGATACCCTGTCGATTGAGTAATTGTTCCAGACGCACCGCATTTTCAAGTTGCTTGAATGCGCCGACCTGGACAGAATAGCCCATTTTTTGTAATGAGCTGGAGGATGGTGATTCTGCCAATAATTCGGAGATGGGATCTGTCGATAAACGGGGAGAAGGTGGCGCAAAGCTGCAGGAGCAGAGGAGAAAAAGTAAACACAGGCAACCGATAAATAGCTTCACATAAGTCATAGGCAACAGCATAACAAAAGGTAAAAACACGAGGGAAGCTTATTTTTTCTCAGTTTGTCGTAAAACTCTAAGCTTCAGTTAGTTTTATTTGCCATTTATCCTTCCCATTCCTCTATAATCCCCCACCATGATGGCGGCACAAATTTTTGCTTAGCCATGGGATTTATTTTTGCGAGATTATTTATGTTTAAATTTATTTCTCCAGATAGTATTGACCAGCTTCGCTATACCATAAAGGAGGCGAGTGGGAACGAAGTATTTGTTCTTGGCCAGACCGATGCTGAGCGTCGCATTGTGCAGGTCGAAGTTCTGGCACGTGGCTCAGAGAGTTCAGTTCCTGCGATTCTACAGACCTGTAGCTATGGCGATGTTGTGATCCACAACCATCCTTCCGGTGATTTGCAACCTTCTGCTGCAGATATTGAGGTTGCCTCTCAATTTGGTTCTTTGGGAGTTGGTTTCTATATTGTGAATAACCGTGTCGATGATCTGTATCGGGTTGTTGAAGCTTTTGCCGAAAAAAATATCGAAAAACTTGAACTGAAACAGATAGCTGAATTGCTTGGTGCAGGTGGTGTGATTGCCGCGAAGCTTCCCGATTACGAAGATCGTCCGGAACAGTTGCGTATGGCATTTGTGGTAGCTGAGGCCTTTAACCAGGGGCAGCTGGCAGTTATTGAGGCAGGAACTGGTACCGGAAAAAGTTTGGCCTACCTGGTTCCAGCATTACTCTGGGCACGTGCCAATCAGGAACGGGTGGTTATTTCGACCCGGACGATCAATCTTCAGGAACAGTTGATCCGTAAAGATCTGCCATTTCTTAAAAGAGCGACCGGGATTGAATTTTATGCAGTTCTGGTGAAGGGACGCAGTAATTATTTCTGTCGCAGGCGTGGTGAAACAGCTGGTCGTGAATTGGGATTGTTTGATCAGCAGCAGGTTGAAGAATTGCAGCAGATTATCCAGTGGGCGGAGACTACAGGCGATGGTTCAAAGGAAGATCTCTCTTTTATCCCCGGTTATCAGGCCTGGGAGGAGGTTTGTTGTGAGGCCGATCAGTGTGCTCGGGTGTGCTGTCAACATTATAGTCGTTGTTTCTTTCATAAAGCACGGCGACAAGCGGCACGAGCTGACATCCTGGTGGTTAATCACGCCCTTTTGCTTTCTGATTTGGCATTACGGCAGCAGACCGATAATTATTCAGCGACAGCAGTTTTACCCCCTTTTGAGCGGGTGATTCTGGATGAAGCCCACCATCTGGAAGATATTGCCACCAGCTATTTTTCTTCACAACTGACCCGGTTTACCTTTTCGCGAGTATTAAACCGGCTACGCCACCCGCGCAAATTGAATCAGGGGTTACTGCCACGTTTCCTTGATCAATTATCACAGAAATTGCCTGATTCTCTGGATGATCTCTATCGAACTCTACATGGCGAGATTGAAGCCTTATTGAACAAACGGCAACAGTTGTTTGATTTGGCAGTGGATGAAATGCAGAGTATCGCTGAAGAGTTGCCTGACTTTCTCGGCAAGCAAGTCAGTTCCAAGTTTGAGTTGAAGCATCGAATTCTCCCCGATTTTATGCAAACACCGATTTGGCAAAAACTGTGTGAACGGGTGGAACATTTAAGGGTTGGTTGTTTTGAATTAGCGCAAGGAATTGCCGGATTGTTGCGTGCAGCTGAGATTTTACCGGAGGTCGTTGCCGAAAAAGTGAATCCATCGCTGGTTGATTTACGTGGTATTGCCAGTCGCCTGGAGGGAATTGCTGTCGATCTGGCTTCTTTTCAGACGGTGGAAAAAAACAGTTGTGTCTGGGTTGAAATCCGTGCAGGTCGGATTGGGCGTCAAAAAGGGTTGATCACCAGTCTCTGCCAAGCTCCCCTGGAAGTTGCCGAAAGCCTCAATCAAGCCCTTTATCAACGTTTTCAGAGCTTGATTATGACCAGCGCCACTTTGACTGTGGCGGGAGCTTTCGGCTACTTTCATTCGCGGGTTGGACTGGATCTGGTTGAGCCCAATCGGTTGGTTGAACTGACTCTCGATTCCCCCTTTGATTATCAACAACAGGCTTTGGTTGCTATCCCAACCGATCTGCCGGAACCGGGCAAGCCCGGATTTGGCGAGGCGATTCGGGATGCGGTAGAAAAAGCGCTCCTTTGCAGTCAGGGTCGCAGCTTTGTCTTATTTACTTCCTATGCACTCTTACGGCAGGTACACGAAGAATTAGCACCAGGACTGGAAGCACAACGGTTGCGCTGTTTACGGCAGGGGGAGGAAAATCGACATCAGTTGCTGAAACGTTTTGCCGAAGATGAGAGGAGTATTTTATTTGGTACCGATTCTTTTTGGGAGGGGGTTGATGTGCCGGGGAGATCGTTGGAACAGGTGATTATTGCTCGATTGCCATTCAGAGTGCCATCTGAACCGGTTCTGGAGGCTCGCGCTCAGGTGATAGAGCAGCGTGGAGGAGATCCATTTATGGAATATACTGTACCGCAGGCGGTGATCCGCTTTAAGCAGGGGTTCGGTCGATTGATTCGCCATCGTAATGATCGAGGTGTCGTTTTGATTTTGGATACACGTGTGGTAAAAAGAGGTTATGGACGGATGTTTCTACGCTCACTCCCCCCCGCTCGGGTGATCCGTGGTCATAGTGATGATGTCTTTACTGAAATTGGACAGTTTTTTATAGAAAACTATTCTTAACAACGAGGAACCAGATGAAACTATTTTCAAAAATGATTTTTGCCCTACTGCTGCTTTTACTGCTCTCTTCCTGTGACAATGGTGATAGCAGATTGACAGTTCTGCGTCCGAATGATGTCATCCTTGCTTTTGGCGACAGTTTGACCTTGGGTATTGGCGCCAGGCCGGAATTAAGTTATCCCGCCCAGTTAAATCGTCTCCTTAGCCGTAAGGTGGTCAATGCCGGGGTGTCTGGAGAGACGAGTGCCGAAGGTGCCAAGCGTTTACCTGGTCTGCTGGATCAGCTTGAACCTGAGTTATTGATTATTTGTCACGGTGGGAATGATATTCTACGCAAGCTGGATCAGGGTGAATTGCGAGCCAATTTACGGCACATGTATGAGGCCGCCAAGCAGCGGAAAATAGACGTCATTATGATTGCGGTTCCTCAGTTGGGTCTTGGACTTCACGATATTCCACTGTATCAGGAACTGGCTGATGAGTTAAAGATCCCGCTGCTACAGGGCACTCTTGCTGAGCTGCTTGCGGACAATCAGTATAAAAATGACCCGATCCATCTCAATGGAAAGGGGTATGGAAAATTGGCTGAAGCTGTTGCGGATCTATTATCTGAAAATGGAGCCCTTCGTTAATGGACTCACTTAAATCAAGATCGGGAGGGGGATATGCGCAGAATCAAGGATTGGCCGGCCGACGAGCGGCCACGGGAAAAATTACTTGCGATGGGGGCTGATAAGCTGACTGATGCTGAATTGCTGGCATTGATTATTCGTACCGGTGATTCTTCCAGTAAGAACAGTGCGGTTGATCTGGCGCGGAGTTTGTTGAGTCGGTTTGGTTCTTTGCGCCAGTTAGCGGCAGCGAGTATCAGTGAATTGTGTCAGCAGGCGGGAATCGGCCCGGCCAAGGCCGCTGAAATTCAGGCGCTATTTCAGATTGCCCGGCGTTTCTCTGATAACCGCTTGCAACCTGGGCAACCCTATAGTTCAGCGCAGGAAGTCTTTCACCACTTTCACGAACGTCTCTGTGATTATCGCAAGGAAGTTTTTCTCGCCCTGCTCCTTGATGCCAAAAATCGCCTGATTAAAGAGGTGCAGATTTCAGAGGGGAGCCTCAGCGCCAGCATTGTCCATCCCCGCGAAGTATTTGCTCCGGTTCTGCGAGAATCTGCCGCAGCTGTTCTGTTTGTCCACAACCATCCTTCAGGAGATCCCACTCCCAGCCGCGAAGATATCGAAATCACGGAGCGCCTCAAAAAGGTTGGTGACTTGATGGGGGTGCGGGTGCTGGATCATATTATAATTGGTAACGGGGAGTATATCAGTCTGGCAGATCGGGGTTTATTGTGACGCCGGTTCTCTTTCTTATCTCCAGCAACTTGAATTATATAACTACTTCACCCATATTTTGATCAACTTCGATCTTGCTGTCTTCTCCCTGTAATTAGTCGTTGTCAGTTACTGTGGAAAAGATGTATTTTGGCTGATATTCAGCTTGATGGGCTCATGAGATATCTCTCCAAAGGGCTAATCAGGTTCTGTTTTGTCCATTATACTTGCCGGTCGGCGCCCTTTTTTGCTGGATAATTTGCCCCATGAAAAGATTACCTTTTTCTTATAAAAACACCCTTAGACCCTGGTTTAAAGAGACAGAGCTGGAGAAGGGTTGGGATCTTTTAGCAACGGAACTGTTGGCAACACTCTTTTTCCGGAATTTTGGTGGTGGGTTGTTTAATGGCGAGACTTCACACGGCAAGGCAATGCTCGGATTCAGCAAAGCTTCCGGAAAAATTCGAAGTTTCAAGATTGATCGATTTTACTGTACCTGTTGCTCCCGGAAGCAGTCCCGGGGGAATTGTTGCAGCCACCTGGCTGCGGTCGCAATTTCCCTGC
This sequence comes from Desulfuromusa sp., assembly GCA_021647765.1. GTDB lineage: Bacteria > Desulfobacterota > Desulfuromonadia > Desulfuromonadales > Geopsychrobacteraceae > Desulfuromusa. The sequence goes on along the minus strand of JAKIUD010000029.1, from coordinate 9,408 downwards.
TGGTGAAAAAGGAAACAGAAGAAGAGTTGCAGCCCCTGCCGTTTTCCTTTGCAAGCTCTATCTGGCCTGATATTGCGACTTGCCTGTACGACGAGTTTGATTGCTCAGAAAGCAAACGCACTTTATCCCTTAAAATTGAACCAGAGAACGGAAAAATAATCGCTACCGGCACCGATACCATGGTGGAGGTAAAAACTGACTTGCTGACAGCAGGTTTTATCCAGACCAAAATTTCTCCCCATACGCAGGTCAATGGGCAAGACACAGCTCCGTCTCTGGTTCCGGAAGGACTCAAACAACTCGGCGACGATTTGGTCAGCCTCTCCCTCGGGGATAGTGAAAGGGAGATGTTTTTGCGGGGGCACCAAACCCGGGGGTTGAGTCGGGATAATTCTCCCTGGTTCTGGTTGGTACGACTGTTTTACCTTCGCTCCGGGCTGGATTCTTTTGTCATGCAGGTAGATGATGCCAATGGTGACTCCTTCTCCATCTGGACCGGCAGTGAAGGAAGTGATTTTTTTACCCTTGTCCCCGGTCGCGGGCAAGGGTGTCGTTTTTTTAAAATATTTAACGAAAAACAAGGGGGAGGTGAACCTTTTCTTCCCCCGGCGCGGAGTTTCTGGCGGACTTCGTTCAATGAGGATTCTACGGCTATCTGCTGCCGAGCCATGCTGAGCCTGGAGTCCGGCGAGATCTTCAGCCGGGAAGAGCTTGCCTCCCGGCGTTGGGGAGTCTGTTATCATATCCCCGACAGAGGGTTCCTGCCGGTAATACCCGTTTCTTTCGACGCAGACCTGTGCCCTCCCGGAACCCCCGATCAATTTTCACTTTTTGACTCTTCCACTGATCGCGAGAAAATGGAGGAAGGTTTTGAGGTCAGTGGATCGGATTTTATCAATTTTATTGAAGAAAACCGGGATGCTCTGAGCCACGCTAACAATCAAACCGATCCGGATCTGCTTCATTTCATCCCGGTGGAGAAACCGGATAAAATCCAGCTGGAACTTCTGGGCAGTGATGATGACTGGTGCTATCTGGCCGCCAGTTATGGCCTGGGTAACCGGGATATTGATCTGGCTGAAATTCTGGAAGCCCGGCAGAAGGGGTGGGAGTATCTGCCTGGCAGGGAGTGGTTTAAATTACAAGGGACTCCTCTGTCCTGGCTGCATAATGTTGGCGAGGATCGCCTTTATCTGGACGATGACGGCAGGCAGAGGCTGAAGCTGCGACGTTGGGAGGTTATGACGCTGACCGCCAGGCGCGATTGTACTATGAGCGAAAGTGGCGGTAAACAGCAGAGTCATGACCAGGGGCTACCGGTTTTTGACCGGTGGAAAGCGCTCCAAGGGATTGATATCTCAAATCATCTCAGAGAGTATCAGAAAACCGGAGTCGCCTGGCTGGTACAACTGCTGGGTAGTGGTATTGGCGGAATTCTGGCCGATGAAATGGGGCTGGGTAAAACCCACCAGGCACTGGCTCTTCTCGATATGGTCGCCAAGTCTACCTCTGCGGCCGCTTTTCTGGTGGTAGCTCCAGCCTCAGTGGTTTATCACTGGGCCGATAAAATTGACCGTTTTTATCCTGATCTCAGTTGGGGACTTTACCATGGCAGCGACCGTAACCTTGAGCAATGCATGGAAAAAAAGGTTGTCCTTACGACTTACGGCATCGTTAATCGTGACGAGGCTGAGCTTGGCGGGTGTTCCTTTGAAGTGATTGTTTTTGATGAGATTCAGAATCTCAAAAACAAAAAGACCCGGATTCATGGAGCGGCAGCCAGACTCAAAGCGGGGATTAAATTGGGGTTGACCGGTACTCCCATGGAAAATTCGCCCAATGATCTTAAATCATTGCTCGATATCTGCCTCCCCGGAATCCTCGGGACGGAGCGGTCGTTTCAGCGCCGCTTTACGATCCCGATTGTCGAAGAGCGGTCGGAAGAGCGGAGCCGGGAGCTGACTGAGCGCATATCTCCTTTCTTTCTGCGTCGGCTGAGATCACAGGTGGTTGCTGAGCTGCCGGAAATAATAGAGGATAGCCGTAGCTGTGAACTTCACCCCGATCAGGTTCGCCTCTATCGTGAGTTTCTTGCCGGGCAAGGGGGAAAATTGATTGAGCAGCTGAACGATGAAGGCGGTGAAATCCCATATATGGAAGTCCTGGCGCTGATCACTTACCTCAAGCAGGTCTGCGATCACCCCAGCCTGATTTCCGGGGGAAGTGACCCAGAAGAGTATGGTTCCGGCAAGTGGGAACTTTTCAAGGAACTGCTTAAACAGTGCCAGGAGAGCGGCTATAAGGTGGTGGTGTTCAGTCAATATACCTCGATGCTCGATCTGATAGAAAACTACTTGCGCGGACTTGGTATCGGCATAGCCTGCCTACGGGGCGGGATGAATCTGAAGAAAAGAAAACAGGAAATTGAACGATTTCAAGATGAGGCTGGCTGTCAGGTTTTCTGCGCCAGTCTCCTTGCTGGCGGTACCGGAATTGATCTCACGGCTGCTCAGTGTGTGATTCATTACGACCGCTGGTGGAATGCCGCACGGGAAGATCAGGCCACCTCCCGGGTTCACCGGATTGGTCAGACCCGGGTGGTGGAAGTTTTTAAGCTCATTACTGTCGGCACCTTGGAAGAAAAAATTGATAAGCTGATCAGTCGTCGCCGTACTTTAGCTGATAAACTGGTGCAGGCTGACGATGGGAGCCTGGTAAAACGGCTGGATAGAAAGGATTTGCTTGATCTTCTGAGCTTTCATGACTCTTAAGCGTGACCGCTAAATGGTTGATGTGATGACAATGTTGCCACCCGGGAATTGCTGTATTTATGTTTACTTTTAATTCCATAACCGAGCTGATCAATACCCTCGCCGGGGCAAAAGAACTTCTTGCCGAGATGTTCGAAAAGCGCAAATCTTTTGCTTATAAATATGATCATGCGGTTGAAATCATTGATGAAGCACGTCTGGAGGCGCTCATCGAGTTGGAGGTGGTGCGTAAAAACGGCTCATTGTTGGAAATGGACGACAAGTTTCTGCAGTTTTTTGAACAGATTCTTGAGGTTAATGAAGAGATCAATACGGCGACGGTAAATGAGAATATTCGTACCTTAAAGCAGAATATTAATTATTATCTGCAAGAGGGCAATGCCAACCGCAAATATGCTTATTTAAAGGCGATTAAGGCAGTTCTACGCAAGATCGGACTGATGACGCTCAGGAATATTGTCGATCTTAATCGCAATATTGAAAACACCTTTAAAACTGAGCCCACCTATAAAATCAAAATCAGCAAGTTAGAAAATTATGATCAAAAGCGCAAAGATATTAATGCTCTCATTAAACAGACACAACAACTCCTTGACGGAGAAGAACTGACATTTTTTAAAATTGCTCCCGATGAAGAATTTGGTCGAATCATGACCCAATTGCAGTTACAACTGAATGAGGCACACCACAATCTCATCGAGACACAGAAGCAGATCATTGATTTTCTTAATCAGATTAAATATCAGAGTCATTTACTGGAGAAAATTAGGCAGATCAAGTATTTAAAGGATCAGTTTGAGCTTAAGGAGCGAACCGATTTTTTAGCAGTTATGGCGCATTGCAAAGATGTTTTTTTTGCTCCCCAGCGTTCCGGGCGCATGAAACTCTCCCTGGATTTACTTCATGAAGATCAAGTTTATCCAACGTTATTAAAAATCAATCGTAAACGGAAAACGGGTGTTAAGCAATTACGACCGTTAGCCGAAAGTATCTCCGCCGCTTATTTGGAACCGGAGACAACGTATGAAGTTTTTATTGATCCCGAAGAGGTAAAGAACAGTTTTTTTGCTTCGGGAGACCATTTGTTCCATTTTTTGCAACACTATCAATATCCTAAAGAGGTAACGTTTGTAGAAATAGTCACCCTTTATTGCCAGCTTATTTCTTTGTATGATGATGAGCTTGTCTTAAGTGGAACTTATGGTAAGCATGATGATCTGGAATATGCAATTGTTTATCCTAAATGAACCTTTTTTTGCGAAACCATCAACTCAGATTGAAAAAGATCTCTTATGTCGATAACTAAACGCACTGCTGAAATTTTTGAGATACTGAGCAAGGGACAATTTATCAGTTCAAACAGTTCTGATGAGCGGATCCGCAAGCTGTTCGGGGTGGTTGAAGATAACTTTACTGAACTGCTCCGTTATTTTGCTGAAATTAACTTTAAGCTGGAGCGTGGAGATGAGTATTTTTATTTTTCCCGACCGGAAAGTCGGGCTGATTTGGAGCGGAAGGTAGAAAGTGCTTATAAGTGGATTGATATTCTCGACTTTTTTAAAGCTCACGATAATGCTTTTGGCCCTGGTTACCGTTTTACTCCTGCCGATATTCTGGTCAAACTGAATGTTAATGCGATGCTTAAGAGTAAACTTGCCGGGTTAAAGCGCTATACCAGGGATGACAAGTTTGACGCAGCAATTCAAAAATTAATCGAGCTCCTTTGTCGAGAAGGGTTTGCCGAACTTGAAAATGAGGTGACAAATTCTTATAAGGTGTTAGCTTCGTTCAGTTACCTGGAAAATTTGATTATGAGTATCCATATCCCCGAAGAAATACAGAATGAGATACCTGAATAAAATCAGTTTTATTAATAGTGCCGCGGTGAAATACGCTGAGCTCGATTTGAATGGAAATATCCATTTTATCGGGACGCAAGGTGTGGGTAAAAGTACCTTGTTGCGCGCGATCCTGTTTTTTTACAATGCCAATTCTCTTAAACTTGGAGTGCCGTTGGGACCCACCAGTAAAAGTTTTGCCGAGTGGTACTTCCCCTACCAGAATTCTTATATCGTTTACGAAGTGAAACGCGAAACAGGTGCTTATTCGATAATGGCTTTCAAGGCGCAGAATCGGGTCTGTTTTTATTTTATTGATGCCCCTTACCAGCGGGAAATGTTTATCGATGTCGATGGCAGAGCGTTTGAGTCATGGGATAGAATTCGCTCTGGGCTTGATGCGAGCAACATATTTTACAGCCGGCGGATCAAATCGTTTGAAGAGTATCGTGACATCCTCTATGGCAATAATCAGGGCAAAAAGGAGTTCCAACGTTATAATTTGCTGGAGAGTCGGCAGTATCTGAATATTCCTCGAACAATTCAGAATGTTTTTCTTAATTCCAAGCTTGATGCCGAATTTATCAAGCAGACTATTATCGATTCAATGGGTGAGGAAGAATTGCAGATAGATCTGCAAATTTACGCTCACCATCTGAAAGATTTTGAAGCTCAACTCAACGATATTCAACAATTTCGCCAACCGGCAGTGAGAAAACAAGCACAGGCTGCGGCGCAACTTTATGTGGCGATCAACCACTTGCAACGTCAGCGGCGGGAATATGTTGCCGAGCTGCATAGTGCCTTAGCAGCATTAGAGCAACGAGAGCCACTTTTAACTGCAAAGCTAATTGCTGATGAACAACGGTTGCAACAAATACTGACTAAAATTGCCAAAGAGGAGGCTGCTTTTGAGCGACGTAATGGTAAATATGTTGCTGCGTTGATAATTTTTGGAGACAAGATTAAGACGGCACGGAAAAAAAAGGAGCACTACGACAAGCTTAATATTGCTGAAATATTGGAACGGGTCGGCAATATTACCAATTTGAACCAGAATCGCGCTAATTTGATAGCGGAAAAAAATCTGCTCAGTGGGCAGTTTCTGGAAATTGCTCAGAAGTATACGGCGTTGCTGACAGAGTTGGAGAATCAGTTTCATAATTTCTGCAATCATAAAGAACAAGAAAAATTGGCCTTGAAAGAGGTCTTTTTCTGTCAGCGAAATGAGATAACGGCACAGTACGATCAGTTGCAAGAAGAGATTCGCCAGCAACACCAGGCAGAAATGGAGAGCGCCAGACAGCGACACCAGGAATTAACCAGCCAACGGTATCAACTTAAAAACAAGTTGATTTTGGTGAAGAAGCAGTCTTTTTATGTGGCTGAAATTGAACAACAAAAGGAGATACTTAAAACTTTAGAGCTAAAATTGCAGCAGGCAAAATTGCAGAAAGAGGCGAATGCTGCGCGTCTTGAAGATTTGAAACGAAGTGGAGAGCTGGAAGAGAAATCGTTGTCAGAGTCGCAACAGCGCAAGATTGAACAAGTTCAGCAACGACTCACGGAGAAATTGCGGCAAATTCAGGTTATAGGGGGGAAACTGAATAGCAGTCATAGTGCCCTTTATGGCTGGCTAAATCAAAATTATGCTGGCTGGGAAGAGCACATTGGTAAGGTTTGCGATGAGGAATTGTTGTTTGACGCAACTTTGGCTCCCCGGAGACTGCCTGCCGGGGTTGAGGGATTTTATGGTGTGCAACTTGATTTGTCGCAACGGGCGAAAAAAGTTAAATCGTTGGTTGATTATAAACATGAACAGGCTATCTTGCAGCGAGAAGTTGAGGATTTACAAGCAAAAATACAATTTCTGAATCAGACTTTTACAGCAGATTTGCAAAAATTGAAGCAGCGACTGCACCCAAAGTCACGGGCAATAAGGCAAGCAAACCGGGAACTTGATTATCAGGTTGAGCAAAACCCACAGCAATCTGAACTGGCACGTCTGGAGCTTAGTCAGTGGGAAGAGAAAGGACAGCTTGAGAAACGGAGGCAGTTAGAAAAGTTACAGCTTGCGTTAGCCGAAGGGACTGAGGCGGAGTTGGTGGCGCAGCAGCAACTTGATAAAGTGGCAGGGCAGCTTAAACGCCAGCTAAAAATCAAAGTGCGTGAGCGTGATCAAAATATTGCAGTACTGGAACATGAGCTTAATCAAAAAGTATCAGATATCGATTCTGTCATTGCGGCAAAGCATCACGATTATGAGCGTCGCAAAAAGTTGGTGGCAGCAGATAAAAATTCTGAATTAAAAGTGCACGGAGCCGATACTGACCGTTTAGAAAGTATTGAAAAAGAACTTTCTCACATAGCGGTTGAGTTGGAGTTTGTCGAAGCCAAACGGGATTTGGTTGCCGAATACAAACAAGACAAGCGTGATCTGTTTGATAAGCTCAAAGATTTTAAAAATCAACAACAATTGCTGGAGCGGGAGCAAGAACAAAAACGGCAGGAATTTGAACAGCATAATAACCAGCGTCAGCAGCAACGGATCGATTTAAATACCGTAATCGGCCAGCACAAAGTTGCGCTTGGGGAAATTGCAGCAGATAGATTGGCATTTGCTGATTTCAAGCGCTCAGAAGTGTTTCCGCTGGTGGAAGAGTTGCTTGCGGTTCAACCTGAACCGGGTTTGGTTGAAACGAGTTGTTCGGTCGTTATTGATGCGCTCAAAGAGAATTATTATACCGAGATTTTGCGCCAGAATGACTTAAGAGAAGTCGTCGATAAGTTTCTCGGCCATTTTTCTGCCGATAATATTTTCAAGTTTCAAACTCGTTTTACTTCAGCTGCGGCATATCTCGATTTTTCCCAAGACCTGACCGAATTTATCGAAGAGGATAAAATTAACGAGTTTGAAAAGCGTATCAATGAGCGATTTGCCGAAATTGTTACCGGGCTGGGTAAGGAGACGACCGATCTGGTTTCTCGAACCGGAAAGATCCAAAAAGTTATCAGCAAGATCAACCGTGATTTTACCGAGAAGAATTTTGTCGGTGCTATCGGCAGCATTGAGCTTAAGTTGGACGAAAGTGCCAATAGCGTTTTTGTGGTGCTCCGGCAGATCAAGGAGTTTAACGACCAGCATGATATGGATTTTGGTTCCAGGGATCTTTTTTCAACAAAAAATCATGAACTTAATAACCAGAAGGCGGTTGCCCTCCTCAGAGCACTGATGCGGGAAGTTGAAGCTGCCAGGGGGAGCACCATTACCCTGGCTGATTCTTTTGAATTGAAGTTTCGGATCGAAGAAAACCAAAATGATACCGGCTGGGTAGAGAAACTCTCCCATGTTGGTTCCGATGGAACCGATATTCTGGTTAAGGCGATGGTGAATATTATGTTGCTGAATGTTTTTAAGGAGGGAGCCTCCCGACGCTTCCGGGACTTTCGTCTGCACTGCATAATGGATGAGATTGGCAAGCTTCACCCCAATAATATTCGCGGGATCATCAAGTTTGCCAATGATCGAAACATTATGCTGATTAATGGTTCTCCCACCGAAAATAACGCGTTGAATTATAAACATGTATTTAAGGTTTCCAAAGATGGCTCGGGGGTGACCAGGGTTATCAGGATTCTGACCAATAATCGGCCACTATGATGAAGTTGACCGTTAGTCTTGCCAAAAAACTGTTGTGTTTAATCCAGGGTGAGAGTTTACCCCGGAGCCAGCTGAAATATGCAGTGGTCGAGAGAATGGTGGAAGAAGGGGTGCTGGCGATTCGAAGTAAAGGATCCAGACAAACGGTTTATTGCCGCGATGCTACCAGGGTACAGAGCTATCTTGTGAACCATTTTGGTATCGGTAATTTAGCCCGGTTTATCGCCGCTGCTGCCCAAACGGATCTGCAACGTTCTGAAGCGGTTCGAGTCGCCTCTGATTCTAAATTCAAATCCATCCGATCCTTCAAAGGTTTTCTGGTCAACTGTTACCACCCCTTGATGGCAAGGATGGGCGGGTTTCCCGTGGAGATTTCCCCCCGCACCGGGATGTTTACTTATGTTCATGATTTTGATGATTTTGTCCCGGCTGCCGATATTATTGTTGTCGGGGTTGAAAATGGTGAAAATTTCCGCTATATCGAACGTCAACAAGAACTATTTCCTTTTGCAAAGATTCTTTTTGTTAGTCGCTATCCACAGTCTGGCGATTTGCTGCGTTGGCTGCAAGGTATCCCCAACCGCTATGTTCATTTTGGCGATTTTGATTTTGCCGGGATCAATATTTATCTGCACGAATTTAAGCAGTATTTAGACACCAGAGCAGAGTTTTTCATGCCCGAAGGGATAGAAAAATTATTTCAGATTTATGGTAATCGCGATCTTTATCAGCGGCAAATAGGTTGCGCTCCTGAGAGGAGCAGTTTGCCTGAACCCGGGCTGAAATTGTTGTGGGATTTGATTTGTGTTGAAAAAAAAGGGGTTGAGCAAGAGGTATTGATCTCTGCTGCTGCAACTTAGTCGATCCCGTAATCCTTCAGTTTGTACATCAAAGAACGCAAGCTGACTTCCAACATCTCAGCCGCTTGGGTACGGTTTCCGTTTGTCTTGAGCAGAGCTTTACGGATGTATTCTTCTTCCAGCCGGCGCGAAGCGATCTTCAGTGAATATTCATCGGGATTGAATTCCCCAGGAGCTGGTTGGCGGATGCGCAGTGGGGGGAGTTCCAGAGTATCTCCGGGACTGAATATCAGTGCCTTTTCCAGATAGTTTTCCAGCTCCCGAACGTTCCCGAGCCA
>JAKIUD010000113.1 GCA_021647765.1 Desulfuromusa sp. | reverse complement strand
GGTTCATGGAACGTCTCTACCGGGCCAACCAGTATCAACCCCCGCACCAAGCGTCCCTACCGCCTCAACTTTCCAGTTCTTATGGTACGAGATATGGTTCGTGCCCAAAAGCTGTTACTCGATCACCTTGGAATTAAATCATTATTGTCGATCGTTGGTGGCTCCATGGGAGCGATGCAGGCCATCGAATGGGCAATCCATTTTCCAGAGATGGTTCGCTCGATTGTCCCCATCGCCGGTACTGGACGCACTTCACCTATGGCGATTTCCCTGAACGCCTTGGCACGGCAAGCAGTTTACAATGATCCATTATGGAAAAAAGGGAACTACCAAGCGGAACATCCCCCGGCAGATGGATTGGCTCTGGCACGTGCGGTGGGGCACATTTCATTTTTATCAGATACATCGATGCAGTTAAAATTTGAGCGGCGTTTTTCTGTACGTGACGGGATGTTCGATTTTTTCGGCAAGTTTGAAATTGAGCGCTACCTCGATTACAACGGTAAAAATTTCGTTGACCAATTTGACACTAACTCCTTCCTCTATCTAGCGAAAGCTCTCGATCTCTACGATGTTGCCTGGAACTTCGATTCCCTGAGTGAAGCTCTGGATCAAATCAATTGTCCATCGCTCTGGTTCGCGTTCACTTCCGACTGGCTTTATCCACCTCAGCAAACCGAAGAACTGGTCACCGAACTGCAACGGCAGAACAAAACAGTCGACTACCATTTAATCGATTCAGATTATGGTCATGACTCATTTCTGGTCGAGCCGGAGAAATATATTCCTTTGCTTAAAAAATTTCTTGATCAGATTGACTAATCCATCATCGTTCTCAAAATAACTACAATTGTCTTCCTGTTGAGAACAACAGGAAGCATCTATTCCTCATCAAATAAATCCAACTGCTCAAATTTCAGTACCTCCGATTTAAACGGGCGCAGTTGAAAGCGGGGGCAATCGAGCAGAATGATACTGTCCGGTTGCTTACATTGTCGGACACAGCGACGACAGAGCTTGTTGATCTCAAACTGATTTTTTTCTGCCATAGCAACCCCTTAAAAAGAGCTTTAGTCTGCCAGACTTTCCAAACAATTGTTGTCTACAACTCAATTAAAATGGTAGTTTACTCCACTAATTGCAGTTTTTTATTTTCGGATGATAGCAGAATGCAGGCAGAGACTCTTAAAATAACCGTTCTTGGTTCTGGAACCAGCACTGGCATCCCGGTGATTGGCTGTCGCTGTGCGGTTTGCCTTTCCAATCATCCCTGCAACCAGCGGACGCGCTGTAGCGCCCTGCTCAGTTATGGAAAATACAATATTCTGATCGATACCTCAACCGATCTACGCCAACAAGCGCTGCGCGAGGATATTCGTCATATCGATGCCGTTTTTTATACCCACAGCCATGCCGACCACCTGCACGGAATCGATGACTTGCGTGGTTTCAACCTCCGCTCGAAGCGGCCGATCCCGCTCTACGGTGCGGAAGAGACACTATCAATAATCAGAAATAATTTCAGCTATATCTTCGATAAGTCGGTTCCTTACAGTTATATTCCGCGCCTGGAACTCCATCCCATCGATCAGTCGATTGAGTTATTCGGTCTGGAGGTTGTCCCGATTCCGATGCAGCATGGGCAAATGGAAACCTTTGGCTATCGCTGTGGATCATTTGCCTATTTGACCGATTGCAACGTCATCCCCCCAAGCTCACTGGATCTTCTCCATGGGCTGGAATTGTTGATTCTTGATGGATTACGTTTCACCCCGCATAATACCCACTTCAACATCCCCCAGGCAATTGCCATGGCGCAAAAAATCGGAGCAAAACAAACGCTGCTCACTCACCTCAGCCACGAAGTTGATCATCCCGTGCATAATCGGGAACTTCCGGACGCTATCAACCTGGCATGTGACGGTCAACAGTTTGCTATTCCAATAATTCTAAAATAATGAAATTTATAATATTATGAACTCTGAACTGAGATTACATGGAAAAATAAACGCTGAGATAGAATACTTTGCAACCGCCGCTGGTTGCAGAACAGCTCATCATCATTTTTTCCAGATGGTCGATCAGAATCTCCGTTTTTTTGCGCCGGGGAGCGAACTTATTCTTAGTCCAACCGGGATAAGCCAGGTGGGAACCGGTGGAACATTTTGCGAATATATGTTCGGGGTGGATCAACCAGTCTCAGATCTTAGCAAAGAGGGTATTTTCAACCGCCTGATGCTTCTTGGAGCCAGATACAACCAGGCTGGGCAACTGAAAATCGACGAGCAAAACAGTCCCGAACAAAAGTATGCGGATATTTTTCTCAAAGGACATGCCGTTGATAATTATTTCTTTTTTATCAACGGCTTAGAAGAGACAACTCACCGTTTACGCCAGGAACAGATCCTCCGCTATCTGGGGAAAACTCTTAAACGGATATCCAATCTCAACCGCCGTGATGACTCTCAGTTGGCCGAATTGTTACTTGCGCAACTGCCAGAACAGTGCACAGTCTACCTGGTGCGATTATCCGATATCAACCATCGCCATTTCCAGCAAGAATTTCAGAGCCTCTATTATCGAGATCGTTCAATCTCAAACAATACCCATACAGCTCTCGAAGACTTAGCCAATAATCTGGGGATTGATCCTTATCAGCAAGAACGAATCCGCATTGATGTGATGTACCGACATCGTGATAATTACCGGATTATTGACGATTATAAAAAAGTGCTGATCGAATGCTATCAACAGGGGGATATTAATCGGCAACAGCATGCGCGCCTGACCCGCTTGAAAACCCTCGCATTACGGAATGAAATCCCTGCAGCCCTACTCACCGCATTAGACGAAAAATTAAAAGTGGAGGTTAGTAGTATTGTCCATGAACCCGACTACACTGCCATTAGCAGAGACATTCTGCATGATCTGCTGCTGGAAAAGGGAATTGGCAGACGAGATATGATCCAGCTCCTGTTCGCGAAACAGCATGCCCGGCGTAATCATGATCATAGCTTCGAAAAGCTCCTGCTGGAAACTGGTCAATTGTTTGATGAACAAATTCGGGAAGGAGCGCCACTCTCTTTGCTGGAAGATTTTTCCTACATTATTACCTTTTTTGACCGTTATGATAACACCTCAACGAACATCAGTCAGATTGCCTTCATGGAAAGCTACCACCCAACGGAAGAGTTGCTTCGAAGCTTACTGGACAGCCGACAAGAATTCAGCAAACTGGTCAAAGGGTTGTTCGATAAGCTATTTTTTGAAGATATTATAATTAACCGCTATCTGGGACGTTTTGGACGACAGAAATTACTGTGTCTTAAAAAAGGCTTGGAGGAAATTGCAGCGGGTGTTTCTACTGTTAAAAGATTAACTGCTGAACTGAAAATAATCGATAGAAAAGAAAGGTTACACAACCTTGTTCTTAGTCATGCCAAGGGTCACATTCGCACCCGCTATTCGCGCTATGATAGCAGAGCTGAACAAGGCGAGTTATACCGTGAACTCAATGACGAGCTCCTGGTGCGTGGTATGATCAGCAACCCCCTTGATCCCGAACTATTCCAGACCGTCATTCATGACATAAAAAAAGAAGCACTCTATCTGCGCCAGCTTCTTCCGGAAATCATTGCTAACAACAATATCGATTTACGTAACGACTTTTTAACCAACAGCGGCCTCGATCATTTCTATATCGAAGAGCTGGAACGAGAATATTTCACCCTGAACCATCTTGAACCTGAGCATCTACAGCAGCTCAGAGCAGGAGCACTTTAATTTCAGAGGACAGATTATGGCAAATCCAGACCTTAAACAGATGCGTAATTTTGGCATCATCTCCCATATTGATGCTGGGAAAACCACCGTGTCAGAGCGGATTCTGTTCTACGCTGGAGAAATCCATAAAATGGGCGAAGTCCATGATGGTCTGGCGGTTATGGACTGGATGGAGCAGGAACAGGAGCGCGGTATCACCATTACCGCAACTGCCACTAACTGCCACTGGAAAAATTATACTTTCAACCTGATCGACACCCCTGGCCATATCGATTTTACCATTGAAGTTGAACGTTCCCTGCGAGCACTGGATGGAGCCGTTGCTATTTTCAGTGCCGTCGAAGGGGTTCAGCCACAAAGCGAATCGGTCTGGCGACAAGCCAATCGCTATCAGGTTCCACGCATCTGCTTGATCAACAAAATGGATCGTATCGGTGCTGATCACCAACAAGTCCTGGAATCAATCGTCAAAAAACTAGATGCCACACCGGTATTATTACAACTCCCGATAGGCCATGAAGAAAACTTCCATGGCATAATCGATCTGGTTGCAGAAAAAACCATCCTTTTCGCTGAAGATGACCATGGACAGACTCTGATCAACGGTGAAATCCCTGAGGAGCTGCGTGAAGCAGTTCAACAACAACGGGAAAAAATTATTGAAGCCGCTGCCGACTTTGATGATGCCATCCTCGATGATTTTCTGAATGGCAAACCGATTGCGGCTGAACGAATTCTTCCCGCTCTACGCAAAGGGGTGATCAACTGCGAAATCTACCCGGTTCTACTTGGCTCGGCACTCCGCAATAAAGGAATTCAACCATTACTTGACACGATCTGTTCCCTGCTTCCCTCACCACTCGACATGCCACCATCATCAGCAACCCGACTCGATAAGCAGAAAGCATGGGAAGTAACAACTGATCCTAAGGCCGAACTCTGTGCACTGGCATTTAAAGTCCTTGCTGATGATGGACGCAAACTGACCTATCTACGCATCTACTCAGGCAGTTTAAAACCGGGAGATTCTGTCTATAATAGTCGCACCCTGGGAATCGAAAAAGTTGCCCGCCTGTTTCGAATGCACTCACATAAACGGGAACGGATTCATCAGGCGATTGCTGGAGATATTGTTACTGCAACCGGGCTGAAAAATGTTCTGACCGGAGATACCATCAGCAACCCCGATCTTCCTTTACAACTTGCCGGACTTGAATATCCAGAACCGGTTGTTTCTCTGGCGGTTGAACCAAAAACAGTTGCTGACCGTGACAAACTCCCCCTGGCACTGGAAAAGCTCCAATGGGAAGATCCCACCTTCCGGGTTAAAGAGGATCCAGAAACGGGGCAAACCCTGTTGACCGGAATGGGAGAATTGCACCTGGAAGTGATTGTTCAGCGGCTGAAAGCTGACTTCGGGGTTGAAACCCAAACCGGACGACCACAGGTTGTCTATCGGGAAACAGTCCGTTGCGCGACAGAGCAGCACGAAATATTCGAACGGGAAATTGACGGGAAAACCCATCACGGCGAAGTCAAGATCAGAATCAATCCGACAGAGCGAAAAAGTGGCATCCAAATTGACATTCCAGAACAACTACTCACTGCCTGGCCAGAGGAACTAGCGGAGGTGATCAGGGAAAAGCTTGCCTCCTCCTGCCAATCAGGACAAATTGCCGGCTACCCACTGACAGACCTGCAACTCAGTCTGGTTGAAGCTCCTTACAATAGCAACAAAACGACCGATCTTGGGATCTCAGCAGCAATCAACAGAGCCATCAGTCAAGCACTGAATCAAGCCAAAGCGACCTTACTGGAACCGGTCATGATCCTGGAACTGATCGCTCCATCCGAATACACCGGAAAGGTCATGAGCAGCTTGAACCAGAAACGGGGGCAAGTGGAAGGAGTTACCTCACGACCAGGGCAGGATATCGTCCGTGCCACCATCCCGCTACTGGAGATGTTCGGCTACATGACCGAACTGCGTAGTGCCACCAAGGGACAAGGCAGTTTTACGATGGAATTTTCTCATTTTGATCAGGCTCCGCCGGAAACATTGAAGAAATTTGGGATTTCATAAGTCAGTTCACCAAGAACATTATCTTTGATCAACCTCTGAAGGTACTATAATGGAATATCCTGGCTTCAAGTTTTACGACAAAGAGGTTAGCCATTCGCTGAACTATCCCGAAGTTCCAGTCTACCAACTCCTCGACGCCACAGCTCAGAGGTAT
>JAKIUD010000028.1 GCA_021647765.1 Desulfuromusa sp. | reverse complement strand
TGTTTCCGTTATCAGAGTCTACGTGCAACGGCCTTCCCCGTGTGTCCACCGGGTCGGCATCTTTGATACATTGTAACGAGGCTACATATAGGTTCACTTGCGTTACGGCCTGCTGTTTTGCCAATTGGGAACTCACGACTCTTGATTACTCAAACACCGCTCCCTTGAGCTACCGGGGCGTACGGATAATTCCCCGAACGGGACTTTAACCCGTGTGATATTCAACTGTTACTGCGAACGGTCAGGTCTTGAAAAATCAGTTTTTACCCAAAACCTGTATGAAGCTTTTAAAATGAATAAAGTCCAAGGCCAAAGACAATTTAGCCGCAAAGAAAATCTATCAAAATCTGTTGTAAGAGCTCAAACGCAGGAAACCTCTGGATTTCCGCCTGCGCAGTTTCAACCCTGAGCAAATCATCATCAACCAATAGATCCACCAGCGGCTTGAAACCATCAGTCTCCCGGATTCTTTTGACAATCACAGGGTCGACCTGTTTTCTACCGTTCCGGTAAGATAATTGAGGGATCCAAGTGCTGGTGAAAAGATTACCAGAACTGCCAGTAACCCGTTTGCAACACATAGATTCCCAATGCCAGATTGGTCACAGCATGGGCAAGGATGCACTGATAGATACTTTTAGTCCAGTAGAGCAGCAAACTGTAGGCTGCCCCAGCCATAATCCCAGCCAAAAACAGATTATGTTCCAACCCGAACAAAACGGCACAGATCAAAAATGAGGAGAGAGTAAAGGTTCCGATCCGGACGCTACTAAAATCAGCAGTGATGACGTAGCGCAACATAAAAGAACGCCAGAACAGTTCCTCCATGATCGGGACAACCAATGCAGCGCCGAAGATGCGGAAAAAAATCAGCAGGTTACGGGTGGTATTGTCATCAATCAGGGATGGATCGAAGCCCTTGCTTTCTCCAAAGGTGACAATTCCCCAATCCATATTGATCCAAAGGATAAAAACCAGCAAACCAAGCAAAATGCTGGCTACGGTGTGGGACATATTTTTAAAATCGGCAAAGTTCAGTTCGGCATACTTACGCCAGAAAAAGATCAGCAAACCAGTGACCAGAAGTGCTTTGACCGGATAGAGGAACAACATCTGTTGTGCAGACATCTCCAGCCACCCCTTGACAACCGACCATTCCAGGATCTGTTGTAAACCAATAAAGAGCATAAAAACTGCAAATGGAATAATCCTGACCCAACCTGCCTTACCCATACTTTCCTCCGGGGATAAAAATCAGTTCGCCTGTTTCCACTCGGTTGTCACTTGCTGCGCTTCATCCATAAACGCAGTAAAATCGTTCTCCAGTTCGTCACGCCACAATTCCAACTGGGGAAAACCTGCAGCTAACGGAATTTTATGTTTAATCCGTTCCTCCAGTCGTTGCAACACCCTTTGCACAGTCTCCGGCTTACGGTAAGCGGTCAACCAGTCGTACTCAATCATTCGCGGTAACTGCTGCTGCAATCCCGAACTGAGAAGATCGTAGCAAGACAGCAAACCGCGATAAACTTCTTGCGAAAAAAAGGCAAGAGGCTGATCAGAATAATCATCCCAGCGGCAAGCCAGAAAATGGTCGTAAAACACATCAACCAGGACACTTCGTGCGTAGCGGAAGCAGGGATCCAAGCGCCGTCGACTGGTCTGAAATATCTCGCTGCGCTGAGTCAGACTATCGATATGGCGATGCAGTTTTAGATGTCTGGATAATTCTTCAGGATAGGTTGCCGGGACAACTCCCTTAACGAAATCCCCCATCAGCGACCCCGACCAGGCAAGCGGAGTTGGATCAGAAAAATAGAGATGAGCCAGATAATTCATATTCAAAAATGGGGAAAAGAGTCAAGCCAGCCGCTTGAGCTGACTTTCTATTTCAGCCAAAACCGTTGGGTCTCCGCTCCCCTCCGACAAGAGGTAACGGAATAGTTCCAGCATCGATTCCCGCTGTCCTGAGCGGACAAAGCGTTTTGTCAGGACTTCGAGCGGAGTTGACATATCAGTGCCGTAACCAACCAGTCTCCAGAAAAAACGGGCTCCCTCCTCCCAGTCCTTGCGTTCACTGCAAAGGCAGACCAAACCCGCAGTGGAAAATAAATCCTCACCAAATTCAAGGGATTTACGATAACTGGTTTCCGCCTCTGTTAACTGACCAAGATTAAAATAGGCATCTCCCATCCGGGTATGAAGTGCCTGTGTTCCCTCCGAATGGGGCAGGATTTTCTGCCAGATTTCAAGTGCCTTATCATATTGACGGTACCAGCGATAGCAGTTACCCAGCCCATAGAGAGCATAAGGATTATCTGGATCAACCTGAAGCGCCCGACGAAAAAAACTTTCAGCCCGTTCAAAATCAGAAATCCGCCAGCAGAGTTTACCGATGATGGTTAGAATGTGGAGCTCATTCTCATCAAATTTGAGAACTCTTTCGTAGGTCTCGATGGCCTTTTCATCTTGACCCAGGCGGTGCTGTAAATCAGCCAGTCCGGTCAGGGCAAAGCGATCATCAGGGGAAATTTTCAGTATCTGCTGATAAGCCAATTCTGCACGCTCAAACAACTGCAAAATTTTGCAACTATCAGCAATTCGGGTCATAACAAATTTATCCTGTGGTCTTAACCACAGATATCTGTCCCAAAGTTGAATTGCATCCTGGTGACGATTCAACTTTTTACACACATCTCCCAGACCACGTAGGGCAAACAAGTTATTTTTATCAACCTCCAGGAGCAAGCGGTAACAGCGTTCGGCCTCAGAAAAATCGCCACTTTCGCGACAGGCATCTCCCATCCCCGACAACAGGTAGGGATTTTCCGGTTCCCGTTCCAACCCAAGGGAGAACAGTTCCCGCGCTTCAACATAGTGACGGGAACGAAGTTTTTGCCGCCCCTTTTTGGATATATCAATGACTGAAGGTTGTTTCTGATTATGATCCGGTGAATTTTGAATAACTGTCTGTTTCACGGTATCTCCTGACTTTTCATTTAACTGCTCAGTCCTGCTGACCATAACTTCCAAATTTTTCCGTAACTCGCACCATCTCTTCTGCATCGACCAGAACAGGTTGACCGAGTGATTTTGCCTGACAGTAGATTCTGGCCACCAACTCAACTTCCTCTGCCACATTGAAGCTGCTTTTTATATCCTTGCCAACAGCCACCAGGCCATGATTAGCCAGCAAGACCGCATTGTAAGAGCCAATACTGGCAATAATATTATCAGCCAACTCTTCACTGCCAAAGGTGGCGTAGGGAGCCAAGGGAACTTTATCACCCGAAAATGCGACTAAATAATGGACTGGCGGAAGCTCCCAATGCAGGCAGGCCAGCGTTGTCGCATAAACCGAATGGGTGTGAACAATAGCATTGATATCTTTGCGCGCAGCATAAAGAGCCAGATGAAAACCCGACTCACTCGAAGGTCTACGCTCCCCTTCAACCGTTTGACCAGCGCGATCAATGATGACGATGTCTGCAACGGTGACATCAGAGTAATCCATACCACTAGGACTGATAGCAATCAGGTTGTCTTCAGCAGAGAGGAGACTCAAGTTTCCCCCACTCCCAGTGGTCAAACCAGAGCGGATCATTCTCAAACCATAAGCAACGATCTGCTGCCGCTGTTGTTCCATCAGCATGACAGTCTCCCTGTAGTGCCATCACTGTTCGACAATTACTTCTTCCAATCACCTCGCTCACTTATTTTGACAAAGCGGAAGGTTAGTACGAATCAAGATTTAAACCCATGAAGACATCCACAACATACGATCAACTAAAATTAAAGTTTTTTTATTTCATTGATGTTTTATAACATTTATCCCTTTCTGCTGTCCAGTTGCCTTTTACCTTATTTTTTCCAGTTTTGCCGGAAGGATAATATTCAGATCAAGAAATAATTTTTCATCATTGCCAGATTAGTATCTTGGAGATAAGATGACCCACATCCAAATCGGTTAGCTTAAGGGTAAATGTCAGCAAATTCGGGACTGTCCCTGCATGGGGGCTGTCCCAGGCTTTTGCGCTGCGAACCACTGTAGTTCTTCGTGACTCGTAAACTTTAGCCCCCGATGGTGCGGGGGACAGTCCCAAGTTTACTGCAATACGGCTTAAACTAGCACCATTTAGTGCAGTCCCCCGATGACCACCAACACAAGGAATCTATAATTATGGTTAACAGAGAACGTATTATTGACGAATTTACCCGCCAGGCATCCATCGACAGCCCCTCATTCAAAGAAGCTGCCATAGCAAAATACCTTGAGCAGCGTTTCAAAAAATTGGGGGCTGAAATTGAGTTTGATGATGCAGGGGCAAAAATAGGCAGTGACAGTGGCAATATGATTGCCCGCATACCGGGAAACAAATCAGGAGAGCCATTACTTCTGTCGGCACACATGGATACCGTTACTCCGGCAGATAATGTTGAACCTATCTTGAAAGATGGTATTTTCACCAGTGCCGGAGAGACCATTCTTGGCGGAGATGACAAATCTGGTATTGTTGAAATTATTGAGGCGCTTGAAGTATTGCAAGAGGAGAAAATCCCCTATGTCTCGCTGGAAATTGTTATCAGCATTTGCGAAGAGCAAGGGTTACTCGGGGCAAAGCAGCTTGATTTTTCTCAATTCAAAGCCCAACACGGTATAGCCCTGGATACTCGCGGGGTTGATATTGTTATTAATCGTGCCCCGGCAGCCAATCGGTTTAAAATTGATATCTTTGGTCATGAAGCTCATGCTGGAGTCTGCCCCGAACAGGGGATTTCAGCGATTCAAATCGCCAGTCGAGCAATCAGCAGAATGTCTCTTGGACGCATAGATGCAGAAACCACTGCGAATATTGGAACAGTCCATGGCGGCCTGGCATCAAATATCATCCCCAGTCAACTCAGCCTGCGCGGCGAAGTGCGGAGCCATAATGTGGATAAACTCCGCGAACAAACTGAATCAATTATCGGTATCGTTGAGGAAGAGGTGAATAAAGCAAAAATTGTTATTGGAGACGAAACCAAAGTGGCAACCATGTCCCTGGAATTGAAAGAAGATTTTTCTCCCATGCTTGTGACTGAAGATGCACAAATTCTACAGATTATTCAGGAAGCCGGGAATGCCCTTGGGCGTCCACAAAAAATCCAGGCTGCCGGCGGTGGATCAGATGCCAACATTTTTAATGGCCATGGTATTGAGATGGTAATTATGGCAACCGGGATGGAAAAGGTGCACACCGTCAATGAACAGATTTCAGTTGATGACATGGTGAAAGCGAGTGAGCTGTTGGTGGAAATTATCCGCAGAGCATAATTCTGATGCAAGCAGCCACGCACATAAAGAAGAGTCAGCCGCCACCGATTACTGAAGCGATTGAAAGATTTCAACAGATCTGATGGCGTTACCAGTTCAGGATTTTTGGTGAAGGCGCTTCAATGCCCCCTTAATTTCTCCGACACAACTGTAAGGAACCCGAATTCCACGGACACCTTTGCCAACCTCAATCATCGATCCGCTGTCACCATGAAAGTCGGAGCCGCCAGACACAACCAGATCATGTTTCCGAGCCAGTTTGATCAGCCAGTCGGTATCTTCTAAACCAGAACCATTATTGTAAGCCTCAATTCCATCCAGACCTAAATCAACCAGTTCAGCAACCAATAGCTCAAGTTTGTGCCGGTCACGAGTCACGTATGGCGGGTGAGCTAACACAACAATTCCACCGCTACCATGAATCAGATTAATGGCTTCATCTGCAGGAAAATAGCGTTTCAGCACATTGCAGGGAACCAGATAGTGTGAAAAAGCTTCGTCATTATTTCTGACTAATCCAGCCTGTCGTAAAGCTAAGGCGATGTGGGGACGACCGATTGTTCCCCCCGCCAATCGCTGAACAGCATCAGGATCGATTGGCTGGCGCTTTTCATCGAGCAACTTCAGATTAACCAGTTCAACAATCTGCCGATTTCGAGTCGCCCGGAATTCCTGAAATTCAGTTAAAGCCCTGATCAGATAAGGGTCTTGATAATCAAACCCATAGCCCAATAGATGCATGTCAGTATATTTATGCCACTGGCTTGATAACTCGACGCCCGCAAGAATCTCAACCCCCGACAAAATACCTGCCTGCATGGCGCGACTGATTCCATCAATATTGTCATGATCTGCCAAAGCAATAGTCACTAGCCCGGCACTCTCTGCAAGACCAACCACTTCTTCCGGAGAAAAAAAACCATCAGAACAGGTCGAATGCAAATGTAAATCAACGTATCTCGTTTTCATCTGTCCATTATTTCTTTTTCCAGAGGAAGAATCCAGCCATTTCTGGCAAATAATATTCAAATATTTCAGAACTCTTGACCATTCACGCGCAAACCTGTACACATAAGTCAACCGTTAACGAGAGTAGATTGACCATGCCACCACGCCTTGTCGTTAAGAATCTGCAGAGCTATTTTTTCACCCGGACTGGCCTTATCAAAGCAGTTGATGACGTATCTTTCACTATTGATCAAGGGGAAACCCTGGCATTAGTCGGTGAATCAGGGTGCGGTAAATCAATGACAGCTCTTTCGCTGCTCCGCTTGCTTCCGGAGCCAGGTCGAATTGTCGGTGGGGAAATCACCCTTGATGGTCGTGATCTATTACATTTACCTGATGTCGAAATGCGCCGCATTCGTGGCAACGATATTTCGATGATCTTTCAAGAACCGATGACTTCACTCAATCCGGTTCTGCGGATTGGTGAACAGATTGCCGAAGTTCTACGCCTCCACCAGGGCGACACAAAACAGCAAGCTCTGGAGCAAGCAGCTGAGTTGTTAACCCAGGTCGGAATCTCCGATCCTGGGCGCAGATTACGTAATTATCCCCACCAATTGTCTGGCGGACAACGTCAGCGGATCATGATTGCCATCGCGTTAGCATGTGATCCAAAACTACTGATTGCTGATGAACCAACCACGGCACTGGATGTCACAATTCAGGCTCAGATTATGGATTTATTGCTGGAGTTGAAACAGCAACGGCAAATGGCAACATTGTTGATCAGCCATGATCTCGGAGTTGTCGCTGGCAATGCGGATAAGCTTGCAGTGATGTACGCAGGACAAATTGTTGAAGCAGGGACAGTCAAGAAAATCTTTAAAAACCCATTACATCCCTATACTCAAGGATTACTACAATGTATCCCACGTCTGGGACAACAGCAGGCTCTTCCGACCATTCCCGGACAACTGCCTGATTTAAGAGAGCAACTTGAAGGGTGTTTGTTTCTTGATCGCTGTTCTGGGCCTTGTGCTCCCTGCGGTCATCAATTGCCAAAACTAGAAGAAAATGAGCCGAATCACTGGGTTCGCTGCTGGAGATATTAACCTTGATGACGTCGCAAAAATTTCTGTGAGACAATAAACGTTGACATTACTTGAAGTTAAAAATCTGCGGAAGAGTTTTCGTATCACCGATTCTCTGGGTCGGACATCCGGTCAACTGGTTGCTGTTGACAATTTTTCCATCACTCTAAAACAGGGAGAAACCTTGGGTTTAGTGGGTGAATCTGGCTGTGGAAAGTCGACCACAGGAAAACTGATTTTAAAATTATTACAACCAGATGTAGGCCAGATTTTTTTTAACGGAGATGAGTTGACCCACCTTTCCTCCAAACAGATGCGTCCCTATCGTCGACGCATGCAAATGATATTTCAGGATCCCTTTTCATCCTTAAATCCACGCATGACAATCGGAACTATTTTAAGTGAACCACTCCTGATTCACCGCTTGGCACCCCCTCGACAAGTTCGTGATCGGGTTATCGAACTGCTGGAAAAAGTGGGACTGACGGCCGAACATGAACAGCGTTATCCCCACGAATTTTCCGGTGGCCAGCGCCAGCGTATTGGAATTGCCCGAGCACTGGCAGTTGAGCCTCAACTGATTATTGCCGATGAACCCGTTTCTGCACTTGACCTATCGGTACAAGCCCAAATATTGAATCTTTTGCAGGGGGTTCAAAAAGAGCACGATCTCAGCTATCTTTTTATTGCCCACGACCTGGCGGTCATTGAACACGTCAGTGATCGGATTGCAGTCATGTATCTGGGTAAAATTGTTGAACTAACCAGTGCTACAGAACTGTATAAAAAGCCCTGTCATCCCTACACCGAAGCGCTGCTGAATGCGGTTCCAGTACCTGACCCTAATCACCCGCGACCAACTGCCCTGGCCGGTGAAATTCCATCTCCGATCAATCCTCCCGGCGGTTGTTATTTTCACCCACGTTGCCCCTATGCAGACAACCTGTGCAAGCAGCAGGAACCCCAACTGTTAAAAATCAGCGATGAACACCAGGTTGCCTGTCACCATGCCGAACAAGTTGGACGCTACCTGCTGCAAAAAAATCTGGCTCAGGAATTTTGACTTTGATTTTGAGTTGCTATTCAGGTTGCTACTTATAAAGTCGGGAAACAGATTAAATTTTTCACTGAACCAAGGGGACTGAATTTTTTTCGAGGTTTTATGCGAAAATTATTCTGTCCCCGATATTGAAACGATGAAAAACAAAATCAGTCCCCTCCCCGCAGTGCTAAATTTGAACTGCCATTTCCCGTGTGACGCAGCCGAAATGAAGCAGCTGATTTGAGATCAGGGCGGAAAATGTTTATAGTAATCTCGGGGCTGTCCCCAGCACCATCGGGCTGACCCAAGAATTTACGAGCCATGAAAATGTGGCGATTCGCACCAAAAAAGCCTGGAACAGCCCCCGTGCGAGGACAGTCCGACTTTGCTGGAGCATCATTTTACTCCAGAACAACCAGCAGATCACCCTGATCGATATGATCCCCTTCACCAAAAATAAGTTCTTTAATGACACCACTTTTGGGAGCCTTGACGTTTGTCTCCATTTTCATCGCCTCAGTAACCAGAAGGACATCTTCTTCGGCAACTTCATCACCAACGCTAACCATCATCTTGAATATTTTACCCGGCATCGGCGCTCCGACTTCTTTACTATCATCTGGATCAGCCTGCACATGGCAGCTTTCATCTGCTTCAACAGAAAGATCAATGATTGTGGCACTACGTGGTTCACCATTCAATTCAAAATAAATATTTCGGGTGCCGTCTTCACGAACCCGGCCGATAGCATTCAACTTTACGATCAGAGTTTTTCCAGCCTCGATATCAATCGTGGCTTCGTCCCCAACATCAAGACCATAGAAAAATACCGGAGTCGGCAAGACCGAAACGTCACTGTATTCTTGCCGAAAACGGTCAAATTCTTCAAAAACACCGGGGTAAAGAACCGCAGAAAGAACATCACGCTCTGACACTTTATGATTTAGTTTTTTTTCCAATTCGTCCCGCTTCAAGAGAAAATCGACAGGCTCAAGCAATTCACCAGGACGATGGGTCAACGGCTGTTCCCCTTTCAGGATAATTTTCTGCAATTTTTCTGGAAAGCCCCCGTAGGGCTGCCCAATCATCCCTTTAAAAAAATCGATAACACCCTGCGGAAAAGTTAACTCGTGCCCCCGCTGATAAACATCCTCCGGCTCCAGATTGTTCTGCACCATAAACATCGCCATATCGCCGACAATTTTTGATGAAGGTGTCACCTTGATCAAATCACCAAACATGTCGTTGACCTTGCGGTACATTTCTTTACACTCTTCCCAACGATGCCCCAATCCCAGCCCCTCAACCTGGGGTTTGTAGTTGGAATATTGGCCACCGGGAATCTCATGATAATAAACCTGCGCCGTACCGCTGCGTAATTCTGATTCAAACGGAGCGTAGTAAGTCCGGCAGGTTTCCCAATAGTTGGCCAGCTTTTGCATTCCATCTATATCTAATTGTGGATCCCAGATGGTGCCTTCCAGTGTCGCCAGCAGTGCATTCAAATTAGGCTGAGCAGTCAATCCAGAAATTGATGAGAGGGCAACATCAACAATGTCGCAACCAGCCTGAGTTGCCATCAGCAGCATAGAGCCACCATTGCTGGAAGTATCATGAGTATGGAGATGAATCGGTAGTCCGATTTCGTTCTTCAATGCTTTAATCAACTTTTCGGCGGCAAAGGGTTTAAGTAAACCAGCCATATCCTTGATTGCCAGGATATGAGCACCCATCTGTTCCAGCTCCTTAGCCATATTGACATAGTATTCAAGGGGATATTTATCCCTTTTCAGATCAAGAATATCACCGGTATAACAGATCGCAGCTTCACAGATAGTCCCACTTTTTTGCACTGCCTCCATCGCGACTTGCATCCCCTTGGTCCAGTTCAGAGAGTCGAATATACGAAAAACATCAATGCCACTTTCAGCAGATTTACTGACAAATTCCTGCACGACATTATCCGGGTAATTGGTATAGCCAACGGCATTGGAACCACGCAGTAACATCTGAAAGAGGATGTTTGGAATTTTTCTACGCATACGATCAAGACGTTCCCACGGATCCTCACGCAAAAAACGCATTGAAACATCGAAAGTTGCACCACCCCACATCTCCAGTGAAAATAAGCCACCCCCCAGATGTGCCGTCGCTTCGGCAATACGATCCAGATCAAACGTCCGAACCCGGGTTGCCATCAATGATTGATGAGCATCGCGCATAGTGGTGTCGGTCAGCAGCAGTTGCTTGTGTTTACGCACCCATTCTGCCAAACCTTCAGGACCTTTTTCACGTAAAATATCACGGGTGCCGCGGGGATGTTGCTGTCCATAGGGAATTTCTGGAAGATCGGGCTCGCGCAGGTTCGCAAATTTCAGGGCTCTCTCTGGAACGATCCCGGGATAACCATTGACTGCGGTATGGCCAATATAATTGAGAATTTTATTGGCACGATCTTTTTTGATCCGCAGATCAAAAACCTCCGGGTGCTTATCGAGGAATGAGGTATTACAATCTCCTTCCAGGAAAACCGGATGAGTCATCACTTTTTCGAGGAACCCAATATTAGTTTTGACACCGCGGATGCGAAATTCCTGCAACGCCCGGTGCATGATTCTGGCAGCATCCTCAAAAGTCAGACCCCAGGTAGAAATCTTGACCAGAAGAGAATCATAGTATGGTGAAATATGCGCTCCGGCGTAACCGGCAGCTGCATCAAGACGAACACCAAATCCGGCAGCAGTTCGATATGCTTTAATTGTCCCGAAATCAGGGGCAAAGTTATTGTTCGGATCTTCGGTCGTAATCCGCGACTGTATTGCATAACCGCGCAACTCAATATCTTTCTGACTTTTTATCCCAATTTCCGGATCAGAAAGTTTATACCCTTCAGCGATACGAATCTGAGCCTGCACCAGATTACGCATCGTCACCAGTTCAGTCACAGTATGTTCAACCTGGATACGTGGATTCACTTCGATAAAATAAAAGTTCTGCTCTTTATCCAATAAAAATTCGACTGTTCCAGCATTGATATAGTCAACCACTTTTGCAATTTTCAGCGCCAGCCCACAAAGTTCTTCACGCTTCTTTTTTGTTAAATGCAAAGATGGTGCGATTTCAATCACCTTTTGATGACGACGTTGAATAGAGCAATCCCGCTCATAGAAATGAACCAGGTTCCCGTATTTATCTCCAAGGATTTGAACTTCAATATGTTTAGGGTTCTCAATATATTTTTCCAGAAAAACCGTCGCATCACCAAAAGCCGCTTTCGCCTCAGAGGCTGCACTTTTTAGCCCTTCGAGCAACTCCTTCTGATTCTGTGCCACCCGCATTCCCCGACCACCGCCACCGGAACTCGCCTTGACAATGATCGGATAACCTGCTGATTTAGCAAAGATAAGCGCCTCTTCGTTTGTCTCCACAGGGTTTTCAGTTCCCGGAACAGTCGGCACCCCTGCCTCAATGGCGACCTGACGCCCTGAAATTTTGTCACCAAGCTTCCGCTGAATCTCTGGAGTGGGGCCGATAAAGGCGATCCCTGCACGTTCACAGGCTTCGGCAAAATCGGCATTTTCAGACAAGAATCCATAACCGGGATGGATCGCATCAACATCCTTTTTACGCGCCAGGTCGATAATTTCATCAATCCCTAAATAGGCATCAATTGGATCCTTACCTTGCCCAATCAGGTAGGCTTCATCTGCCTTATAACGGTGCAGAGACAAGCGATCTTCATCCGAGTAGATTGCGACTGTTGAAATTCCAAGTTCTGTACAAGCTCGAAAAATCCGAATTGCAATTTCACCACGATTTGCTGCCATAATTTTTTTAAATTTCGTTATAGGCATTACTTATCCTCTTTTGGAGAAAGGGGGAATTATCAAATATATATTATTTTGGGCTGGCTAAATTTTTTCATTCTAAATGAATTTTCCCTGAAAAGTCAGTAAGTTATATCGCTATAGTACCTGAATAAAAACAAGGATAAGGACTCGATGTCAAGTTAGAATAGGGTTTTATTTATAACACAAAAGGTATCAAAATGCTCAGACAACAAAACATGCTCAAGGAATCTCAAGAATTTCAGCAAGCTACAAGTAAAATATTATTTACCATATTCGTACTACTTGTGACGAAACAATTTTGCCTAATACAAACGAGCACACAAAACTCCGAATGGACACCCATTTATTTCTATGCTAACTTAATCGTCAATCTAATGACGTTTCTTTCCAGGGAGTGAATATGCCACAAAGATCACAAATTCTCCTGGTTGACGATGATCCGGAAAGTTGCAAAGCCCTCTCTCAACTCCTTAGTCAAACCGGGTATAAAGTTGAAAGTTGCCATTCCGGGGAGCGGGCTCTATCTATCATCAAAAAGCAGCCGTTTGACCTGATTATTAGCGATCTGTTTCTCCCAGGCATCAGTGGCATCGACCTCTTGAAGCAGGTTAAGGAGGTCTCTCCTGATACTTGTGTCATCCTGATTACTGGAAATGCTTCCACAGAAACAGCTGTCGAAGCGATGCGGGAAGGGGCTCTCGACTACATCACCAAACCCTTTAATATTGAACGTTTGAAAATTCAAGTAACTAAAGCACTGGAAAAAAATCGACTGGTTCTTGAGAATAAATATTTATGGCAACAACTGCATGGCCGTTACCGCTTTGATAATATGATTGGAACCAGTCAGGTCATGCAGCAGGTCTTCAGGCGAATGAAAAAAATCACTGGTACCGACTCAACCATCCTGATTCTTGGTGCTTCCGGTACGGGTAAAGAGCTGGTTGCCAGAGCGATTCATTACAATGGCCCACGCAAAGACAAACCTTTTGTTGCCATCAACTGTGGTGCAATCCCGGCAGATTTACTTGAATCTGAACTGTTCGGCCATGTCAAAGGAGCTTTCACCAGTGCCTTTACCGACAAACCTGGAAAACTAGAATCAGCCAATGGTGGTACGATCTTACTCGATGAAATCGGCGACATGCCCCGGCAACTACAGATGAAACTGCTTCGGGTGTTACAGGAACATGAATTTGAACGAGTTGGTTCCAGCCGCAAGATACACCTGGATATCCGCGTTATTTCAGCCACCAATGTCGACTTACCAGAGAGGATCAAGACGGGGCAATTCCGTGAAGATCTCTACTATCGTCTGAACGTGATTCCAATCCATCTGCCTGCATTGAAAGAACGGCGTGGTGACATCCCGCAATTGGCTCGTTTTTTTGCAGAAAAGATTTGCAAAGAGATGAATCGCCCACAGGTCAGTATCGGCGCTGACGCCATAGAAGCAATGGAAGCCTACAGTTGGCCGGGCAATGTCCGCGAGATGGAAAATATTATTGAACGAACTATCGCACTGACAGACAGTATGATTATTGGTTGTGAGGATCTTCCCTCTGACATCATTCAGAGTTTGCCAGCGACAGCGCGCCCCAAACACCAAATCACCAGTAAGGGAGTCGATATGAATCAGATTATTGCCGACACTGAACGGGAAATGATCAAGCAGGCGATGGTCTTGGGGAAAGGGGTAAAGGCACGCGCAGCAGAGCTGTTAAAGATCAACCGTACGACTTTAGTTGAGAAGATTAAACGACTTGGAATAGAGGGTTAAACTTGTATCCGGGGACACGTAATAAGGACATGTCCTGAATAGCGCTAGTTTAACCAGTATTGCAGTAATCTCGGTCGCGGTAGGACATCCCAGCATGCAGCACTACCACACTGGGCTCCTGCCTCAGGTCAAATGCAAAAACTTTACTGTTTCTCGTACTCTATTCAATTCACTCTACAATGTTTCCAGCCGCTGCGTGCTGGTCACGGTCATTTATCCTTGTTCTGCCGGAGGAGGTGCCATGACCCTGTTATCAACCTTTAGTACTGCCCTGATTATAATACTGGCAGCAGCTCCAGGTACCTAAAGAAAAAGGCAGGATCTCGCCCCTGCCCAATTTTTCTCAATCCATTCCAGCCAAACACGTTTACATGGTTCTCATTTAACCTTAATTTCGATGGCCTTCGGTTTTTTAACCTCAGTTTTAGGTATCGTCAAGGTCAACACACCATCTTTGAAGATTGCATCGATTTTGTCCTCATTGACATTCTCCGGTAGTGAAAAACTTCGGTTGAAACTGCCGTAGAAGCGCTCGATACGATGGAATTTCTTCCCTTCTTCTTCTTTTTCCTGCTTGTTTTCCCCATGAATACTCAGAACATGGTCTTCAATACTGATCTTCACATCATCACGTTTAATTCCCGGCACCTCAGCTGTAATAGTGAAAGCATCGTCTGTTTCTGTGATGTCGGCTCGGGGAGCCCAATCTGCACCTGTTGTGTTGAGATCTCGTCCTCCGCGAAATGGCCAGTCTAAGGATTTTGAGTACGGATCCAACATCCCTTCCATTTCCCGGAAAGGATCCCATTTTGCCAGTTTCATAGCTATCCTCCTCTGCCTAGTGCGGGAATGATCGCCATCCGACGAACCGCCCGCGCTCAGTTCGCCAGAACACGCAAAGTAGTCGTTTCAAGGTGAATTCACATTATCCCCCCCTCTTTTGAGGATATCTCCTTTTTCCTTTTTTTCAAGCGCTTGCACAAAACTATTTGGGTAAAAAAACCAAAAGTTCACCGACACTTTTTTATTGTGATAAGATACCTGAGACTCAGTCATCACAGCATACAGGAGGAAGCCGATGAGCCAGTTATTCTCACCATTAAAACTTCGTCAACTGACTATCCCCAATCGAATTTTTGTTTCACCGATGTGTCAATATTCCAGTTCGGACGGCAAACCTGATAGCTGGCATTTTGTTCACTATGGGAGTCGAGCCGTTGGCGGTGCCGGCCTCGTAATCACTGAAGCAGTGGCAATTACTCCTGAAGGAAGAATCAGTCCTGATGACCTGGGTATCTGGAGTGATGACCATGCTGAGGCCTTTACTTCCAGCATTGATTTTATCAAAAAACAGGGTTCCACCACCGGGATTCAGTTGGCTCATGCTGGACGAAAAGCATCAGTCGCTGCACCCTGGTTGGGTGGAAAGCCGGTAGATTTTGACAAACGGGGCTGGCAACCGCTGGCACCCAGTCCAATTCCTTTTGGCATTGGACATCAAACGCCAAGAGAAGCAACCACAGAGGATCTGGAAATAATTATCCAGCAGTTTGCTGAAGCAACCCGTCGTTCTCTGAAAGCTGGTTTTCAGGTTGTCGAGTTACATGCCGCCCATGGTTATCTGCTGCATCAATTTCTTTCACCACTGAGTAATCAGCGCAATGATGAGTTTGGTGGCTCACTGGAAAATCGCATGCGCTTCCCCCTGCAGGTTGCGAAAATTGTTCGCGAAAATTGGCCGGAAAATCTACCAGTGTTTATCCGTATTTCAGCAACAGATTGGGTCTCGGGGGGCTGGGATTTACAACAGTCCATAAAATTCTGTCGTCGACTTAAAGCGTTAGGTATCGATCTGATTGATTGTTCGTCAGGTGGGCTTGTTCCTGATGCCGTTGTACCAGCCGGACCGGGATTTCAGGTTCCATTGGCGACTGAAATCAAAAACATCCTCGGGATGACAACAGGAACAGTCGGGATGATTACCGAACCGGCACAGGCTGAACAAATTATTGCGACAGGACTAGCTGATGCGGTGTTATTGGGACGTGAGCTGCTACGCAACCCCTACTGGCCACTAGAAGCCGCTCAAGCACTTGGAAGTAAACTTTCCTGGCCAGCACAATATGAACGGGCAAAGGGTTGAAAAACTGCTTCCAGATTTTTATTAATCAGGATTCAATCTTTCATTTGGGACGTGTTTCCGACTGGATCAACAGGCTTTTAAGTTGTTCAATCTGATCTGTTAATTGCTGATTCAGTTTATTCAGCTCCTTAATTTTGTTTTCTAATTCCTGATTGAGTTTGTTCAGCTGATTAAGTTTAAGAGCTTGTTGTCGACCAGATTCCTGTAATTTTTCAATTTGAGTTTTACGCTGATCCAGTTCTTGTGAATAAAGAATAATTGTTTCCGCTCGGGTCGCCCAGACACTGTCAGGGAAATCCACCTTGAGTTTCTGCAAATTATCAATCTTATGGCTTTTCTGGAACTCCGCAAAAGCCAAACAGAAATCTTGTTCATCCAGCAATACCGCCTGCTTTGATTGTGGGCAAAGAGTAGCACAACCTGTAAAGAACAGGAAAAGAGATAGAACAAAAAGAAACTTCATAACTATTTTCGTCTTTCCAGCATATAATTGCTACCCTCCTGAATTTTTAAATATTCTTTCACTCTCGCACAGTCCTGACTGATTGCCAAGCGTGATGGATATTCGTAGTGATCGGAGGCAATTACGGCAATCGATATGGTCATCAACGGGAACGTCCGTTTCACCCCATAACGATCTTCACCAACAAAAGAACCAACTTTTTGATCTTCAGGATTATAAAAAGATGGGACTATCTCAGTAAATTCTGCAATAATCTTTTGTGCCAGCATTTCACCTGAATCAAGACTGCTCAGCACAACATAATCATCACCGCCGATATGCCCAACCAGATCCTCTGAACTACCATACTCTCCAACCACATGTTTAAGTAGTTCACCAACCTTAGCAAGAACATCACTTCCCGCCTTATATCCATAGCGATCGCTATAAACCTTGAAGTTGTCCAGATCTATGTAGAGATGAGAAAAAGGCTTTCGATTGCTGATACGCATTTCTATTTCACGATCGATCGCAAGGTTTCCTGGCAACAAAGTTAGCGGATTGGCATCCAGATGTAACTGTTCAAGTTCAGTCAGCTTCTGACCCATTTGCGCAAAATCGTTGGCCAATTGTGCAAATTCATCACTACCATAAATTTCAGGCTGCTGATCAAATCTCCCGGCAGATATTCGCTTCGTTGCT
This sequence comes from Desulfuromusa sp., assembly GCA_021647765.1. Lineage (GTDB taxonomy): Bacteria > Desulfobacterota > Desulfuromonadia > Desulfuromonadales > Geopsychrobacteraceae > Desulfuromusa. The sequence continues at coordinate 22,250 of JAKIUD010000028.1, read as the reverse complement.
TTTTTGAGTTCTTTGACTGAACGGTGAATATTCAAGATAACTGCAATAGAGACTGGAGCCGAAAGACAAATACCAAGAAGACTTAGCAAAGCGGTCATTTGGAAAGCTGAGCTGGTATGTTGCGATAATCTGGCAAGTCCGGTATTTATATTTTCTTGTTGTTGTTGCCTGAATTCCGCCAGATAAGCGAGTAATTGCACCCGTAGAGGGACAGTCTTTTCATCGGATAACTGTTCCGCTTGTGTCCAGTTCTCCCAGAAAATTGCCTCGGTTAACTGATTGTCAGCCTGTCGATATTTATCAACAAGTTTGATTAAGTTCTTTAATTGGTCTGATAATGGGGGACGATTTAAAGCAAGAGCATAGCGGGTAAATTCATTATTTCGATTAAAACGCAATTCACTCAGTGCTGGATCACGGAGAATCAGTAATTGCTTTTCAATATTCTCCTGAGCCAGAAGATTTTGTTGCAGATCACGCACTAACTCAAAAGTACGAAACTCAACATTGACAAGGTTCTCAGTATCAAGAGTCTGCTGATGTAACCGTGAAAGAGCATAACCTACAGCCAGAAGGCTAAAAACAACGACCACCAGATAGCCAATGATCACTTTTTTAGTTACTGTCGAGAAGAGACTACGCATCTACCATCCAACCCCATAAATTGATAAAGCTTCTCTATTACTAGAAAACATCCCCATGCAAAATTCAGCCGGATATCCGTTACAAAAAAATAAAAAACGCCGTCTAGGGCGTCACAAACACAGCTTTAAAAGCTGCTACAATCCCAAATAGGCTTTCCGTACATCATCATTTGCCAACAATTTATCAGCTGAATCGACCAAGGCAATGCGTCCATTTTCCATAACATAACCACGATCAGCTAACTTTAGAGCTTGATTCGCATTCTGCTCTACCAGAAAGATCGTCGTATTACTCTCCTTGTTGATTTTGCGGATAATTTCAAAAATCTGCTTAATAATCAATGGAGCTAAACCTAAGGAAGGTTCATCAAGAAGCAAAACCCGTGGTCTGGCCATGAGCGCTCTGGAAATTGCAAGCATTTGTTGTTCACCACCAGACAGAGTTCCTCCCGGTTGATTACGCCGTTTTTCGAGAATAGGAAACAGCGTCATAACATAATTCATATCCTGCTGAATCAGACGCTTATTTTTACGTAAAAAAGCCCCCATCTCGAGGTTTTCCTGCACGGTTAAATCAGGAAAAATACGGCGACCTTCTGGAACCTGAACAACCCCCTTTTGCACAATTCTATCTGCAGAAATTCCCATTATAGAATCACCATCCAACAAAATATCACCTGAACGTGGTGGGGTAATTCCACAAATTGACATCAAAGTTGTTGTTTTACCCGCACCATTAGCTCCGATCAAAGCAACAATTTCACCCTCTTTGATCTCAATCGAAACATCTTTCAGGGCTTGAATGTTCCCATAATAAGTTTGGATATTCTGAATTTTAAGCATACTAATCTCGTTAATAAGTGGGATGGTTAAACAAATATTACATCCAATAAGGAGGCGGATTTTCAGAGGAAAAAACATCCATAAGGATATCAAGATCCAGAAAATTTACCGCAACGCCATATAGCGATATTTTGGCGATGCCATCAGGCATCAGTTTCTTCTCCCAGATAAGCTTCGATAACCTTCGGGTTATCTTTTATTTCCCGGGGAGCACCTTCGGCGATCTTCTTGCCATATTCCATAACATAAATGGAGTTGGAAATATTCATGACCAGCTTCATATCATGCTCAATCAGTAGAATGGCCATTTCCCCCTCCGCACTTATCTTACAAATCAACTGTTCCAGATCAGTCGTTTCCTGGGGATTCATTCCCGCAGCGGGTTCATCAAGCAATAATAAAAAGGGTTCTGTAGCCATTGCCCGGGCAATCTCCAGACGCCTTTGTGCCCCATAGGGGAGGTTTTTCGAAAATTCATTGGCAAATTTGGCTAAACCAACTTTTTCAAGGAGTTGATAACTGGACTCAATAATTTGCTGTTCTTCTTCGCGAACTCCCCTACCCCTCACAATCGCCCTGAAAATTCCTGAGTTAGTGCGACAATGACGTCCAATCATGACATTTTCCAGAACCGTCATATCAGGAAACAAGCGAATATTTTGAAAGGTACGTGCTAAACCCATTTCTGTGACTTTATTCGGCTTCAGACCATTCAAACGACGCGTTTTCAAACCCTTAGGGTGAAGTAAAATATCACCCTTGGTTGGATTATAAATGCCGGTGATACAATTAAAAAAAGTGGTTTTCCCAGCACCGTTCGGACCGATCAATGCAGCAATATCACCTTCGTAGACCTCCAGAGTGACACTGTCAACAGCCCGAAGACCGCCGAAATCCATCGTCAGCCTCTTAACTTCAAGTAACTTATGTTTATTTTCAGCCATTGTTGATTTTTTCCTTCGAACCTTTATATTCATACGTCTGTCGGAGGTTACTGATAATCCCCTGGGGACGAAAAATCATCATCAACACCATTGCAGCCCCAAAAGCCAGCATTCGGTATTCAGAGAAAGCACGCATGTACTCAGGAAGTAATATCAAGAAAAACGCGCCGATAATAACGCCGAGGATAGATCCCATACCACCGAGAACAACAATAGATAAGATAATTGCCGACTCCATAAAGGTGAAACTGGCAGGGTTGATAAAAGTCGTTTTTGAGGCAAACAGAACCCCGACCATTCCGGCCCAGAAAGCACCGAGTGCGTAGGCAGACAGTTTGGTTCGAGCGATATCGATGCCCATAGCAACGCAGGCAATTTCATCTTCACGCATGGCAATCCAGGCACGACCGATCCGGCTGTTTCTTAAACGAGTCGTTACCAAAATAGTAAAAATCACCATCCCGATCATAATGTAATAGATATAAATGGTAGAATTTGCCAGATTCAGATCTATTCCAAAAAAACCAGGCTTATCAATATTGGCAATTCCACTCGGGCCAAAGGACAAGCTGTCCCAGTTTTCCATGACAACCTTGAAGATCATCCCAAAACCCAAGGTCACAATGGCCAAATAATCTCCACGTAAACGGAGAATAGGAAAACCAAGGAGAACCCCAAAGAGACAACCAAGAAATCCACCAATTGGCAGAGAGATCCAGAATCCAAGGTCAAAATGATGATTCAGCAGCGCATAAGAATAAGCTCCAACCCCAAAAAAAGCCACATAGCCCAGATCAAGCAATCCAGCCAGACCAACTGTGATATTCAATCCAAGGCCTAAAACTACATAGATCAACGCCGAAATCATAATGGTGCTTTGATAGGTATCAAAAACCAATGGAAAAACCAGTGCCGCAAGCAGGATAATCCCCATCGCTTTGTAGCGGAAGGACATATCCTCAAGCAGCAACTGCGTCTTACTGCGGATTTCTCCACCCTCATCAGCGACTTTTTTTCTGACTTGCTGTCGCGCCAACATATAGCGCCAGAGATAGGAAAGGACAAAGCTACCAATTGCCACCCAGACCAGATTCGTCCACCGCCAGACAACCACTTGATTCATGGTATTGACACGAACAACCATCAGAGGAAAGGTTAAAAAGACAAACCAGATAGAGACCAAGATTGATTTTTTAAAATTCTGCAACATATCTGTCACCAATTAAACCTTCTGCTTGCTCGCCTTGCCAAGAATACCGGCAGGTCTCAGGATCAAGATGACAACCAGCAAACCAAAGGTAAAAACATCTTCATAGGCACTGGAAATATAACCAGCAGCGAAGCTTTCCGCCCAACCAAGAACCAGACCTCCGAGAACAGCCCCTGGAATTGAGCCAATGCCACCCAAAACCGCAGCAGTAAAAGCCTTAACCCCAGCCAGAAAACCAATATAAAAATTGACTTGTCCAATATAGGAGGCAACCAGAACCCCACCAATCGCAGCCAGAGCCGAACCAATTACAAACGTCAGCGATATAATCCGATCGACATTGATTCCCACAAGACGTGCCATGTTCATATCTTGTTGTGTAGCACGCATTGCCTTACCAACTCTGGTCTTCTTGATCAGGAGTGTCAGCAAGATCATGGTTATAAAAGTTGTCACCAGAATGACTAACTCTGGTGAACCAATGATATGAGCAACAGGTTCCATAAAAGCGAAATCAGGAATCAGTCTGGGGAACGGTAAAAAATCAGAAGTTTGCGCCAATAAAACATAGTTCTGCAGAAAAATTGACATCCCGATAGCACTGATCAACGGTGACAACCGCGGGGCTCCACGTAACGGACGATAAGCAATTTTTTCCAGCGTATAACCGTAGGCACTGGCATAGATCACAGCAATAATTCCCGCCAGGATAAGGATAGAAACACCACTCAACCCGTAGATAGTACAAACCCCGGCAACAATCAGCGCAACAAAGGCTCCAATCATGTATATCTCGCCGTGGGCAAAGTTGATCAATTGAATGATGCCATAAACCATAGTGTAACCTAAGGCAATCAAGGCATAGATACTTCCCCGGGTTAATCCACCGAAGAAAAGTTCAAGAAAATATTCCATAAATTCCAACCGCCGTTAAGAGAAAAGGGCTGTATTTTTCCGGTTTCAACAAAATCTCAGGGGACTGGTAAGAACACCAGCCCCCTGAAAGGGCTTAAATACAACGCAAAAAGGTCAAAAAATGCGCTGTCTATTTATATCCTACTTAAGTTCAACAAAAGCGCCATTCTCGACTTTGTAAACCGAGAATCCAACACCTTCTGCATCACCCTTGCTGTCAAACTTGATTCTACCGACCGGAGTATCAACATACTCAGTCCGCAATGCATGAGTCACAGCATCATAGTCTGTAGAACCAGCTTTTTCGATGGCGTTCAGCAAAGCGAGAGCAGCGGAATAACCTTCCTGGAAAAATGCACCAGGCTCCTTACCATACTCAGCCTTAAACTCAGCTGTTGCAGCGGCATTGAGAGGAATACCGGAAAGATCGCGAGGACCGGTGACATAAGCACCATTTGCAGCATCACCAGCAACCTTAAGGAAGCTGTTGTCCTTAACACCATCATCTGAAATAAAGATGGTCTTGAGCCGCTTCCGCTTCATTTGTGAAATCAGCTTGGAAGCTTCAGGATGATAGCCGCCAAAGATCAAGGCTTCTGCTCCATTTTTACGAACTTTTTGGACAATAGAAGAATAATCCATCGCACCCGGGGTAATCCCTGCGAACAGAACCACGTCAACTTTACCTGACTCATCCAGGTATTTTTTGGCGAATTCAGCAAAACCCTTGCCGTAGTCACCCTTATCATGCAGAACAGCAACTTTTTTCACACCCAGTTTATTGATAGCAAAATCAACGGCCATTTTTGCCTGCATATCATCAGAAGCAATAGTCCGGAAAAAGTTAGGATAATCACCACTTTGGGTCAACGGTGGATTGGTTGCAGATGGAGACATAACTGGAATTTTGGCATCCTTATAGATACCAAGTGCGGCCTTGGTTGCACCTGAGCAGATATGACCAAGAACAACATCAGCACCATCAGTAACCAGCTTGGTTGCAGTATTGGTTGCAATTTCCGGCTTACATTGATCATCTTGAATCAACAATTCAACTTGCTTACCAAGAATCCCACCCTGTGCATTGATCTTCTTGACAACTAATTGTGCAGCTTTCATAGCAGGGATACCATAGGGAGCCAGATCGCCACTGTGAGGCCCTGCAACACCTAGCTTAATGGTATCCGCAGCAAAACCTGTCGCTGCCATGCTCAAAACAAGAGCAAAGGTTGAGATTAAAATGGTCATTTTCTTCATGTGTGTGCCTCCTGAATAATTAAAGGTTGAGAAAAAACTGGAGTTTATAGAACTGATAGGTATAATTCAAAGCAGAAAAGTGGTCAAGAACAAACCTCATATATGAGCAAACTTGCAAGAATGCTCATCTATTAAGTTGATTCTTAGCCATTTTAGACTAAAAACCACCTAAGAATATTAGTTATTATTGTTAAATTGCTTTTTCATCTCTTCAATCATGGTCGTAATTTTACCCTGCCTTGCAACTAGCCTGGCAAGTTTCTGCAGATCAACATAAAATTTTTCTATTTCTCCAGGACTCAAATCTGAACTCACTGGAGCAAATGCCTTTTCAACCTGAGCTACCCCAAACTTACCAATATGGTTTCCAGCAATCGTTTTGAATATGGTTAAAGTATGCTGGCGCTTCTGTTCCTGATTCTGTTCTTGCGCCCGTATCGACGTTTCCTCCCGTTGACGCCGTTCCTCCAGCAATAGCTTACGCGTTCGCTGCCAAATTGGTCCGAGATCAGCAGAACCCATCAAATCAGCCAAAACAATTTCATCAGTACTATGAATTTCCACTAAATCCAGTTTTGCCCCCGGCAAGCGAGCCACAGAAGTCGTAAGATCCGCTGTTGGTTCGAGCTCTGTTTTACCTTCATGAAAAAACCCAAGCGCATAACCACTATCATAAAAAATCAGTGCGGTCTGTTCTTCAGCATAAATCCGCAGACACACAGTAAGCTTATCCTCTTTGATTTGCTCTAACTGTGCACGCACATCAAAACGGGTCAAATCCTGACCTTTCTGCAGATAACGACCATGCAAAAGGGCATGGATTCCCAAGACCACATCGGATGACAAACGGAAAATATTTAAAACCGCACTGCCCTGAATAGAAATTTCAAAGATTCTGGCAATAGCATCGTAAGCAATCAAACGCTCGTCTTCATCATTACTGACAAAGACCGAGCTGATCAATTGTCCATCCTCAAACAAAACAACTCCGGCACCGCGTGGCGCATCAAAACGGAGATAACCGGTAAAGGTCACAGACCGTAATTTCTCCATCGCCTCGGGAAGGTTGATCCTGGCCGGGTTTACTTTCTGCCTAACCGGGTTACCACGTGGCAAAAAAATCATGGCTAAAAAACTCCATAGCAGTTTATTCCGATACCTGCATCTGTAAATTTTCCCATTGCAAATACAGATTGTCCAAGTTTTCCTTCAACCTAACATGATCAGCACTGACTTGTCGCCACTGATTCTGATCTTGATAAATATCTGGATCAGCCATTTGCAGCTCCAGTTCTTTCAGCTGTCCCTCTAAGACTTCAATCTTATTTTCTACCCTGGACAATTCTTTCTGTTGTTTCTGCTGACGGCGCTGTTGCTCCCTTCGGTTGGTATGTGCCTGAATTCTGGATTGCTTATCATTCGACTCTGTTTCTGGAGATTTTCCCAAATGTTGTTCAACCCGATTAACGCTGTGACTTAAATCTCCTAGCGCTTGTTTTTTCCGCAGAAAATCTTCATAGTTTCCCGGATAAGATTCTACCCGACCACGACCAACCTCAAGAATACGAGTGGCCAGCGCATCAACAAAATACCGATCATGCGATACAAAAACGATTGTTCCCTGATATTTTTTCAGTGAAGCAAGGAGAATCTCCTTGGATTGGAGATCAAGGTGATTTGTCGGCTCATCAAGTAACAAAAGATTGGCCGGTCGCAGTAATAATTTTGCCAATGCCAAACGGTTACGCTCGCCACCGGAAAGAACTTTGACTGATTTTTCAATATCATCACCGGAAAACAGAAAAGCACCCAGAATATTACGCAAACGTGGAACCATCGCGACGGGTGAGTCCGCCATTATTTCAGCATAAACATCTTGCGATGGATTCAGTTCATCAGCCTGATTCTGAGCAAAATAAGCTTGCAGCAGATTATGTCCCTCCACCCTCTCCCCCGCTACTGGTGCTTCAACTCCTGCGAGAAGACGCATTAAAGTTGATTTACCTGCTCCGTTAGGCCCAACCAGAGCAATCCGTTCCCCCTGCTCCACATAAACATCAACCTGCTGCAATACTTTGAGGTCTCCGTAATGCTGGGAAGCACGATTCAAACTCACAGCAAACCGCCCCCCCTTTGGTGGTGTCGGAAAACTGAACGCGATTTTTTTCCGCTGCGGCGGCAAGGAGATCCTTTCAATTTTTTCCAGCTGCTTGACGCGACTCTGCACCTGCGAAGCTTTGTTGGCCTGATAGCGAAAGCGGCTGATAAAACCTTCAATCCGCTCAATTTCTTCGTCCTGCTGTTGTTTTGCAGCTTTTAAAGCCATGATCCGCTCATCCCTTGAACAGATATAGCGGCTATAATTGCCTGGATAGCTGGTTAAATCACCATTCCAGATCTCAACGATTCGCGATACGACCTTATCGAGAAAAAAACGGTCGTGGGAAACCAGCACAATGGCATAAGGATAGTTCAGCAAATAATCTTCCAACCAGTCCCGAGCGGGCAGATCCAGATGATTGGTCGGCTCATCCAGCAGCAGTAGATTGGGTCGTTGCAGCAGTAACTTTGCCAACGCAATTCGCATCTGCCAACCCCCAGAAAATGTTTCACAGGGTTTATCAAAATCGGCAGAGCTGAAACCGAGGCCATAGAGCACTCGACCAACCTCGGATTCAAGTTGATACCCGCCACGCTGCTCAAATAACTGCTGTAACTCGGCATAACGTTCCAGTTCAGCTACCTCTGCAGTCTCAGCTATGGTGTTTTCCAACTGCCGCAGTTCTAATTCCATCCGCTGTAAATCTTCTAAACCACTCTGGGTTTCTGCAAACAATGTACGCCCCCGATGCGCCAGTCCATCTTGCGGCAGATAACCGAAGGTTGTCCCCTTGGCAACCTGAAGGGTTCCTCCGTCGCTCTCAATCAAACCGGCCAGAAGCTTCAGGAGCGTCGATTTACCAGCTCCATTCTCGCCACAGAGACCTATTCGATCCGTCGGCCGGATATGCCAGTCTATTGCAGAAAAAATTCTTCGATCGGCAAAGTATTTATCGATTTTTTTAAGCTGTAACATTTTCCGTAACTTCCAGAACTTTTGGGCATAAGAAAAATGGCTTTATAGCACAGCAACCCAAAGAACTGATAAACAAATGAGCCCGGTTATTTACTTTATTCTGTCACCGGGACTTCAATCAGATTTGGCAATCCCGATTTAATTCCTGCTTGAATTGCTTCTGCAATATCACCAGCCCGTTCAACTCGGCACGCCGGAACACCCATTGATGTAGCCATGGATAAATAGTCGATGGGGGGATTCACAATATCCATAGCGATAAATTTATTTTGTTGCGTCGATGTAAAATGGGGCTGTGAGCGCATAAAGTTTTTCAGAACATTATATTCGCGATTATTCACCACGATAAAAGTTACTGGCAATCTCTCATGGGCTGAGGTCCACAGCGCCTGTGGTGAATAGAGAGCTGCACCATCCCCAACTGGACAAACCACTGGCTCACGACCTAAGCCGAGCGAATAACCGACAGCAGCAGGCATCCCCCAACCCAATGCGCCACCACGCAGAAATGAATAGCGTCGCGTCAGATTACTGTTTAAGAAATTGCGCAAATGTGCCGCTGTCACAATCGCTTCATCAACAATTGCTGTATCCGAACCAATCCCTCTGGCCATTTCTTGAGCGGCAACAAGGGGATGAATCCCTTCAAGGGAAAATAACTTGGCTGCATCCTGAGATAGTTTCTCCCGCTGATCTCTTTGTTCCTGCTCAGCTTTTTTAACTAAAGCTGCAAAAATATCAACTTTGCCTGCTAAACGCTCCGCTAGAAGTTTATTCAATACTTGCAGAGATTTCTGAATATCACCAACCACCGAAAGCTTGGTTGGATAACTCCGCCCCAGATCACGCCCGTCAACCGACAACTGAAACAGCTCACAATTTTCCGGCAATGCGGATCCTTCGGAGTAAAGAATCGTAATAAATGACTTCCCTCCAAGGGCAAAGACACAATCAAAATCTTTAATTTTGTCGGCAATTTCTGTCGCCTTGGTTGGTAAATTTCCCACCCAGAGCGAGTGACTGGTTGGATATGGCAAGTGAGCCGGCCAGGAAGATCCAAACACCGGAGCCCCCAATATTTCCGCCAAGGCGACAACTTCCGGGGCAGCGTTATGATTAGAAATTTCGTCTCCGGCGATGATCGCAATTCGACCTGGCTTGATAGCCGCAAGCTCATCAGCTAACAAATCAAGAGACCCTGCAACCGGACGGCGATCAACATTTGAATGTGGTGGAATAGGAACTGTCGTTATCTCCTCCATCACATCCATCGGCAGTGAAAGAAAAACCGGTCCGGACTGAGCCGCTGCACAATCCTCAAAAGCCCGGCGGATCAAAATTGGTAGTTGTGCTGCTGAATGGACTTCCTGAGCCCACTTCACCGCCGGAGCAGCAATTCTTTCAAGATCCCCAAACAACAATGGATCGGTGATGGAGTGGCGTGAATCCTGTTGCCCGGCAGTCACCACCAGAGGCGTTCCAGAAACTCGGGCATTCAATAAATTGCCCAGACCATGCCCCAAACCGCCAGCAGTATGCAGATTAACAAACCCGGGGCGCCCCGAAGCCTGTGCATATCCGTCAGCCATTGCAACAACACTTGCCTCCTGCAAACCCCAAATATATTTAATCGTCGAGCTACCGATCAGCGCATCAATAAAAGGAAGCTCTGTCGTTCCAGGGTTACCGAAAACATATTCCACCCCTTCGCTTTCGAGAAGCTCCAGAAGCAATTTCCCCCCTCTACGGGGTGCGACCTGATTTAATTTATTGATGGTCTTTTTCACCATTAAAACTCCTATTTCTCCAAAACGATGCGCTCGCAAAGAAGGACAAGACGGCGTCGCCATCAAAATTGACTGACGAATGATCCATGGGGAGGAACCTCTGCTTGTTCTAGATATCGGACAAATTCCTGTCGTGAGATTTCCTCCGCCCCCATACCCAGAAGGTGGTCGGTCGGCTGCTGGCAATCGAGCATTTTGAATCCCTTTTGCTGCAGATATCCCAGCAAATGGATCAATACAACTTTTGAAGCATTTTTACGACGACTGAACATCGATTCACCAAAAAAACAGCGGCCGATACAAATTCCGTACAAACCGCCAACCAGCTGATCATCATCCCAACATTCAATAGAATGGGCGAAACCAAGTTCATGTAATCGAGTATAGGCCTGTTTCATTTCCGGAGTAATCCAGGTGCCGCTTCCATCAAGGGCAACCCTCAAGCGACGACACCAGTAAATGACCCCCGCAAAGTTTTCGTTGAAACTAATTCGATAGGAACATTTACCTAGAAAACGCTGTAAAGAACGGGAAACATGGAGCTTGGCAGGAAAAAGGACACAACGGGGATCAGGTGACCACCAGAGGATTGGCTCACCCGCATTGTACCAGGGGAAAATACCGAGGCTGTAAGCCAGCAACAGACGTTCAGGAGAAAGATCACCACCAACAGCGAGCAGACCATAATCTTCCGCTTCCTCAAGCGGTGGAAACCAGAGCTCGTTATCCAGTTGGTAGCAGGACATCAATCAAATCGAAATTTAAATTTATCTGTCCGGTATCCGACCCGAACTTTACCACCGTTACGTAGTTCACCAAACAGAATTTTTTCAGCCAGTGGATCATTTAACTCAACTTGGATTAGACGGGCAAGGGGTCGGGCACCAAACAGAGGGGCATAACCCCGCTCAGCGAGCTCTCGTCGTGCAGCTGCAGAAACTTTAAGCTCAATATTCCGCTCTGCCAATTGGCTGGAAAGTTCACTCAAGAACTTATCAACCACCTGCAACATTGTTTCTTTATCAAGTGGCGCAAAATTAATGACAGCATCAAGACGATTGCGGAATTCAGGCGAAAAAACCTTTTCCAGAGCATTTTTAGGAGCTTCCCCAGCACGGCTACCAAAACCGATCGGAATGATATTCATAGCCCGCCCACCAACATTACTGGTCATAATGAGGATAACATTACGAAAATCAATTTCTTTGCCATTATTATCGGTCAAAGTTCCATGATCCATCACCTGCAGCAAAATATTGAACAGATCATGATGAGCCTTTTCAATCTCATCAAGAAGCAATACCGACCAGGGGTTTTTACCCACTTCTTCCGTTAATAACCCCCCCTGATCAAAACCAACATACCCGGGAGGGGCACCAATCAGCCGGGCGACAGAATGTTTCTCCATGTATTCACTCATGTCAAAACGGACAAATTTCACCCCTAATTGTTGCGCCAACTGCTTGGCCGCTTCGGTCTTACCTACCCCGGTTGGACCGGTAAACAAGAGCGACCCTACTGGTTTATCGGGATGACCAAGGCCTGCACGGGAGCGGTGAATCGATTTGACCAAGCTTTCAATCGCAACATTCTGCCCAAAAACCACCCGTTTTAAATCACGTTCCAGGTAGCGTAATCGGTAGCGATCACTGCCACTGATTGTCCGTATTGGAACTCGAGCCATCCGTGCCACCACCCGCTCAATGTCATTTATATCTATTGCTCTTTTGGGCAGCCCATCCAGCCGATGCTGAGCTCCGGCTTCATCGATCACATCGATAGCCTTATCTGGCAAGTGGCGCTGTGGCAAATGCTTAACCGCAAGTTGCACTGCAGCTTCCAGAGCCGTATCGGCATATGTAACCTGGTGATGTTGCTCATAATGAGAGCTCAACCCTTTGAGAATTGCCAGGGATTCATCACTGCTAGGTTCGTGCAGATCAATCTTCTGAAAGCGGCGCGACAGGGCACGATCTTTATCAAACAGATTGCGATATTCCTCGTAGGTGGTTGAACCGATGCAGCGTAACTCACCGGAGCCGAGTGCTGGCTTAAGGATATTTGAAGCATCCAGGGATCCACCACTCGTTGCCCCAGCACCGACAATCGTGTGAATTTCGTCGATAAATAGAATTGCCTGTTCCCGTTTTTGCAAGGCCGTGACAACGGCCTTAAGACGTTCTTCAAAATCTCCACGAAACTTTGTCCCCGCCAGCAACGCCCCCATGTCGAGGGTAAAGATCTCAGCTTTTTCCAAAAGATCGGGGACATCCCCTTCTGCAACCCGCAAAGCCAAACCTTCGGCCATCGCTGTTTTACCAACCCCCGGTTCACCAACAAAAAGAGGATTATTTTTCCGGCGGCGGCATAGAATCAGAATGGTTCTTTCTAATTCCTGGGTTCGCCCGATCAATGGGTCTATTTTGCCATCTTTTGCCCGGGCAATCAGATCAATAGTGAAGGATTTTAACGGATCAGCAGGGCTTTGTTTTGGTTTAGGACGTTCCCCTGGAGCTGGGTCAACAGGACGTTGACTCGGTTTTTCTCTGCCCCCGGAAGAGGATTGCCCATGGGAAATATGATCAAGCAGATCAACTCGTTCAATCCCCTGCTGCTGAAGAAAAAAGCAGGCATGAGAATTATTCTCTTCAAGAATAGCCGCAAGCAGATCACCTACCCCGACCGCTGCTTGCTGTGAAGCCTGCATGTGTAATACAGTTCTCTGGAGCATTCGCTGTAATGCCAGCGTCTGCCGAGGAACATCTTCGCCTCCACCCTCAGCAACCACAGCGGAATCAGGAAGATGCTCAAGATGGTGGTCAAAAAAATTCTCCAGTTCCTTTTTCAAACTGTCAATATCACCACCACAAGAGGTGAGAACTTGCTGACCTGACTCTTCAAAAAGTAATGCATAAAGGACATGCTCAGTCGTCAGGTATTCATGCCGCCGACGCTGTGCTTCACGAACTGCAAGAGTAAAAGCAATCTGTACATCTTGATTAAACATTTCTGCCACTGCTCCTCAAACCTCCTCAAGCGTACAGCGCAAAGGAAACCCGGCCTTACGAGCTTTTAAACGCGCCTGATCGGCCTTGATCTCTGCGACTGCGTAAGGAAAAGTGCCGCAATATCCAACTCCCTGGAAATGGATTGTCAACATAATCTTTTCCGCTTCGGTAGCTGACTTGTGAAAAATATCACGTAACACTTCTACGACAAACTCCATGGTGGTATAATCGTCATTGTGCATCAACACTTTAAAGAGCGAAGGGGTTGTCACCTGCTCTTTTGTTTTGTCGCAAATTTTAGTTTTGTTGCCGGCATTTGTTGCTGGATTTTCCATCTGTCTGAAATTTCCTGTTCTACTGATAAAGTAACTCGTCTATAGTAGCATAAGTAGACTATTGCGAATAGCCCAAGAACCATTTGAGAGAGATCAATTGATGAGCCTGAGACTTAACAACCGCCGGAGAAAGATTGATTTGACGCTTCGCTTACTCGCCTGGTCAAATGCTATTGCGGTCATTTCCCTGATTGCTGCGGTCTGCCTTATCGCCATAGCAAAACCAAAACGGATGAATTTCCTTGATCATTTTTACGGTGTACAACGGCTGAATCCAACTTGGAATACTGACTTGATAGGCTACATCGGTCTTATGCTTTTATTGAGTTTTTTAACCAGCATCGCAGGACTCGTCTTCAACAGCAAGCGGCTGCAAAGAAAGAAAGATCACATCAATGCCACCTTGGTTTTAAGTCTGATTGTTTCAACAATCAGCTTATTGTTTTACCTGCGATTCACTCTGTTCTGAACCGAATTATGGATAAAGGTCATTCCAGCTGAGAGAGGATTCCGTCAGTAGCCCCTTTTCCTGGCCAGGGTGGTTGAGTAAATAGCGAATCAAACCACACAGTTGAAAACTTCTTCCGTCCAGACCCGCCTGCTCCAGCCCATCAGCAACACCCAAAAAGATGGTTTTATACAGTTGCAGCTGAAACTGATACATCATAACCGGCCGCAGCTCTCCAAACACCTGTCCGGTGATTGCCCCCCGACACAGCTCAACATCGGTTGAACTGACGCTACGGCAAAATAATGGCCGTACCGGATAGATAATACAATAACCCTGATCATCCAGAAACGCACATTTGCGCCGCGACATCATCCGCTCATCGTCATCCAACCCACGTACATCACGCCAGAGTTTATCCAACCGCGCAATAATTTGTGCCAAACCAACAGAGTCCAACTGACGTAAAAACTGTAGGATAGAAAGTCCCTCAAGAAGAGTAATCGAAACATTCACCACACAACAATCCTGACACCCTGGAGCACAAGCAAGCAAACTACGATCACCATCCGTCTGCTGCTCAAGCAGAGAGTCAGCATCAGAGTGGACAGTTTCCAATTCCGATAAAAGTTGAACAATATCGACAGTAGCGCTTGCGGGTAATGAAAAACGCTTTTGTATTTCCAATTGAAACTGAGCGAAATCAAAGGATGCCATTAACTTGATTCTCCTTTCTGGACAAAACAGATCAGCTTCTTTCTTCACAGTGACTTGTTGATTCTATATCCCTCTGCTATCGTAGGCCAGCTCTTTTTCTCTTGCTCACTTATCTGTGCTCCATGTTCGAGGAACTCAATGATCCCCCTGACTGACAATATCTGGATACTTTTAGCCGCAACGCTGATTATTGGTCTCGTTTGCGGATGGCTGACCGCCTATCTGATCGCAGCTCACAAACTACAAAAAAAAATGAGCAGCGAACAACATGTGCGTGAAAATTTACTCCAGCAACTTGCTCGTTTTGAAGCTCAACTGGAAGCAGAGCGGCACGCCAGCAAAGAGAAATTAAGTTTTATGGATGAAAACCGTCAACAGCTGGAAAAAAAATTTCAGGCGCTCTCAGCGCAAGCCCTGGCAGCCAACAATCAAAGCTTTCTTGACTTGGCAAAATCAACTCTGGGAACTTTTCAGCAACAAGCCAAAGGAGATTTAGATGCTCGTCAACAAGCGATTGGGCAACTTGTTCAACCGCTGAAAGAATCACTCCATAAGGTTGATGGAAAAATTGAACAGTTAGAGCAAGCCAGAAGCGGAGCCTATGCCCGTCTTGACGAACAATTGAAGTCGTTGTTAAGCAGTCAGGTTAAACTTGAATCTGAAACGGGAAACCTGGTACGTGCGTTACGAACGCCGGTAGTTCGTGGCCGCTGGGGAGAAATCCAGCTGCGTAAGGTTGTCGAAATGGCCGGAATGGTCAACTACTGCGATTTTGTCGAACAAGAAACTGCCGATAGTGGTCGGCTGCGCCCAGACATGATTATTAAATTACCTAACGGTCGCAACATCATCATCGATTCCAAAGCCCCCCTGCAGGCCTATCTTGAATCTCTGGAAGCAACAGATGACAAGCAACGGATGGCTTGTCTGGCTCATCACGCTCGGCAGATTCGCAATCATCTGCAAAAGCTGTCGGCAAAAAATTATTGGGAACAATTCCAGCCAACACCAGAATTTGTTGTCCTCTTTCTCCCTGGCGAAACCTTTTTTTCTGCAGCCTTGGCACAGGATCCTGCCTTGATTGAGGCAGGAGTTGATCAGAAAGTTCTGCTGGCAACACCAACCACCTTAATTGCTCTGCTCCGTTCAGTTGCCTATGGCTGGCGACAGGAAAAATTAACCGAAAACGCTGAAGCAATCAGTCAACTTGGACGGGAAATGTATGATCGCCTTGCCACTCTCAACCAACATTTCACTCAAATGGGTAAGAACCTCGAACGTGCCGTTGATAGCTATAATAAGGGGATGGCCTCCCTCGACAGCCGGGTTCTTACCTCAGCACGAAAATTTAAAGAATTGGGCGCCGGAAACCGTAAAGAAATCGAAACTGTCGAACAGATTGCAAAGTTGCCACGTTCACCACAGACGCCTGAGTCCTGAAGGAAAACTTAACTCTAATTAAGATCAAAGTATTATTTTGTGCTATACTCAATTTTCTACCAACAACCCAACACAATATATCTGGAGAGAACAATGAAGATCCGCAATTTACTCATCTTATTTTGTGGCGTCCTGCTGCTTAGCAGTTGTGGCTACAACACGATTCAACAAAATGAAGAAGCTGTATTCTCTTCCTGGGCCGATGTTGAGGCGACCTATCAACGCCGTGCTGATTTAATTCCAAATCTGGTTTCTACTGTCAAAGCCTATGCGGCTCACGAAAAAGAAACCCTGACTGAAGTAGTCAACGCCCGTGCCAAAGTTGGTCAGACAAATATCTCAGTCGACAAATTGGGTGATCCAGCAGCCATGCAGCAGTTTCAACAAGCTCAAGGAGAACTCTCTGGAGCGCTGTCACGTTTGTTGGTGGTTGTCGAACGCTACCCTGACTTGAAAGCCAGCGAAAACTTTCGTGATTTGCAACACCAGTTAGAAGGGACAGAAAACCGGATTAATGTTGCTCGCCAACGCTACAATGCCGCTGTCAAAACCTTCAACACCTCAATCCGAACCTTTCCAAATAACCTGACCAACAAGTTCCTACTCAAACTGGAGCGAAAAGAACCGTTTAAAGCTGACGCCGGTGCTGCAACCGCTCCGAAGGTCACTTTCTAATGCGCAATCTGTTTCATTCAATTTTCCTGCTGTTACTGGTATGTACGTCTGCCGCAGCACTGGATATTCCGCAACCGACGGGTTATGTGAATGATAATGCCAGAATAATCTCACCAACAGTTGAGTTAAAACTGGAACAGTTTCTCAAGGATTTTGATAAGAGTGATTCAACTCAGATCACGGTATTAACTATCCCCAGCCTTGAGGATGAAGTCCTTGAGGAATACGCGCTTAAGGTATTACAAAAATGGAAAATCGGCCAAAAAGGTAAGGACAATGGTGTGCTATTGCTGGTTGCCAAGGCCGAGAAAAAAATTCGTATTGAAGTCGGTTACGGATTAGAAGGTCGCTTGACTGACTTGCTGACAGGGCGAATCATCGATAATGAAATCTCACCGAAGTTTAAGCAAGGTGATTTTGATGGCGGAATTGTCAGTGGCGTTGTCGGCATCGCTGAAGCCGTGCGCGGAGAATACACCGGGACGGGGAAAACGAGGAAAAACAAGAAACAAAGCAGCCCTTGGGGATTGATTTTTCTCTTCTTTTTCCTTGCCCCACTCCTCAGTCGTATCCGTAACAGAAACGGCAGCCGTACTCACCGTAGGGGAGGAATTTATTACGGAGGGCCATTTGGTGGTGGCGGTGGTTTTGGTGGCGGTGGTTTTGGTGGCGGTGGTTTTTCAGGTGGTGGCGGTGGTGGCGGAGGTGGTGGCGCCTCCGGAGGTTGGTAATCCTGATATTGGGAACGGAGTAGATTTACGTCCACATGTATAGCTTGAAGGTTAGAGGACAAAATGGTATCTGCGTCAGAATTTTTCTCGACAGAAGAACAAAAACAAATTGAATCAGCAGTCAAAATGGCTGAAACAAAAACCAGTGGTGAAATTGTTCCTATGGTTGTTGACTCATCCTACGACTACCCTCGTGCTGAATTGATTGGCGGAGGAACTCTGGCATTAGCAACCGGGCTAGTCATCAGTTGGGCATTTGGTGGTGAATCGATTTGGTGGTTTCTCCCGGTTTTTATCGTTGGATTTTTTATTTTCCAACTGCTAATCCGCAATTTTCCCGAGCTAAAGCGCATACTGATTCACCCAGATGAACTGACAGCAGAAGTCAAAGAAAAAGCTCTAGTTAGCTTCCTTGAACAGGGGGTACACGAAACCCGTGACAGAACCGGTATCCTGATTCTGATCTCACTCTTCGAGCGCCGGGTATACGTACTGGCCGATAGCGGTATCAACGAGAGAGTTTCTGAACATACTTGGGATGAAATTGTTGAAATAATTACCAAAGGCTTAAAGACTGGGACAGCTTGTGAAGCAATATGTCGTGCAATTGAGCGCTGTGGAGAGATATTGCATGAATACCCTCCCAACGAGCTTGATAATATTGATGAACTACCGAATCTAATTATGGAATAAAGAGCCTCGTGTAAAAAGTCTTCAAATTTCAGTGCCCGTCATTCCCGCGCAGGCGGGAATCCAGAGGTTTCTTGGATTTATCAAAAGCTGAATACCCGCTTTCATGGGGATGACGACTTATCGCTACTGTTCCAACTGCCTGAGAATTTTTTCCAGCTTACCAAGAGCCTGCTTCAATTTGATCTCTTGGCTAGCGGTTTTATGTGATTGTAATTCACTCTGACTCAGAGCAACTTCCATTGCCTTTCTGGTTGCAGAAATGGTCTTCTCCAGCTGCTCAGATAATTCGACACCGAATTGACAAAAGCCTTCATCCAGCCCGCGCCGTAACGCCCAGTTAATTTGTTCAACATTCTGATTTAGTAATTTCTGACTCTCGTCTCGCAGCCGCTTAACGGTCTTTTTTCGTCGATACTTCCGGGTAAAAAATTTACGGGAAAGACGCTGCCCCAGTGGATCCATATCGGAGATAAACAAATCATTACTCCAACTCGCTATTTCAAATTTTGTGTAGGAACGTCCCACTGAAGGAGCATGATAGGGAATATCAAAGAGCTCAGCGGCAATCTGCCTGACTTGTTCAATCAGCCGATTACTCCGTTGTTGATGTAGTGTCAACAGATCAGTCGCTTCAGAACGGATAATATCAGTAACTTCACGCATCGCTGGGGCAAAGAAAACCGGAATTCTTTGTGCCAAAGATTCTCTGACCAAACGTTCCATTTCTTCAGTATCTACAACTGTCTGGACAAGACTTTCCAGCTGGCTGATGATTTCTTTTTTTGCTCGAGAGCGAACTTTTTCGACCTCTTTATTTAGACGCTTTATGACCCTTTTTAAATCTCCAGACAAAATATCTTCAGAGGCTTGTTTTTCCCGCTCCACGTCAGGTATTGATTGGCGAAATTGCTCAATTCGTTGTTTTAGATCCGCTTCTGATAATAGCAAAGCCTTTAAAGAGAGCTGTATTTGCATAATGATATTATTAAGCTGATCACCAATGCGGCGTTGCAGAGATTCTTGAAAAATTTGCTGTTTTTCCCGAGCAAAAAAATCAATCAGATTCTGTTCAACCTGTTGCATGCCACTGTCTTTCCAGCCAGCTACATCATCAGATAAGCGGGCTTCTAAACCCATACGAGCAGAAACCGCTAACACCAGAGGGACACCTTCACACAATGGTGCTAATTGATCGGCCAGAAATTTCAGAGAAGCTATCTTTTCCTGCTCATCAAGAAAATCAATCTTATTCAAAATAAAAAAAGTTTGTGGTAACCGTTTGCGAATCTCCTTCAGATAATCGAGTTCTATTTCGGTAATAGGAGGGTCGGGAGAAACCAGAAAAAGGGCTGCATCACATTGGGGAAGAATTCGATATGCCACTTCGGTATTATGCTTATGGGTCGAGCCAATACCAGGAGTATCAATGAGGACAACGCCCTGCTTGAGCAATACTGACGGATGACCAATTTCAACCCGTTTTACCTGACGTTGATTGTGCGGATTTCCCTCCTCAGTCACGTAATCTGCCAGGAAATCCCCCAGAGGGGTATCAGATGATGGAGTAAACTTTATCGGATCATCATCGGTTTCGAATTCAACATGAACATCGATACTCTCTGCGGCACCAATAAAAGTTGGAATTGCCGTCACCGGGAGAATATCTGTCGGCAGTAATTTATCCCCAAGCAAAGCGTTTAACAGAGTACTCTTCCCGCGTTTAAACTGACCCAATACTGCCAAACGAAAGTGACCGGCAAGCAAACGTACCTGGAGAGATTCCAGCTCACTTCGGCCATCAGCATAATCTTCATCCAGACTGTCAAGGCATAATTTGGACTGTTTCAGGATGCCAACCAGACCAATGTTACCTTCAAGTTCATTTTGTTCCAATTGCTGCTCTGGGGGGTTGTACATGAACAATCCTCACAAAAAAACATAACAAGACAGACTCAACGCATTACGTGAACATAGCATATTTCAGCGAAGATCAAAATCTCATAGAAAAAAATGATCTCATAAAAAGACGCTGACTAAGCAAGATTTCCCCTGATAATGCGGAATCATTTAGCAGAGACAAGGGGTGATATCGATCCTGTCAAAATCCTTAAATGTGATTGTAACACCTTAGAGCTTGGCCTTATCTAAATCGTCAAGAGAACAGGTCGCTACTTAAATAACGCTCGCCGGAATCAGGAAGAATTACAACAATGTTTTTACCGGAAAATTCAGGCTGTGTAGATAATCTGGCAGCAACTGCCGTTGCAGCTCCACAGGAAATCCCTGATAGCAACCCCTCTTCCTGGGTTAGGCGTCTGGCAAATTCATACGCATCAGCGTCGCTGACCAATTCAACGCGATCAACCATATCCAGGTCGAGGGTTTCAGGAATAAAACCAGCACCAATTCCCTGAATTTTATGCGGTCCAGGTTGCAGCATTTCCCCCGCAAGGTGTTGGCTGATGACAGGGCTGGCAGCCGGTTCTACAGCGACAGAAAGAATTGCCCTCCCTTGAACTTTTTTGATATAGCGAGAAATCCCACTGATAGTCCCTCCAGTTCCAACTCCGGCAACCAAAACATCAATCTGTCCTTCGGTATCCTCCCAGATTTCTGGACCGGTCGTTTCAAAATGAATTTCGGGATTTGCAGGATTCTTAAATTGATGCAATAACAGATAACGCTCAGGGTTCTCCTCGGCTATCCGCTCAGCTTCAGCAACCGCTGCTGCCATCCCTTTTGCCCCGGCGGTTAAAATCAGTTTTGCACCAAAGGCCTTGAGAATCCTGCGGCGTTCTATACTCATTGTTTCTGGCATGGTCAGTGTCAATGGAATCCTTTTAGCTGCTGCAACAAAAGCAAGAGCAATCCCGGTATTACCACTGGTTGGCTCAACGATTTCCATGCCTGGCTTTAATGTCCCTTTCAGTTGCGCATCCTGAATCATTGATGCACCAATCCGACACTTCACCGAATAAGCGGGATTACGACCTTCCACCTTTCCATACACATTCGCCCCACCGGGTGCAATCACCCGGTTCAGCCGCACCAGTGGAGTCCGGCCAATCGAAAGGGAATTATCAGCATAAATTTGCCCCATTATTTTCTCCTGTATCTACTAAAGCGTCAATTCCCGATGAAATATCGGCTTAGAAAATTTACCACAACGACACAATCAACATGTATTTAAAATATAGGCTAACGCACCATATGAGTCAAGAAAGAGGAACACTATTTTCCTTATCAATCATTGATGATCTCGCAATAAATCATTAGCTGGCTAAGCAAAAAATTCGCTCTACAAGACGGAGTAGTTTTTCGAGGGCGAAGGCAAACATGTCGTATGTCGAGGTCGAGAAAAATTGCGGCAACGCCGTAGTGCAGATTTTTTGCGACGCCATTGTTGATTGCCACATTGTTTTGACAAGCATTCCGTGATTATTTGGTACAGTTCGCAATATTTTCATAATTAATGGTCTTTTGATGATCGGGGACAATTTGCATTGCCCCCGAAGTTCTTCAGAAAG